>NZ_CALMGQ010000117.1 GCF_937863595.1 uncultured Cytophaga sp.
TCGAAAACGATTGAAAATGGAGGGGTGTTGCATTTATGATTAGAATCCACCTTTCTTTCTTTTGAATCTGGATAACGTTTTATTCATAATACCGAAAAAAAATGTTTTTTCGCCCAATAAAATAGAATAGATAACCATAAAAAAATAATAAGAAGGTGTAATCAATAAGATCCAAGTTAACACAAACAACCAAGTAGGAGTACTTGAATCTATCCCAATTAATGGAAATACGAGTTTCCGTAATCTTACTGCAGTCATTCCGGTAATTGAAAAGATGAAAAATATTTTCGCTAAGCGCCAATTACTTTCAATTCCCCAACGTTCTTTTAATTTTTCTATAAATGCCATAATTCAAAATTAAAGAAAAATTTTGAATGAAATCTGTATTGTGTCAATTAAAGAAAATATTATTGTAAATTCAGTAACATAAAAAAATGAAGGAGCAAAAAGCTATAAAAGCTAGAGACGTTTAATTTTAATGAAACCTATTTTATGCATTGTGTTTAGAAAACAAACTGCTTATCACTTGATAAGTATTGTTTCCTGCATTCTTTTTCTGGGAATACAAGCAAGAGCACAAGTTAAAATAGTTTCAGTAAAGAAGAATCATTTCATTTTACTCAGGGATACAGTTATTGTTCCTCAAGAGGATACACTTATATTTTTATCCTCCAAAACCAAATATAAAGTTCGAAGAGACTACGAAAGTTATCTTGACAATAGATATATAGCATATTTATGGGAACAGCTATATCGAGATCAACCCTTGTCGTTATGTGATGATGATTCCATAACAGCAAAGTGTTCGACTGTAAATCCGTATTTAATATATGAAGGGAAATATATTCGCAATATTTACATCACCAAAATGGATGTCTTTGGCGGGAATATTGACGATACAGTGTTCGTTAAAAAGAAAATGATTGATAAGGTTGGAGATTTTTTACACGAAAAGACAAAGACGTTTGTTGTTCGTGATAACTTATTTATTAAAAATGATTCCATTGTAGATCAAAATAGGCTTTCAGATAATGAACGACTGCTGCGTACCTTACCTTACATGCACGATGCACGTATTTTTATTAAGGAAATCCCAAACGTATTTGATAGCGTAGATGTTGAAGTAATTGTACAAGATGTTTGGACATTAGGTGGTTCCTTTAATCCATTAGATTTTAATTTTTATAAATGGAATCTGTACGATCGAAATTTTCTAGGTATGGGGCAATCCATAGAATACAAAGGTCAATTTAGAACAACTTTAAAACCAAGTCTGGGCGGAGAATTTACCTATACAAAAAATAACTTATTTGGTACGTTTGTGAGCCCCTTTTTTAGGTATTCGCAGTTAAATGGTGGTGCTCAAATAGGCAATCAAAACGAATATAGCATTACGGCGGGCTTTAATAGAGATCTTTACATGCCCACTTCACGTATAGCCGGTGGTTACTCGTTTTCAAACAATTGGTCCGTTAATACCAAACAATTATTAGATACTGCTTTTTACGATTATAAATACAACGTGCATGATGGTTGGGCGGGTATTACAATCTCAGATATTAAGCGCAAAGGAGATGAGATCGATTTAATAACACGTCAAAATCGTGCGCGTATTTTCTTCTCCGTACGGTATTATAATAGAGCGTATTTACGAAGTGCCAATCAATATTATGCGAGAACTTCGGCTGCATATAACAATCAAAGTTTTGCATTAGGTCAAATGGCTTACTTTAAATACGATTTTTACAAAACCAAATACATTTATGGTTTTGGAAGAACAGAAGATTTGCCTTTTGGGTATTCATGGATATTAAATACGGGCGCAGATCAGCGATTGGAAAAACTAAGATATTATTTCGGATCTGAATTTTTCAAAATATGGGCTCGCCCGACTGGGTTATTTTACTTTTTAGATATAAGTACATCTAGTTATTACAATACGGAAAATAAATTTCAAGATATTTATGTGAAAGGCGCTGGCACGCTTGTTACAAAAGTTCGAAACATTCGTAATTGGAAATACCGTTTTTATTTTTCTGCTGCATATACTAAAATTACCAATCCGCAACTGAATGGATTTATTAATATAAATGGTGTAAGTGGTTTAGAGCAATTTAATTCTCTTGTCTTATTTGGACACCAATCCAGTTCGTTATCAGCGACGGTAAACTTATTCCCTAAACTGAAATTATTGGGATTCCGTTTTGCATTTATTTTATTGACAGAAGTTGCACAAATAGGTACAAGTACGGAATTCTTATTTAACAATACACCTTATATGGGCATTGGTGCAGGCTTTAGAACAAAAAATGAGAATTTAGCTTTGGATGAATTTGAACTTCGGGTGTATTGTTTTCCAAATGCACCGGGTGATGTAACCATGATTAAAATTGTAACATTATCTACACCGCGTCTCGGTATTAATATTAAAGGTATTGGCAGACCAAGTTTTATTGGTTTGTGATGTTAGTTTCCAGTTGCTAGGTGCGAGTTACAAGAGGAGGGAATTACAGAGTACATAGACGTCAATGTTTTTTCTGACACTGTTCACTGACCACTTTTTCGACTATGAAAATATCATCACCCTTTTCTAACTTCGCACTGATCCCTGTAGGGATCACATCTCTATAGCAAATTATATAAACTACAAAAAAAAATGCGCCCGCCCGGAAGGGGACGAGCGCTTTTTTAATTTTTAAAACACCATGCATACGATATGTTGCCTACTGTATTAGCTAGAGATATTTTATCACAAAGATGTGGACCTTAACTAGGGACATGAATATACATATCGATATTACTAATGTTTTGGAAACTATTTAATTTATAGAAACAGAATCCGTAATGGTATTAAAATGCGTAACCAATATTTAAACGTATTGGAATGTTTCCTGGGTTGCTTAATTTCTGCCAACCCGCATAGCTAGATACTGAACTGAAAATGCGACTATTAAAACCAACTTCAACACCTATAGCTCCATCAATAACCAATCTTTTTTTTACGAAGAATTGATAGCCAATCATACCTCCATAAAAAGGATATTTTTTTTCTGTATACGCAGAATTTCTACGTTCTGGTATGTATTGGATTTGATATACATAACCCATGTCACCCGCAAGGTATAAGCCATTGTTGTGAATGGTATTTTTATCTAAGTAATATCGTAGTTCTGCTTGAATAGAATATTTTTCGAAACGATTTGTAAAGGATGTGTTTTTTGATAATTGATTAAATGGATATGTGAATCTTCCTATCGCACTTACACTCCAATTTTGACTGAGCGCACGTTCGTATTGAAGAGCAAAATAACCCCCAAACCCAAATACACTCGTTTGAATAGTGTTCATGTAATTTTTATTAACAATTGTTAACGAATCGGTTGATTGACCAAATGATTCTATCATTATTAAAAGTAAAAGTGGCAGTATTATAAGTTTTTTCATTTTTGAATATTATATATTGTTAATATACTTGCAATTTGAAAAAAAAAAAAATGATTATTGCAAGAAATATATATAAATACACATATTTATATAGCATGTACCATTTTAACTATCTTTTAAACAATTATGATGAAACTGAAATTAATTTTTAAAATAAGGCTACTAACTATTGTAGGTTTATGTATGCTTAGCCAGTTTACTTTGTTGGCAGAAAATTGTCCAACTATTGATTTTAACTCTCTTAGTTGTGGATCTATTGGTTCAACTAGTACTTATGAAGTGAGTAATTATGACATGATTGGGAAAATTGAATGGACAGTTGAAGGAGGAGAAATTATTCAAGTAGGAGACTTTGATATTAGTTTTTTTGCTCAAACTTATTGTGGTGCTACTATGGATTGGTCTCAGGCAAGTAATTTTACTTCTATTAGTTACAATAGAAGTAATACTGGGAGCGCAACTTTTTATAATACATCTACAAACCAAATACAAACTGAAGGTCAGTCTGGAAATTCATTACCTTTTAATATTAATTATGCAAGAAAAATTGTTGTTTCTTGGTATAATAATGGTTCTTCTAAAAGAATAAAAGTTAAAGGCGAAGGTTTAGGTTTTTTAGGGCTCTGTGGTAAAAGTGAAACTACAAAAAATATAACAATTACTCCATATCTTAACAATGCATTCACATTAACAGCCTCTAAAACAAATCTTCTTTGTAATGAAGGTGTTACAATATCGGGTGCACCAGGTGGTGGGACAACTTATAATTGGTATGCACCGGGAGCTGTAATTCAACAAAACTGGAACAGTGGAATTTATGTAAGCAATTTTACAAATGACGGTGTCGTTTCTATTGGTGTTGTTGTTAGCAACCAATGCAATACTGTATCTAAAATAATTCAGTTAACTGTTACGCAACCAGATTTTGGTCACGTGCAACAAAATGGTGTTAATGTAGATGATCCTGGAACTCTGGTTAGTCTAGACTGCCAAGGGAATTTTGATTTAGGTATGCCATGGGTTAGTAATAATGCCACGTATACCTGGGAATTGCCAGGTACATCTTACAATAATCAGACCAATACCTATACAAAAACTATACTTAGTGGAAAGAATAAGCTCAATATACAAGGGCATTTACCAAAGGGAGGGTATACAGATTTTGTAGGTAAAGTAACCATTACAGGCGTTTGCGGTGCACCGGTCGTAAGAACATTTATTATTCGTCCTACATTAAGTCCTTCAGTTGATGCAGACATTTACTCTTGCTCTAATACAGCATTAATAAATGTAAATAATCCCAATGCGTCCTCACCGATCAATCCTTATATAGCATCAGCTTCACCGAATGGATGGGCTCTCTCTTGGGTGAATACACCTACAACATCTTTATTTACTGCATCTAATCCTGGTAACTATGTTATCAAAATTAACATAACAGATGCTAGTGGATGTCCTGTAACCTTACAAACCAATGTGCATATCGGCGCTGCAAGTGGAAATACCAATGCAGGTGCTGCAGGCTGGCAATCGGGTGTATTGAGCGATAACCGCAAAGCACCGGGTAGTAATATTGTTGCTTCTGGAGGTAATATCTACTTTTCTGGAAGAGATGGTAAAATCTATTATTATACTTTCAGCACAGCTCTTCAGAAATGGGTAATTAATCAAATGCCAGGTATTACAAATGCTGCAATACCAGTAGCAGGGGCATTTACAAAGATTGGAGTTGCAACTTTAAATAACATTCCATATCTGTTATATACAGAAATCACTACTAATAAATTATGGAAAATTGATTTAACAACTAATTTAATTAGTGATGCTGTTTCTCCTAGTAAGAATGTTTCTGATTTTATGGCTATGGGAAATGATATCTATGCAATTGAAAAAGGCTCAACAGCATTAATTTATAATAATGGTATAATTGATAATAACTTTGGATCTGCAACATTAAAAGCTATAATACCTGGGTATGGTATAACGTATGTAAAAAACAATGATTTATATTCAACAACATATGGCCAGTTAACTTTTGCAGGTGATGTATATGCAAGTTCGGATATGGTTTTTTACAATGGATATCTTTATTTTGCCCGAGGTCAAAAAGGAAGCGCTAACTTATATCGGTTACCAATGCCCAATCCAAATAGTGTGGAACAAATTACTACAACTTCCAACTTATCTGGTGTATTTACAATCAACCCGGCATCTGGTGTAATTTATTATGGTGTTATGGATGCAGGTATTTTAAATACAATTGCTACAGTTTCTTCGGGATATTATAAAAGTTCCAACATATATCAAGCATACTTGTCTGGTTCAACTTGGAACTTTAAAGCAGCTACAACAGTAAAATCTGGGGAGAATTTTGATATGTATATTCAAAGTCCTATTTATTCAGGCAATCATGTCTATTACATAGGTGCAGGTCATAATGAAGCTATAGGAAGTAGATTTGAATTAGAAGTTTGGAACTTGTATTATGAAAATGGCTGTGCACCAGTAGTACAACGTATTGCTGCAAACGATATAGTTTTAGAAGAAACGAATAACGTATTAGTTTACCCAAATCCATTTAATAGGGAATTGATGGTTGATTTATCAACGTACACAATAGATGGAAATGCTACATCCGTTGCTGTTGAAATAATGGATGCAACTGGAAAAAATGTATACAGTGGAATCTTGCAATCAGAATTAGCATCTATTGCTACTGTAGATTGGTCTGCTGGTATGTATGTTGTTAAAATTAAACACAACAATACATTGACAATTAAAAAAGTAGTTAAATATTAATAAAATCAATCAAAAGGCAGTAGGTATTCTTATCTTAGTATAGGAATACCTACTGCCTTTTATCTTTTTATGAAATACATTACATTAAACTTTATTGCTCTTTTTTTATACAGTATAAATCTCTTCGCTCAACACGAAACGGATAAGCGTGTAATAGGTTTTAAATATATATTAAAATTCAATAAAAACAACCCAGAAGTTGTTACAAAAAAAATTAATTTGTATAACCCAACTAACTCCAATTACAAAGGAGATTTACAAACGCCTTATGTGAATTCTATTTGTGATACATTAGGCAACCTACTTTTTTATTATGACGGAGTAAGTGTACATGAGCCAAATGGTGCGGTAATGAATAATGGACAATTACATGCATACAATTTTAGCTCCCTTTATGCCACAAGTTTGATTGTACCTATTGAAGAAAGCAACCGTAGGTATTATTATTTATTTGAAACTGTACCTCATGAAGAAAATTGGAATTATGTTACTAACAGACCAATTGATGATATAACAAATTGCTACTATCCAAATAAATGCGGAAAATTTTGGGATTTGTGTAAACTTGAATATCACATCATTGATATGTATGGCAATGGAGGGAAAGGAAAAGTAATTAATAAAAATATTTTTCTTAAAGACTCTGTAGCACCTTCCATTAGTGGTATTAAACATCAAAATAATATTGATACGTGGGTATCTGTGTTGGGATATCGAAGCAATAACATATTGAACTACAGAGTGAATTCTTGTCAAATTTATGGACCCATTGTAAATAGTATTCCTAATTTTGAATATAAAGAAAATCCGTTATATATACCTTATTCACCCGCAAACTATACAGGGTATCAACTTGTATATTCAACTAAAGGAGATTTTGCAGCCTTTCCGGGCAATAAAATTTCGGACCAACCGTCCGCTTCTTTTATTCCATTTTATTTGTTTATCGCCCCATTTGATAATCAAACAGGGCTATTCAATTTTAATTCATTACAACAAATAGATGCGCGCAGTGGAATACATGCAAATTTATTTTCGCACGATTCAAAATATTTATATTATCATAATAGCGAATGGTTTGCACCTGTCAGGATATATCAATATGAGCTTAATACTGGAATATCTATACCCATGTATTATAATAATATTCCGTTCAATAATAGTTATTCAGGCACTGATTACGGAAGAGATAATACAATACTGATTTATAAATACCGAGCTAGAATTCAAGCTGGCAGGAGCAATCATGTAAGCTACTTAGGTGAAATTAAGAATATAGATCAGGCTTTTGTGCCGGCTAATTTAATAGATTCGTTGCCTTTGCCTGCAATGGATCAGCCTGATGATATTCCACAATACACCTACATCGCTCGCAACAATTACATCTACAACTTCTACCATCCCGATTATAAAAAACCTAATGCATTTCCGGTAGCACAAGCTATTACAAATAAAATTGCATCACCATCCTGTTTTAATACTCCCGTAATATTAAAAGGCCATACAACTTCACCAGTAGATAGTTTGTTTTGGATAGTAAAAAAATCAACGGATAATACGTGGCACCGATATGATGAGGATGCTATTCATTTGGCGCTCAATACTGGAAAGTATACAGCAAGTCTAGTAACGTACAAGTATTGTTTGGCAGATACCAGTACGCAGCAGTTTGTATTGGAAGACTATCCTGTCGTTCATTTAGTAGATGACACATTGTATACCTGCGAATCCAAATCCCTTGATTTACCAATCAATACCATGTATAAGTATAACTGGTATAACCAATATGGTAGTGCAACTTCCAATTCTGTCTATCAAACAGGGCAATATGATATGGTTGTGAAAAACAGTTGTGGCACAGCAAAGGATAGTCTATATCTACAAAATAGCACTGTACAAATCATGAATTTAGTGACACCAAACAACGATGCTAAAAATGATTGTTTGTTTACTGTGTCAAATAATCCAAACGAACATATTCAATTAAGTATTTATAATTCTTGGGGATCGCGCGTTTTTTACGATGCTTCGTATAGCAACAATTGGTGTCCACAAAATGACATTGCCGATGGAGTGTATTATTACGAAGCTGTATACAATAACGCTTGTACTAGCAAAGGTTGGGTGCAAGTGCTGCATTGAAGTTAGTTGCTAGCTGCGAGCTGCTAGGTACTAGACGAGAAAAGTACGAAGTATGTAGTACAGAGTACAAAGACGTAACTACTTTTTTCTGACCATTGACCACTACATTTTTTATAAATAATGACCCTGGTCATATAAAATACGATACTTTTTGATAAAAATGCATGAAAATAGTTTTTGATATTTTTATGTTAAAATCGCTTTATTCCTATAATTAAATACTTACCTTGTGATAATCTGTAGATACAGATTATTTGCAAAAGGAACATAATCATAGAAAAAAAGAATACCATATCAGAAGAGGAACTCATTAAGCGTTTATGTGCTCAAGATGTGAAGGCATTTGAGTATTTATATGATAATTATTCAGGCGCCGTTTATGGTATTATTTTAAAAATAGTACGTTCTGAAGATTTTGCTCAAGAACTACTAAATGATTGTTTTTTGAAAATTTGGAATAAAATTTCAGATTATGATTCCTCAAAAGGCCGATTATTTACATGGATATTAAATATTGCTCGGAATATTGCATTAGATAAATTAAGATCTAAAGAATATAAAGCAAAAATGAAAACCGATGACGTGTCTGAAAACGTATCTATTTCAGACACCCAATATAGTCAGGCTAACAATCCAGATTTTATCGGTATAAAAGAAATCGTTCAACAATTACCTGTTGAACAAAGAAAATTAATTGATTTAATGTATTTTCAAGGTTATTCTCAATCAGAGATTGCCGAAGAATTAAATATGCCGCTAGGCACTGTGAAAACACGGGTAAGAGCAGCAATGACAACTTTAAGGAAATTATTTTAACAGCATTGAATACACAAGATTACATAGCGTCAGGTATTTTAGAAATGTACATTCTAGGAGGATTGGATCAAACAGAATCCGAGCAAGTAGAACGTGCCATTTCAACCTATCCGGAAATTGAAGCTGAATATAATCAACTTCAATTGACCTTAGAGAATTATGCTCAAGCGCATGCAATTGCTCCCCCAAGTGCATTGAAAGATAAAATTGTTGGTGCAATCGAGAAACAACTAACCGATTCAAAAACAGAATCTGCATTTAATAGTAAGTCCATTTCTATCGTTCCGAAGAAAAATACATTTAATTGGTTGGTTGCTGCATCTGTTACAATTGCTATTATTTCAACAGCTCTTTCTGGATACTTTTGGAATCAATGGAAAAATGCCGAAGGTCAGCTTATTTCCATGCAACAAGAAAATAGGATCTTTGCTCAGAATGTAAATTTCCTAATAGATTCAAGTCAATTGATGTTAAAAGAGAAAAATGAATATGTTTCTTTTATAACAGATACTGCTACTACAAAAGTAGTGTTAAAAGGCTTACCTATCTCGCCAAATGCAACTGCCTTGGTGTTTTGGAATAGAAGTACCAAAGAAGTGTTCTTAGATATAAAGAGTTTGCCAACACCTCCTGAAGGAATGCAATATCAATTGTGGGCGCTTGATAATGGTGTGCCAATTGATGCGGGCATTTTCGATCTTACAGAAACAGGAAGCTTACAAAAATTAAAGTCTATAAACAATGCGCAAGCATTTGCTGTGACACTTGAAAAAGCAGGCGGCAGTCCAACACCTACCTTAGAAATGATACATATTCTCGGTACGATATAATTTAATCCGTTTAGATATTTTAATGGATGGTTTTGAGAGAAACCATCCATTATTTTTTTGTGCAATCCATCTGTATGGTTTATTACGTATCTAAGGCAGATCTATTAAAAATAGATTTTTAACATCCATTCAATGAGTAATTTCAAAAAGAAGTTCTACTATATCTTTTCAATTGGTATCTTTATAGGATTAAATGCGTGTGCATTTAATAAAGGTGAAAATCCAATTCCTGTAAATAAAACTGTTTCGTATATGACGGATGTAAAGCCTATTTTGGTGACACATTGTTTTAAATGCCATTCAGATACTGCTACAAATCCACAAAAACCGGGTTATGCATTCTTTAATAATTTCAGTGACGTTCAAAAGTATGCATTGAGATCAAGTACATCAAATCCCAATTATTCTGTATTGATTGCACGATTGAAGCATTTAGAATCGCCAGAAATGCCTTACAAAGAAACGCCGCTGCCTGATTCGCTTATACAAACAATACAAGATTGGGTATTACTTGGCGCACCAAACAATTAAGAATATGAAAAATAGAAACTGTATTTATATTGCTATTTTATTTCTGATAACGGGATTTACAACGCAAGCACAAATATTTATTTCAACGACAGGTAAAACTTCTTTCTTTTCTAGCGCTCGGCTAGAAAATATAGATGCAACATCCAAAAAGACCAACGTTGTTTTGAGTACCACAACAAACGATGTGTTGGTTAAAGTATTGATTTCGTCTTTTGTATTTAATAATGGATTGATGCAAGAACATTTTAATGAAACCTATTTGGAGAGTGCTAAATATCCGTATGCACAATTTAAAGGTAAAATAAATGAAGAGATTTCGTTTACAGTTAATGGAGTGTATCCAGTTACAGTAACAGGCTCTGTATTGATACACGGTGTTGAAATCATACGCACCATACCTGGCACGGTGACTGTAGATAAGAATACGATTACATTAGAAACAGATTTTATTGTGCCTGCAGCTAAGCATAAAATTGATATTCCAAAAGATAAAATTTCAAATATTTCACCCGATATTACTGTGCATGTAAATGCCGTTTGTATTCCTTATGTTAAAAAGTAAACACGCATTTCTACTCCTATCTTTATTTGCCATTCAAAATCATTTTGTAGCTGCGCAAACAGATTTAGATAGTTTTTTAATCGAAGATAAAAAACCAACCTATGTGATTGCTAGTTTTAAAGCTACGCGAATTGTAAATGCGCATTCGATTGAAACCGTTCGAAAAGGAATTCTAGATTTTAGAATTACACACCATTTTGGTGACGTAGGCGGAATAAATGGAGGGCCACATACTTTATATGGTTTTGATAATGCTTCTGATATTCGTTTCGGGTTTGAATATGGCATTACGGATCGGTTAACTGCAGGTTTTGGAAGAAGTAAAGTAGCAGAGAATTTAGACTTTTTCTTGAAATATCGTTTATTGAGACAAACCGTCGATAATAGAATGCCTATCTCTGTAACGCTCTTTGCTGATATGGCTTTGACACCACAAAAGAATCCGGTAGTGTATACGGAGTTTGCAAATCGAATGTCGTACGTGTATCAATTATTAATAGCACGTAAATTTTCAGATGCATTATCACTCCAATTTATGCCTATTTATCTACATAGAAATTATGTAGCAAATGCCCAGGATCACAATGGATTATTTTCCTTAGGTTTTGGTGGGAGAATCAAACTTACAAAACGATTTGCTTTACTTGCAGATGTGTATTATAATTTCTCCGATTATCTAAAACCGTCTAATTCATTTTATTTACCTATTGGGGTAGGAGTAGAAATAGAAACAGGTGGACACGTATTTCAAATCTTTTTTACTAATAACGCAGCCATTATTGAAAATAGTTATTTAGCAGGGACAACATCCTCATGGGGTAAAAGTGAATTTAAAATTGGCTTTACAATTTCAAGAGACTTTGCGTTTCACAAAAAAGAGAAGAAATAGTACAGAGTACAGAGTGCAGAGTACAAAGTACGGAGTACAGAGTACAAAGTACAAAGTACAAAGTACAGAGTACAGAGTACAGAGTACGGAGTACAGAGTACAAAGTACAAAGTATGCTGAACTTGGTTTTGATATGATTCTTGCTACCAAAAAGACTCCCGACAGAAAATTTAAATTCGACTTTTTGTAATAGGATAGTGATTTCTAAAAAAAATATTAGGCTCACAAAAAAAAGTCACGCATTGTTGCGTGACTTTTTTTTGTTTATACTTTATACTCTGTACTTAGTACAGAGTATAAAGTACTCCGTCTTATTTATTTTTTATCATTTTTCTGGATTCAATAATCCCTTTGTCACTATATAAGTTACAGAAATAAATACCTGTTCTTAATGAACTAATATCTATGGTCATTGAGGTGAAACCTGTTTTGCCCATTAAATCAATATAAGCAACTTCTTTTCCAATCATGTCATAAATACGAATGCCTCTAATGTCCTTATTTGAATAATTGATGCGGAATGTAACATCATTTTCAACAGGATTTGGAGAAATATGAAAAGACGTAGTTGTATCTGATTGAGCAAAAACGCCAAATCCGATTCCAAAAGTCAAAAGTATTATTGTTACTATTTTTTTCATACTGTAATCAAATATACGATAAATACATATAAATGTTAAGAATCATGCCAAAAATCGTTCTGTATGAGTTACTTTTTGTCTTAGTAAATGTAATTAGCAGTATAATATGCTTATTCAATTCTATATATGGATTTGTTAGTTATTTAAATGCCAATTATTCAACTTATTACAAAATATTTAAATGTTAATGTTCAATTTTATATTATATTAGTACCA
>NZ_CALMGQ010000118.1 GCF_937863595.1 uncultured Cytophaga sp.
TTAGGACGCGTCCCTTTCACGGACGAAACACGGGTTCGATTCCCGTACAGGCTACTATTATTTTTTACTATTATATTCAATCGTAGAAGTATTCCACTTCAATTTTTCGAAAACACAATACAACATGATTTGTTAATTAATAAGCTATTGTCATTAGTAAGATCAATGACTGATGTATAACTTAGCTATCAATACAAATATTTTTTACGGTTGCTATTGAAAAAAGAGAATGTTAAATTGGTAGATGCGTTTTTAAAATTTACAGTATGAATGATTATTGTTTGCAAAGACCTTAAAGTTAATGGTGTAACAATATTTCATTTTTTTGTAATAATTGAAACGTGAAATACCTGTAACTAGCAGTTGCAATCAGGTATATTTGCTTTATGTAAATGACATCAGTAATTTAAAGTTCATTAACTTAATAATATATTCTAAAGCATATTGTATTTTAGAATTATCTTGATTTAATAATTAAACTCAATGGCCAAAAAAGTCAGAAAATATATATTCTCTAAAGGAATTGATGAAACGTTTAAAGGTATTTATGATGCAATAGCATTCATGGGTTTGTTTTTTAAACAAGCGTTTAAAGGTCCTTATCATTTTAGACAAATAATTGATCAATGTTACGAAGTTGGATTAAAATCACTTCCACTAATCACTCTTACAGGCTTTGTAACTGGCGTTGTATTTACAAAACAATCAAGACCATCACTAGAAGTTTTTGGTGCTACCTCTTGGTTGCCTTCTCTTATTTCAATAGCCTTGGTGCGAGCATTAGGATCACTTGTTACGGCATTGATTTGTGCAGGTAAAGTCGGTTCAAGTATTGGTGCAGAATTAGGATCTATGAAAGTTACGGAGCAGATAGATGCAATGGAAGTTTCTGCAATTAATCCCTTTAAATATTTAGTGGTTACCCGCGTTACAGCTACAACATTAATGGTTCCTATACTTTCCTTTTATTGTAGCTGCGTAGGTTTGCTTGGAGCATTTGTAAATGTACATGCAAATGAAACAACTAGCTTTGCAAACTTCTTTCAAAGTGGTTTTGGCGACATAGGATTTATAGATATATTTTCTTCTGTGGCAAAAGCAATAGTCTTTGGTTTTACAATTGGCATCGTTGGTTGTTATAAAGGGTTTAATGCATCGCAAGGTACACGTGGAGTAGGTAAGGCTGCGAATCAAGCAGTTGTTACAACAATGTTTTTGATTTTCATTGAAGAGATTGTAATTGTACAAATTAGTAACTGGATTAGATTTTTCTAAAAGATGGAGAACAACGAACATAGAATTGATAAAACAGAGAAAGCTATATTCATTAAAGGTTTGTATAAATCATTTGGTGATTTACATGTACTGACAGATGTAAATTTAGATGTATACAAAGGCGAAAATGTTGTCGTTTTAGGGAAGTCTGGTACAGGTAAATCTGTATTAATAAAAATATTGGTTGGTTTATTAAAGCCAGATTCTGGTTATGTGGAAGTACTTGGAAAAGTAGTAGACAAATTAAATCAAAAAGAATTAGATGCATTACGCTTGCATATTGGATTTGCATTTCAAAGTAGTGCGTTGTATGATAGCATGAGTGTAAGACAAAATTTAGAATTTCCTTTAGTGATGAATTATAAGAATTTATCTAAAGGGGAAGTTAATGATTCTGTCGAAGAAGTACTAGAGGCTGTTGGCTTAACAGATAAGATGAATCAAATGCCTTCAGATTTATCTGGAGGGCAACGAAAACGAATAGGTATTGCGCGCACATTAATTTTAAAACCTAAAATAATGTTGTACGATGAGCCTACTTCTGGATTAGACCCCATTACATGTATTGAGATCAATGAACTGATTAATGAAGTGAAAGAGAAGTATAATACATCTTCGATAATTATTACCCATGATTTAACATGTGCTAAAGAGACAGGTGATCGCGTTGCTATGTTGTTGGATGGTGCATTTATTAAAACAGGAACTTTTGAAGAAGTATTTACGGAGAATGAAGATGAACGTATAAAAAGTTTTTATAACTATAATTTTATAAAATAAAATAATGAAAGACTCACCTAATAAACGCGCCGTTATTGTCGGAATGTTCTCTCTAGTTGGAATACTAGTATTGCTAGCTGGTATATTGACTGTTGGTAATCTCCATACCACCTTTACAACTAAAATGAAAATTACAACTGTATTTGATGATGTAAACGGATTACTTCCTGGAAGTAATATTTGGTATTCGGGTGTAAAGATTGGTACTGTTAAAAGTTTGAATTTTTACGGAAAATCAAAAGTTCAAGTCGTAATGAATTTAGATGAAGCCGCTCAACAATACGTTCGCAAAGATGCCTTTGTTAAACTAGGTTCCGATGGATTGATTGGTAAAAAAATATTAATTATTTATGGCGGAACAGTTGGTGCAGGGGAAGTAGTCGATGGAGATTCCTTGCACGTTGTAACGGTTTTGTCTACGGATGATGTAATGAATACATTGCAGCAAAACAATAAAAACATCTTAGCCATTACAGACGACTTTAAGGTAATAAGTAAACGTATGGTTGATGGTAAAGGTACGATTGGTAAATTAATGACGGATGAAAGTGTTTTTGATAACATCAATAAGACTACAGAAACATTGCAGCAAGCATCTGCTAAAGCACAAGGATTGATGAATTCATTAGCCATTTATGCAAATAAATTGAATAAAGAAGGGACGTTGATGAATGATTTAGTAACCGATACAATTGTATTTAAGTCGATGTCTGCAAGTATTCAAGAACTACAACAAATGGCTGATTCTGCATCTGAAATGATGACAACGCTTAAAGCAGCAAGTCAAAATCCGAACAGTACTTTAGGTGTGTTGCTTCATGACGATGCAACTGGTACGCATCTTAAATCTACCATTCAAAATTTAGACTCTAGTTCTAAAAAATTAGAAGAAGATTTAGATTTGTTGAAGCACACATTTTTATTGAGAGGTGCATTCAAGAAACAAGAAAAGGAAAAAGCTAAAAGTAATAAGGAATAATATTAAGTATTAAGTATTAAGTATTAAGTATTAAGTATTAAGTATTAAGTATTAAGTATTAA
>NZ_CALMGQ010000119.1 GCF_937863595.1 uncultured Cytophaga sp.
GTATTGTAAAATTATCAATTTTATTTTAAATTTCCTTAACTAAACGACATTGATTCATAATTATTTAAACTTCGAGATCAGCATATTTAGCTTCGACTGCATATCGCCTTCTGCTTCTTTTTCTTTCTTCGCTCCTGCTGCTGCCTGTCCTTTGGGTTTGCTTACGGCACCTGCATCGCCTTTCATGGATAAGCTGATGCGTTTGCGTGCTTCGTCTACTTCAAGCACTGTTACTTGTACTTTCTGTTGCACTTTCACTACTTCTGATGGATCGGAAATAAAACGATCGGCCAAATGACTGATGTGTATCAAACCATCTTGGTGCACTCCTATATCCACAAATACGCCGAATTTGGTTACATTGGTGATGATGCCTGGCAGCTTCATTCCCGGGCGTAGGTCTTTCATTTCTTTTACGCCTTCCGCAAATTCAAACAGTTCAAAGTTTTTACGTGGATCACGACCGGGTTTATCCAATTCTTGGAAAATATCTTGAAGGGTTGGTAAACCAACTGTTTCACTCACATAATTTTTCAAAACAATTTTCTGACGCAGTTCTTTACTGTTCATAATATCCATTACAGATGCACCTACATCTTTCGCCATGCGCTCTACCACCGGATAGCTTTCTGGGTGCACAGCAGAACGATCCAATGGATTCTCTGCATCTTGCACGCGTAAGAAACCTGCTGATTGCTCAAAGGCTTTATCGCCCATACGCGCAACTTTTTTAATATCGGAGCGTGATTTAAACGGACCGTTTGCATTTCTATAATCTATAATGTTTTGAGCCAACTGCGGACCAAGTCCGGATACGTAGGTCAACAACTGCTTACTTGCGGTGTTTACTTCTACACCTACTAAGTTTACCGAACTGATCACCACTTCATCCAAACTTTTCTTTAAAGCTGTTTGATCTACATCGTGTTGGTATTGTCCAACGCCAATAGCCTTAGGATCAATTTTCACCAACTCCGCCAATGGATCCATCAATCGTCGACCGATAGATACGGCACCACGTACCGTAACATCGTAGGTTGGAAACTCTTCACGTGCCACATCCGATGCAGAATACACGGAGGCACCACTTTCGTTTACCATTACGATTAAAATTTCTTTTGGTAAACCTAAGGTCTTTACAAACGTTTCTGTTTCGCGACCAGCGGTACCGTTACCAATAGAGATGGCTTCGATGCTATGCTTTTGACATAAGGCCATAATCACCGCTGCAGACTGCTGCGTTTGACGTTGTGGCTCGTGCGGATACACAACTGTTTCTTCCAATAATTTACCTTGACGATCTAGACACACCAACTTGCAACCTGAACGGAAGCCTGGATCGAGTGCCAATACATTTTTTTGTCCAAGTGGAGACGATAATAACAATTCTTTTAAGTTATCTGAGAATACACGAATGGCTTCTACATCTGCTTTCGTCTTTGTCCCCATACGCACTTCTGTTTCCATCGAAGGTTTTAACAAACGTTTGTATGCGTCTTTCACAGCCAGTTTCATTTGATCTGCTGCAACGGTTCTGCCTTGTACAATGATAAATTGACGCTCGATTACATCGATCGCATCTTCTTCCAAGGGTGCAATATCCAACATTAGGAAACCTTCCTTCTCGCCTCTGCGCATAGCAAGCAAACGGTGTGAAGGTGTTTTACCAATTGGTTCTTCCCACTCAAAATAATCGCGGTATTTTTGTCCCTCGTTTTCTTTCCCTGGGAACACACGAGATTTGATGGTACCTTTTTCATTAAACAATCTACGTACAGAAGTACGCGCTGCTTGATCTTCGTTGATGGTTTCAGCAACTATGTCGCGCGCACCAGATAAGGCTTCTTCAAAGGTGGCAACACCTTTTTCGGTATCAATGTATTTTGCAGCTTCTGCTTCTAGGTCTATAGAACTTTGTTCCAACATAAGAAGTGCCAAAGGTTCCAAACCTTTTTCTTTGGCAATGCTTGCGCGGGTTTTTCGTTTTTGTTTGTAGGGCAGATATATATCTTCCAACTCCGTCATGGTGCCAGCAACTTTTATTTTTTCTTCCAATTCCGGAGTAAGTTTGCCTTGCTCGTTGATGGATTTCAAAATACTTTCTCTGCGTTTGTCTAAGTCACGTAATTGCTCAAAGCGATCGCGCACAGCAGCAATTTGAACTTCGTCCATGCTGCCCGTAATTTCCTTACGATATCTAGAAATGAATGGAACGGTAGCGCCTTCATCCAACAATTCTATTGTTGCTTCTACTTGTTTGGTGCTAACTTTTAATTCAGCTGCAATCACATGTACATGTAGTACAGAAACTTCCACTTTACTCATTATTCGTATTTATTTTCTTTTAACTGGTCTTACCTGAAATCCTTCTTTACGCAGCAGCAACACCAAGCCTTTTTCTCCGGCCAAATGTGCTGCACCAACCGCAAAGAACGTAGATTTTTTTAGCATTTGCTCTTGCATGCGTTTCAACATTACTTTATTACGCGTATCCAATATTGCTTCATTAAATTCTTGAGACGTTGTATCTGCTTGTACTAAGCTATCCAATTTATCTAAGGATTCCGATAAATAAAGTTGTAACATTTCTTCCATTAACTTTTTTTCATCTTCAATATGTTGTACTTGCTCCAACAACATATTGGCTTGTTCTTGCAAACTTAATATATTCATGACAGCGAACTGCTCATCAATGGTTTCAATACCACCTACCGTATGGCCGAGTTTGGAAGCATACTCTTGCAAATACATATCGAGCGGTTGCTTTTCGTCTTTTTTTAATAAATTTTCTGAAATAACGGCCGATAAATAAATGGGTTTAATTTTATTGATTAAAAGTGCGTAGATACCGATGTGCTTTTTACAATATTTTTTTATCTGTTTGTATTCTGCAGGAGTCAATAAGTATTCAAGTGAAATGCCAGCGGGCATCATAATTTCGGAAGCATGTGCTTTTATAGCGTCCTTATCTTGCAAATCCAATTCGCCAAATAGTGCTTTGGTATGTTGTATGGCATAATACGTTGAATCTCCTAAATCAAATACACGCTTATCACGTATGTGAATGGTACCAAACAGGTATGAAGTATCGGATAATCCATTACCTGAAATTTGCCACAATAAAAAATTCTCTTGCGCATGCGTTTGAAAAATCAAACTCAAAAAGAATACTGAAAATACGAGACGTTGTAGAAGAAATTTCATTTCAACAAAAATCTTTAAACTTAAGGGCATATTGAAGTAAATAATGGTTTTTTTTCCCACTACTTTTTCTCATATTGTGGGTGAAATACTATGAAAAAACTTGCATTTATTATACTCCTGTGTTTGGGCTGCTTAGTAGCAACCCAAAACACCGCTTTTGCCCAATCAGATTCTGAAACTGCTGCTCCAAGCGATGGTGGTGGAACAAATGAGGGTGGTAAACAGAAAAAAGCACCTAAGGTAAAAAAGGACAAATCTAAAAAAGGTCAAACCCAAGCAGATTTAGATGCCGAAAGTCAGGAAGGAACGTTAAATCAAATGACTCCTGAGGCAAAAGCCTATCAAAAACAGATGGCTAAAACCAAAAAGGAAAAAGACAAACGCAATGAAGTAACACGTAAGCAAGCTGACAAACGCGCTAACAAACGTTTAAGTGGTGCTAAAAAGAAAACCACCAAAAAGAAAAAGGGCTACGTGAAGTCGAAGAATAAGAAGTAACTAATTATGAGTTATAAATTATGAATGATGAATGCCACCTCAATAGGGTGGCATTTTTTGTTAACTGATAATGATTAAAAGACTTGCTGTTGATGGTGTTTCTAACAGATCAAATCAGTGATATGGTTTAAATATTTCGCAGCGAACCAACTCAGATACCCATTCATGTTGATCCGCAATGATATTATTCAAGAAAATAAATTATTATTAGCGGAAACAACAACAATAGCACCTAATAGATTGTTTATAAAAAAATAGTGTAGTAATTTATATACAGAAAAAAATACGAAAGAGTACGATTGATGATTATTAAAACAAAGGTTTCCTTTAAAGAATATGTAACATTGCTACTTAGCTTAGCATATAAAAAAATTGTATTGAGGCTTTTACTCGGTTTAGCACTCGTAATTATTCTTTGGATAGCCTCTTATTACCTACATTTATTTAATCTTCCTAAACCTATTATTTATCAATATATCACGTTATTTTTAATTGTTATTGTGCAGCCTTCAATCATTTTTATTCTTACGCTGAGAAATTACAATTCAAGTAATTATTTACAGGAATCACTTGAGATGGAGATTACTTCAAATGAAATAATGATTACTGGAATATCTTTTTACATGGAAATTAAGTGGGTTAAATTTTTCAAAATTGTTGAAACAAAAAGTTGGTTCTTAATGTATCAAAATAGTTTATCTGCAATAATTATTCATAAGAAATACCTATCAGATATGGATACATTTAGGAAGATTGTAAAAAATATTAAAGATGTCCCCTTTTCGAATCATAAAGAATGAGAAAGGAGTGTTTGATCATTCATTGTTATTGAATCCTTTCGATTTTCCGCATACACACTTTTCCTTTCTACGTACCTACTTGCATCATCATCAACGCTGAAAAGATTATGATATCTTGAACGAAATGTATAGACCACGCCGCAAAAAGCCCTTTCGTTTCAAAGCTTGCCTTACCTAGTATGTAGCACAACAGTCCAGATACTACAACTCCACCGATACCGCTCGGAAATCCCCAATAATGAGGCAATCCAAATAAAATAGCTGATAATACTAAGATCGTCCATTTGGGATAGTGATTGAAGAGTCCACCGATAATCCCAAAGCGAAAGATTAGTTCTTCAACCATTGCGTTTGAAAATGAAAAGAATAAAATAAAAGGAATAAACCACCAACGAAAATTATTTAAACTATCTGTATATTGAACAGCCAAAAACATACATGTTGCTGTTACAAGACTCACAAAAATAAGTAATTGCAGCGCATTTACTTTCCAAGAAGTTTTACCATTTATTGCCAGCCATTTTTCCTGTACAGCAATATTAGTTAAGTTTCCAATACGGAGAAATTTTTTGCTTTCTTTATTTAGCCATACTGGGGAGATGGTTGTTGATTAAGTAAAGACATATAATCGCCAAAAAATTCTCCTTCATAGCAGAGATCAATGCATACAAAATTTGTGTTGTTCCAAAGTAAAATGCCCCCGCTACCTTGTATGATAAAATTTAAATATTTTTCTGTGCTACCCGTTTTTTTTATGATCTCCCCTTTTTGAGTTTTGATCAGTTCGCCTAGATCTGCAAATGATTTCCACAATTCAAGCGGTGCATTAAAAATACGGATCGAACGCCCGTTTAATTATTTCTGCTGTATGCATTTGAACGCCTAATTCATTCCCCTTCTTCCCCATTTAAAAACATTTTAGGGTATATAAAATGTTTCAAACTGGCAGTATTTTGAGAAACCAAGGCCCAATCATCTACCTCAAAGGCCAATTCTACAACTCCGCAGGTAGGGATATTTCCAATTTCTTTTCCTGTTAAATATTCGGAGAAATAGGTAAAGCCTGGGTTATGCCCAACAATAAAAACGGTTTGTAAGCTATTATCTAGTTCATTGACCAATCTCAATAAGGTACGAACGGAAGCTTCATAAATATCTTCTTGAAAATCAACCTTATCTACTGGATAGGAAATTTGTTCACAAATATATTCTGTCGTTTGGGTTGTACGTATAGATGGACTAGAAACGACTAAATCTGGTTTCAAATCCATTTCTGCTAACTTTCTACCCATTCTAGGAGCGTCGGAATGACCACGGTGATTTAATTCCCGATCAATGTCTTTCTGGCCAAGGTTTGGCACATCGGATTTCCCATGACGTATTAATATAAGTAGTTTTCCCATGTTCGTTTTAAAGTAGCATATTACAGAAAAAATATGGGATTATTACTTCAAAACTTTGAATTTTGATAAAAAACTAGTCGTGATTCAACAGATTGAATTGCTATATATTGCATTTTAGAAAAAAAATTATCCATCTTTGTTCTGTTTATAATTAAAATACAAGGCAAATGCCCAAGAATTTAGTCATAGTTGAGTCCCCTGCAAAGGCAAAAACCATTGAAGGTTATTTAGGAAAAGATTTCACTGTAAAGTCAAGTTACGGACACGTAAGAGACTTACAGAAAGGCGATAAGGCAATAGATGTTGCAAATAACTTCCAGCCTACTTATGAAATTTCACCCGATAAAAAGGAAGTCGTACGGGAATTAAAAAAACTAGCCAAAGAAGCCGATACGGTTTGGTTAGCGACCGATGATGACCGCGAAGGGGAAGCTATTTCTTGGCATTTAAAAGAATCCTTGGATTTGGACGATGCCAAAACACGTAGAATTGTATTTAGAGAAATCACCAAAAATGCTATTTTAAATGCGGTTCAAACTCCGCGTGGCATAGATATCGATTTAGTAAATGCGCAACAAGCACGTCGTATACTTGACCGTTTGGTTGGTTTTGAAATGTCTCCTGTTCTTTGGAAAAAGATTAAAGCAGGTTTATCTGCTGGTCGAGTGCAATCGGTTGCTGTTCGTATTGTTGTAGAAAGAGAACGCGAAGTATTGCAGTTCAACCCTACAGCTCTATTTAAGGTAACGGCTGAATTTAAAGATGGCACAAAAACAATTAAAGCAGAATTACCTGCTAGGTTTAATACAGAGGAAGAAGCTCAAGCATTTTTAACGAAATTAATCGGTGCAGATTTCTTTGTAAAAGACTTAGAAAAAAAACCTGCTAAAAAATCTCCTTCTGCTCCATTTACAACCTCTACCTTGCAACAAGAAGCTTCTAGAAAACTAAGTTTTTCTGTAGCACAAACCATGACGGTTGCGCAACGTTTGTATGAAGCTGGTAAGATTTCCTATATGAGAACCGATTCGGTAAACTTATCGGATTTCGCCATTGATGCAGCAAAGAATACCATTACAGCAAATTATGGTGCAGAGTATTCTTTCACTAGAAGATATAAAAGTAAAAACGAAAATGCACAAGAAGCCCACGAAGCAATTCGACCAACGGATTTCAATGTGCAGAATGCAAGTGCGGATCGCAACGAACAACGTTTATACGATCTAATTTGGAAACGTGCCATCTCCTCTCAAATGGCCGATGCACGTTTGGAACGTACCGTAGTAATGATCGGTAACAATAAAGCACCAGAGAATTTTATTGCAACGGGTGAAGTAATTACGTTTGAAGGTTTCTTAAAAGTATATCTTGAATCGAAAGACGACGAAGATGAAGATGAGGAAACGGAAGAAACAGAAGCAAAACCAGGAGCTGCTGCAACTGCGACCCTTCCTCCATTAAAAGTAGATCAAAAATTAGGCTTAAATCACATTGTTGCTATAGAACGCTATACCCGTCCGCCGTCTAGATACACAGAAGCGAGCTTGGTTAAGAAATTAGAAGAAATGGGTATTGGTAGACCATCTACCTATGCACCGACTATTTCTACGATTCAAAAAAGAGGTTATGTAATTAAGGAAGATCGCGATGGTAGAGAGCGCAAGCTTACACAATTGACATTAAAAAATAATGCAGTAAATACTGCTGTTATTACAGAAAATACGGGACAAGAAAAGTCTAAATTATTCCCGACAGATCTTGCCATGATTACCAATGATTTTTTGGTAGAACATTTTCCAAGAGTGACCGATTTCAATTTTACCGCAATGGTAGAAAAAGAATTTGATGACATTGCGGAAGGAAAGATTGAATGGCAAAGTATGTTAAAAGGCTTCTATGGTGATTTCCATGAGCAAGTTTTAAAAACAGAACACATTGAACGTTCCAGCGTAAATACATCTCGTATATTAGGTGTGCATCCAGAAACGGGAGAACAAATTCTTACTCGTTTGGGTCGCTACGGTCCATTTGTACAAATTGGTGAAGCAGACGAAGAGAAAGAAATCAAACCGAAGTATGCAAGTTTACGCAAAGGTCAGTTGATTGAAACCATTACCCTTGAAGAAGCATTGGAATTATTTAAACTACCAAGAGAAATTGGTATGTATGAAGAAAAACCAATGGTTGTAGCAATCGGTCGCTTTGGGCCTTACATACGCCACAATAGTAAGTTTGTATCTATACCAAAAATTGATGATGTAATGACGATCGATTCGGATCGTTGTGTAGAATTGATTTTGGCAAAACGTCAATCGGATGCAGAAAAACTCATACTTGAATTCCCAGAAAGTGAATACGTAAAAGTATTGAAAGGCCGTTGGGGACCATACTTAGCAATTGGTAAAAACAATTTCAAATTACCAAAAGATAAAGAGCCTGCAGAATTAACATATGCAGAATGTCTTGGTATAGCTGGCTTAGACCATGACCCTACGGATGTAGATGCTGGATTGGCGAAACCGAAGAAAGGCAAAGGAGCTGCTAAGAAATCCGCGGCGAAAAAAACAGCCGTTGCTAAGAAACCTGCAGCTAAAAAAACAGTAGCCAAGAAAGCTGCAGCTAAAAAACCTGCGGCGAAAAAAGCAGCAGCTAAAAAGACCGTTGCTAAAAAAGCAGCAGCTAAAAAGCCTGCGGCTAAGAAAACGAGTACTAAAAAATAATTGTTCCGAATGTTGGCACGATTTTGAAGTATGTAGTATATTGTAAATAGAGTATTCATTTAACTAACACATCGTATGAAAATTATTTTCTCTTTATTAATCGGCATTGCAATGTCGCTTGTGTCACAGGCACAAACCCTAGCTCCTATTGATACAGCAACTAAAAAAATTAGTTATACAGGTGTTATAAACGTTGAAAAAGCGACCCAAGCTGTACTTTTTAAACGTGCACATAGTTTAAATGTATCTGGAAGCGGATTGATTACAGACAAAGCAGCAGATGGATATTACAGTTACAAAGGTCAATTCCCTGTGAGCTATCATGCACCACAACCTGGTTTGATGCATGCTGGTACGGTTGAATATACTGTAGTAATGGCTTGTAAAGACGGTCGTTATAAATACATCATCACAAATTTTGTACATGCATCGGATAAAGGCTCTGGTGGACCATTAGAAAAATCAATTCCTGCATGTAACAAATATGTGTTAAGCTTGCAAGGTTGGGGAGATATCAAACGCCAAACTGCGGAACAAATGGACAAACTTATTGCCAATATGAAAGTGGTAATGGGTAACCCAGAAGATAAACCAGTAAACGTAGGAAATGATTGGTAATAATTTGCCTAGGCAAATTATTACCAATCATTTCCTA
>NZ_CALMGQ010000120.1 GCF_937863595.1 uncultured Cytophaga sp.
CGTTTACTCCAAATGCTTCTAATGTAAATGCAAAATATATACCTTCTGCTTTAGATAAAACAACTGGCAGTACAACCCTTACCTTAACAACTACAGGAAATGGAACGTGTAAAGATTATTCTAGCAATGTACAAATAACATTAAATCCAGAACCTACTATCACAGGTTCTGTTCCAGCTGATTCTATTTGTATAGGCAATACAGTTGTAGCTACTGCAACCATTTTAAATGCATCTTCTATCATTTGGAAAACAACAGGTACAGGTTCATTTAGTACGACTACGGGCAGCCCAACAGTGTATACACCATCAGCGAGTGATCAAGCAAATGGTGGTGTTATTATCTATGCAAGTACTGTAGGATCGAATCCATGTAAAGAAACAGAAACGTATTTTGGTATCACCATATTAAAATCAACTGTAGCGGTTGTTAATGCTGGTTTTGATCAAATTGCGTGTGCAGATGCTGGATTCTTTCCTCTTAATGGTATTATTGAAGGTGCTGGTGCAACAGGTATCTGGACAAGTGGAACTGGAAAAGGAAGGTTTTATCCAAGCCCTACAGATTTAAATCCAACGTTCAAACCAGATCAATCAGATATTGATGCAGGTGGTTTAACGATAACTTTAACACCTACTAATGCTGGATTTTGTCCAGCAAATCCCGATGAGATGGTACTTACCATTACTCCACCTCCTATTGTAGTTGCTAATGCATCAGGTGCAATTCCTCCTTTGTGTGCAGATACAGCCTACATTCAGCTGGATCCTGATTTTTCAAATGCATTAGGTGTTGAATGGTCTACTACAGGAACAGGTATTTTCTCACCGAGTATTGCCGATAAGAATGCAATTTATGTGCCTTCAGCCTTAGATAGAAAAAAAGGTAACATTGGAATAACCCTTACTACAACAGGAAATGGAACATGTAATGCATATTCAGATTTCTTCACCATTCGATTAACTCCTTTACCTACCATTAATATTGGGCCTGATAAAATTGTTTGTGCAGATCAATTGGTAGAGTTATTGGCTGCAACAACTGTGGCAACAGGTGTTGATTGGTCTTCCTCTGGTTCTGGAATATTTGTAAATCCAACTACAACTCTTGCTAATCAATATATCCTATCCGATGCCGATACCACCAATAGAGTAATTAATATATTTGGCAAATCTGCTAATCAAGGATTGTGTAAGCCGGTATATGATACTTTAAAAGTTACAGTTCAACCAATACCTGTGGTGGTTGCTTCAGCTGACCAAGCTATTTGTGCCGATGCAGGAACCATACTTATAAGTTCTAAAATCTATAATGCTAGCAGTATAAATTGGTCTACAAATGGTAGCGGATCGTTCACCCCCAATGCTTCTGGGAATCCTGTTACATATAATATTTCTCAAGCAGATGCTGCTGCTGGTACTATTAAACTATATGCTACATCTGGTTCTTCAGGCATTTGCAGTTCTAGAAAAGATTCAATAGAAGTTACGGTATCTCCCATTCCGGTTGTTACTGCAGGTGCACCCATTATATGTGAAACTATATTAGGAGCACAATTAAATGGAGTTGTTAATGGTGGTTTATTGATTGGATCGGATACTTGGAAATCAACTGGTTCTGGTGTATTTGCTGTGAACAACAATTCTGTGAATGCGAAGTATTACCCTACTGCTGCAGATATTGCTGCAGGTTCGGTTACGCTTACATTAACAGCATCCAATTATGGTACATGTAAAGATGTAACGAGTTCTGCAACATTAAAAATTGAACCGCTGCCAATTGCAAATGCTGGGCAAGATCAATATTCTTGTATAAATGCACCTGTTACGGTTTCTGCAAATAATACCAAAACTGGGGTGAGTTATTCTTGGACAGATGCGGGTGGTACAGAGGTGCAAGCACCAAATTCTAAATCACACACCTTTATCGTTACTTCAAATACAAGTCGTATTCTATTAGCAACAGATGGTAAAGGATGTATTTCTAGAGACACGGTTAATATTACAACGTTTGACCTACCTACATTTTCTATAACCCCCAATCCAGCGTGTTATAGCGAGAATCTGTTGGTTCAATCAAACCCTTCTCCGCAACCATTAGTACCTGGTATTTATCAGTGGTTTGATACTGGGAAAATTATGACAGGTCAAAATAAATCATTCTTGATTGTTCCTGATACAGGTATCTATAATGTTCAATTCGCATTTGCTAATTGTAAGGCAGAAGGACAAGTACACGTAAATCCAGTACCTACAGTTAAAGCAAGCGATATCATTGCATGTGGACCGGGTGTATTAACTGCTAGTGCAATACCTGCAACTGCAACAATCAACTGGAGTTTAAATGGAACGCCTGCAGGATCAGGTAATACTATAAATATCACATCAGCTACTGATACCAGCAAGTATACTATTACCGTTACCAATCCGGCAACAACTTGTACAACTGTGGATAGTGTCTATGTAATTGGTTTACCAAAACCAAATATGGTTTCCATAGATTCTACATCTTGTGTAGGTTTGAAAGTAAAATTGACAGCCGTACCAACTAATATTCCGAATTTAAATCAGTTTTTACAACTGAACTATAAATGGAAGAAAGATGGTGGTGCTACTTTCTCAACAGATTCAACCATAATTGTATCTTCAGTTGGAACATATAAAGGATACCTATCAGTTGATCAATGTAAAGATTCATCTGTAAACGTTATCGGATTTTCGCCTTATCCTACATCTGACTTACCTGATAGATATGTGTATTGTCCAGATAATGGAGGATCTATTTCATTAAACCCAGGTGCGCAGGCCAACACCACATATAAATGGAACAATGGTGTAACAACACAAATAAATGTTGTATCTCCAGATTTAGATAGTATATATACTGTTAAAATTACAAATCAATTCAACTGCTCCATCTCAGATAAAACGTTGGTATACTTAATTTGTAAACCACATATTGATGTTCCTACAGCGTTTACTCCTGGGGTAGTCGGAAGTGTAGATCGATATTTCAGAGGATATGGTAAATACGAAGAGAATTATAAATTAATGGTATTTAACAGATGGGGAGAAATTATATTTATTACTACAGATAAATATGAAACTTGGGATGGTACGTACTTAGGTGAACCAATGCCATCTGGTACATATCCATGGATAGTTACGTATGAAGGTAGAGAACAATATAAAGGACCTTACAAACAAGCAGGTTCTGTAGCAATAATTAGGTAAATGAAATTTAAAAAAAATGAATAAAAACGGCCTCACTAGAGGCCGTTTTTATTTTCTACGTAATTGAATTATATATTTTTGATAGACACATAACATGTCACATCCATTTTCTGGGGAGTAACAATGTTAGAAGAATAATTTATATAATCTAAACAAGAATAAATTAGCGTTTACTAATATGTTGTTTGTATCATCACGTTATCGGTTAACTAAACAAAACAGCAATAAAATAGGTTAGTCATTATTAAAAACTACGGGCTTAAGATTGCACCCAATTTATTGAAGAGTATTATATTTATTACATATTATAATGTAACACCTAATGAAATATTAATTATTTTAAATGAACTGATTCAATAGCTTTAACAACGATGAAGCCTCTTAATTGATATTTGTCAGTTTTATTTTTTACTCCATAAAGTGTCAACATTGTTTTTTTAATTCAATAATTAGCTATTAGCATTGAATTTTATATCTGGATTCAAATAAATGAATATATATTATAATATAAACGAACAACAAAAGGATACAAATAAACGTAGACGTCTTTTGACTAAATTCTTAATTAATAAAATTCTCAAATACCTTGATACCTTTACAGTCTAAATTTATTGACAATTATTTTTTTACAGCCTTAGTTTCTGTTAATTTGTATATGTCTAAAATTATGAAAATAATGTTTTCCTATCAATACGCATTAAAATTGAAAAAATGTATTGCAATATGTATGTATTTCAATACATTTTTACTTTTTGCACAAACCCCACTTTCACAGACAGAGTTAGAAAGTAATGCTAATTACACCTTTGATAATCAGGATTATTACCATGCATTGCCTATATTTTTAACTTTAGATAGCATTTATCCAAATGTGCCTAAGTACATGTTCCCAATAGCTGTTTGTTACATAAATACAACTGGTGACGAACAAAATGCCTTATTATTTTTAGAAAAATGCAAACTTAAACCTAATCAGTATCCTCCAACGCTTCATTATTATTTAGGTCGTGCGTATCATTTGGCTCATCGTTTTGATAATGCTATTGTTGAATATGAAATTTGTCTCTCTTATTTGTATAAGAATAAAAAGAAAAACATATCCATGATTAAGGATATTTATAGACAAGTTGAAATGTGCGAAAATGGAAAAAAATTAATGCGCGATGAAATACCCATTCATATAAAAAATTTAGGTCCAACTATTAATTCTAATTATCCAGAATATGGTCCTGTATTAACCTTAGATGAAAGTCAACTAATTTTCACATCCTGTAGACCCGAAACAACTGGAGGATTAATAGACCCTGAAGATGGTTTATTTTATGAAGATGTCTATATATCTTCTAAAATTGATTCTACTTGGATGCTTGCTAAAAATATGGGACCTTCTATAAATACAGATGGTCATGATGCAAGCATTTCTTTGGCTTCAGACGGGCAAGAATTACTCATTTATAGATATGACCGTGGTGATAACTTTTTATCATCTAAATTAGATGGCGAGGTTTGGCTAAAAGCAGAAGAACTAAAGGGTGAAATCAATTCAAAGTACTATGAACCATCTGCTTGTTTAACCAAAAATGGCGAATATTTGATTTTTAGTAGCGATAGACCAGGTGGTTATGGTGGTCTAGATTTATATATCTCTAAAAAATTATTAAATAATGAATGGGCTAGACCGATAAATTTAGGCCCTATTATCAATACCAGGTATAATGAAGATTCTCCATTCATGCATCCAGATGGTAAAACATTGTATTTCAGTTCTCAGGGACATAATTCAATGGGAGGATTTGATATGTTTTATTCAAAATTGCTTTCAGATTCAACAGATCATTGGGATGCACCTATAAATGTTGGTTACCCATTAAATTCAGCGCATGACGATATTCATTTTAACTTATCTGCAGATGGTAGACGTATTTATTTCGCATCCATCAGACCTGAAGGTTATGGTGATAAAGATATTTATGTGGCAACTACAGATCAACCTAAAGTTTTAGATATTTTGGTCATAGTAGGTATAATTCAAGATTCAGTATCAAAAGAGCCTGTTAGTGCTACCATAGAAGTTGTAGATACGGATAATAATACAATAATTGGCATATATCATTCGAACAAAGCTACTGGGAAATACATCATGGCATTGCCAGAAGGTGGAAAATATCGCTTATCAATACAATCTCCCAATTATAAAGTTTGTGATGATTTTATTACTACAAAAGAAATGGATGGCTACCAAGAACGACTAAAGAATATCAATCTTTGTCCGGATGGTATAAAAGAATGATTTTTTTATACTAAAATAACATTTTGTCATCATTCCTCGTAAACGAACACAAACTAGTACTTTGTACCTATGAAGACACTATACAACCCTAATCAGATTATTAAAACTATACTTAAAACATGCTATGCTACTGCGGTAATGTTATTAAGTATGTTTGCGCATGCAGAAGGTACTGCACAGCTTACTCCTACGCTGGCTTCAGATAACCAAGGGGTGTTGCAAATATGGGATAATAATGATCCAAACAGAAATTCGTCCACGTTTGGTTGTCCTTCAACTAAGCGTTTGTATTTTAATGTTTGTCAACAAGAAATTGTTTATTTTGGGATGAACTTTGAAGCAGGCGATTTAACGAACGGTGCAACTGCATGGTACCGAATTATATCACCAACAAATAGAGTCGTATTTCCAGTTGCTGGTACAGGCTGGCAACAAATAACCAATGCGGGAGCTGGTTCTATTGCATCTTGGGCTGCAGCAGTAGCTGGTCCAAGCAATATTGTAGGTGGAGCAGGTGGTTATACCCCTTTAACTTTTACACCTGCCGCACCAGGTAATTATTACATAGAAATCTATAGAAAAAGTAATGCTGGAATGCCAGCAGTAAATAATCCAGCAGCATTTGCAGCAATAACAGCTCCTACTGCTGCTGAAGTTAACACCCAGCAAAAAGTTAAGATGCGTTTACGTTATTTTGATTTAACAATAGTACCATTTGCTACCCCAAATGGTGTAAGAATCCCTGGTCGCTTATTTTCTCAAACTTGGGATATCAATGTGAATGCTGCGAACAACCCATTTATTTGTAAAATGTATGTCTATTCCAATGATGGTATTGTAACAGGTATTGATTTCAACAGAATTAGACCTTTTGGTTTTACCATTGCATGTAATCCTACAGGTGTTCAAAGTACAGGAAATACTGCATTGGATAGAAGATCTGTAGCTGCAAATGCTACTTATGCAGATTATAAAATATTTTTAAATGATCCAGATCAATGTCGTTTCCCAACAGGTATTTTTGGGGATATTCTAAATAAAGATAATATTACGGTTACAGGTTGTGATGTAAATAATCGGTGCATCAATGTTATTGTAGATAAAGCAGGTGGTACAGAATTGTTATTAAATTTCAATGGTATATCTGGCTATCAATTTGGTACAAGTGATGTTTTAATCAAACAAGATTTAGTGGTGGGTTCAAATTGTATCCCATGGAATAGTAGAGATGGGAATGGTAATCTAATTACACCTGGTGATTCTTTAGATATGCGATTGGATTATTTCAATGGTATAACACACTTACCCCTTTTTGACGTTGAAAATCATCCCTACGGCTATATTGTTTCTTTGGTAAGACCTGCAGGTCCTCCGCCTTTATTGTTTTGGGATGATACAGCAATACCTGGAGGTACTGTTAATTTAGCGGGTTGTACAACTGGTATACCAACTGCCACTACAGGTTGCCACGGATTTGGATCTGTTACAGCAGGACCAATGCCTCCATCTAGTAATCCTACTATAGGTAATTGGGGTGACAATAGAACAGTCAATACTTGGTGGTATGCAAATTATATAAATGTAAAAGCCAAATATGCAGTACCTGGTAATATTGCCGTTGATGCGAATACTATTACCGTTGGAACAGGTTCGGCTAATGATATCAGTAGCTGTACCAATGCAGGACCAATCTCATTAAATGGTTCTGTAAAAGGTGCTGGTGGAGGTGCTTGGAGTGTAAAATCCGGAATAACAGGTACGTTCGGAAATGCGAATTCACCAGTTACTACTTTTACACCTTCTTCTGCAGATTTAGCATTGACATCTATCTACTTATTTTTATCTTCTACAGGTAATGGAGCATGTCCACCTGTTTCAGATTCTATAAAAATTACGTTTGTTGGTGGACCTACTGTTAATCCTGGACCTCCACAATCTGCATGTGCTAATAATCCTACACTTACTTTAAATGCAAGTTTTACAATTGCTACTGGTATAATTTGGTCTGGTGGTGCAGGTACATATGTGCCAAACAATACCACAAAAAATGCAACATACACACCAACAGCAGGTGAAATATCAACGGGTTCAGTAACCTTAACCATTACTACTACGGGTAATGGTTTATGTCCATTGGCAACAGGTACTGTTAAATTAAGCTATACCGCTGCTCCTACGGTAAACCCTGGTTTACCAGTAACCGTTTGTGTAAATAATCCAACTGCTGCTCTAGTTGGTTCAGCAACAAATCAAACTGGGGTAACTTGGACAGGTGGTACTGGTACCTTCACTACACCCGGTGCCTTAACAACTTCATATAACCCATCTCCTGCTGAATTAACAGGAAATCCTAAAACTGTTACTCTTACACTATCGGCTAGTAAGGCTGGTTGTAAATCTGTATCATTACCTGTAGATGTACTTATTAATCCATCCCCAATAGTTGATGCAGGAATTGATGTCACCATTTGTAAAAAT
>NZ_CALMGQ010000121.1 GCF_937863595.1 uncultured Cytophaga sp.
TATTTTTTAAAACAAATCTTTGATGGCAATAATTTACACAATTTTATTTAAATGCAAAATAGTTTATGGAATTTGTTGTTGACCCGGTTTTGTAGTTTGTGCAGCTATTGTAATGTTTCCAGTATTGAGATTATAGACTACTAATAAATAATCTGGGTTTAAATACCAGGTGTTTAGTTGTGCGTAATAGTTGTCTTCTTCAATGCTTACAGGTTCTAACGCTCCTAATTGTTGGCCGTAATAGTCTAAAATTTGGCTGTATAGCTTATTTCCTTTTTTACCATTCGGTTCATTAAAAACAATGCTATATCGAATGAGTACGTTGTTTTTAAAGTTAAATTCTAATTTGCCTTTATACGTTAAGAATGTAATTTCTTGAATGGATTCTTGCAACCCTTTAGAAGCTAATTCTTCGTTATGATCTTCTGCATGTAATGAATTTGTTGTAGGCAACTTTTCTTTTACCTGCTCATACGTCATGCCTAAAGATATTTTTTCATATAACAACAGATTGGTTTTGTCTTCCGAACTTTTTGTTAATTCTGAAGATTTGGTAATTGTTGGAACGGTATCAATTTTTTCAGGTGCAATCGTATCCATTTGATGTATTTTTGTTGAGTCGACTTCAACGGTGCCATCTGTTTCACTTGACATGCACGAAGTGGCAATTACAAAAACAGATATTAGTATGATCGGTATAATTTTCATGTTAAATAGGGTCGACATTTATAATGATTCGTCCTTTATTTCCCATTTGCAAACTGTGCTCATTGGAAACAATTGACGCAATTTTATTCTTTATGGATTGTAATCCTTTCAGATCTTTTTCTAATTTAATGAAAAGTTCGTAATGATAATAATTTCTTAAGCGATCAATTGAAGGAGCTTGTGGTCCCAATACGCGTTTACCTCCAAGGGATTCTTTTAATTTTAGTGCAAGTGCATTGGCAGATTTTATCGCTTCCTTCTTATCGATATGAAGAACAGAAATATTTATAAGTCGATAAAATGGGGGATAATGGTACATTTCTCGCTCATATAATTCTCGGGTAAAGAAATTTTCATAGTCGTTATTTTGTATAAACGTAAATATAGGGTGTTCAGGTTGTGTTGTTTGTATCATAACCTTGCCTTGTCCGCTTTTACGTCCTGCTCTGCCACTTACTTGTACAATCATCTGAAAGGTACGCTCTATGGCTCTAAAATCAGGAAAATAGAGCATTCTATCTGCATCATATACACCCACCAACTCTACATTTGCAAAATCAAGCCCTTTAGTTACCATTTGAGTGCCTATCAACACATCAATTTCATGATGACCAAAGGCTGTAATTAATTCCGAAAAACTATTCTTTTTGCGTGTGGTATCTAAATCCATTCTCCGAATACGCGCTTCTGGTAATAATAATTGCAATTCATCTTCGATGCGTTCGGTTCCCGTACCAACTGTTTTTAATCGATGCGAACTACAACTTTCACATTTTTGAGGCACTTTACGAATGAATCCACAATAATGGCAGCGCAATTCATGACTAAATTGATGGTAGGTTAAACTTACGGAACAACTTGTACACATCGGTATATGTCCGCAGTCCTCGCATTCCAACATAGGTGCGTAACCTCTTCTATTTTGAAATAAGATTACTTGCTTTTTATTCCCTATAGTTTCTTTAATTTTATCTAATAAAGCAAGCGAGAATCCTTGCTGAATGCTCTTATTTTTGCGCTCTTTGCGCATGTCGACAAGTGTTATTTCTGGAAGTGCAACGTTACCATACCGATTGAATAATGGGACATAGCCCCATTTGTTTTTTAAGGAAGATTCTCTGCTTTCAATACTTGGCGTAGCAGATCCTAATAATGTCTTTGCTTGGTGCATGCGCGCCAACATAAGTGCTGCATCTCTGCCATTATAGCGCGGTGCAGGGTCTTGTTGTTTGTATGAAGCTTCGTGTTCTTCATCAATGATTATTAAGCCTAAATGTGTAAAGGGAAGAAATACTGCAGAGCGCACGCCAACAATAAAATCGTAGCGACCATCTTGCAAGCCTTTCCACGCTTCTACGCGTTCATTGTCTGAAAACCGAGAATGATACACACCCATTCGATCGCCAAAATATTCCTCCAGTCTTTGTACGATTTGTGTAGTAAGTGCAATTTCTGGTAATAATAATAATGCTTGCGAACCATTATCAATACTGCGCTTAATTAAATCAATGTATATTTCGGTTTTGCCACTTCCTGTTACCCCATGCAACAAAACACTATCCTTGGTATCAAATTGAAGTAGGATAGATTCTTTTGCAGATATTTGATCGGAAGAAAGCATTACCTCTTGCTTTTTCTCATCTGCACGATAGGAGAGTCTAGAAACAATTTCTTCAAACTCTTCAAAAATGCCATTCTTGATTAATGTTTGTAATGAAGAAGTAGATAGTTCAGCTTGATTTATGTGTGATTTTTCAACACCTAATACATTGCTTTCAGGATCTTGTATTACAGGTACTTCTTGCAAATACCGCATCACAACTTCTTGTTGTTTTGGTTTTTTATCTAACGAATTTACCAATGCAGAAAGCGCATCTTTAGAAGTGTAGCTGTGGTGTAATCGTAACCGCGAAATTATTTTAGGTGTGTATTTTTCCTTTACTTCTTCAAACAATAGAATTGCCTGTTTTTGTATCAGTAGTTTTAAAATGCGTTGAACATTTGTAACGCTTATTAATTTTGAAAGATCTTTATAGCTTACTGTTTTGGATCTGAGCTCTTGTATGATGCGTTGTTCTTGGTCTGTTAAATCGAAATTGGATTCTTTAAAAACTGGATTTAATTGAATCATAGATTCACTGCTTAATTTAAAGCCAGTGGGTAATGCTGCTTGCAGTACTTCACCTGGAGTGCAGAGATAATATTCTGCCATCCAATCCATAAATGTAAATTGTAGTCCATTCATAGTAGGTACTGTATCCAGCACTTCCATGATTTCTTTGGTTTGATAATTTTTGGGAGCAGTAGTATGTATCGCTCGCACGAGACCTGTTACAAACTTACGCTGCCCGAAGGGTACAATAATTCTTGAACCAATTTGTAAACCTTCTACAAATTGCGAAGGTACTTTATACGTAAAAAGTTGCGGTAGAGGTAATGGTAATACCACATCGCAAAATACTTCTTCAATTTGATTGTTGTTACTATACATGTTAGGGTATAATACTTATTTTATAATGGTAACATGTGGTAAAAGCTTGATCGCTTCGTCAAACTTAGCAGCTGTCCATTCGGGATGTTCTCTCAAATCTACAACTAATAGATTCGGCATTTGTGCAAGTATACTTGGCACCTTAGACATATAACGTGTTCCCGTAAGATTTAATACTTTTAAGTTTGTTAAATTCGCAAAGGAAGTAGGTAAAATTCCAATTCTATTGAATGCTAAATCCAAACAAACTAGATTTTTGAACTGCATGATTTCTTCTGGTAAAACAGTAAGTTTCTGCATCGATAAATCTAACTTTTGAACTGCTAAGGGATCTTTGAGTGCGTCTTCCAAAGTGTAATATGTTTTATACGATTCGCACAAGCTATCATATGCTTGTTGCGCATGAGCTTGTGTGTTTGAAAATGTCAAACAGATCATACTTAAGAATGCTATTAAGAGCGTGTTTTTCATATTAGCGTATATGGTTTAATTGTTCGAATAATTGAGAAATATCTGTTGTGGGTAGCTGACAAGTTTTATCATAACACAGATACATATTTGTTTCAGTATCTATTGGATTTCGATCTTTTAATAAGGGCAAGGTACTTTCAACAGCAGATCCGCAAATAATCTTATTCGGGAAATAGTGTTGTTCAATTTCCTTTCTATACTGTTTGCATTGCTTACCACTAATAACGATTTCAGCAGTAGGGGACATCATACTTGTAATTAAGCAGCCCCAATTAGATACATATGATGGATCTGTTAGAAATGCTTTTTTGAAACGAGAAGCTGTTTTGCGACCATGTTCTATCCAATCCTCATTGTCCAATATTTTTCCAAGCTGATATAAATTTCGAGCTAAAGATGAGTTTGACGCAGGAATGACATTGTCGAATATTTCTTTTTTACGTGCAATTAATTTTTCTCCAATATTCGATGTATAAAAGAAGAGACCATCTTGTTCGTCATAAAAATAATCAATCACATGATTTACTAAAGCAATTGCTTGTCGGAGCCATTGCTCATCAAAGCTTACTTCATATAAAGCAATCAGTCCTTCAATTACAAATGTGTAATCTTCTAAAAAACCAGGTATTGTCGCTTGTTTATTTTTATAGGAATGGAACAAGGTTTTGCCGTCATACATATTGCTCACTAAGAACTCCGCATTCATGATTGCAGTATTCAGTATGGCTTCGTCTCCCAATGCTCTGTATGCTTCGCACAAGCCTTTAAGCGCTATGCCATTCCATGAGGCAAGTATTTTATCGTCTAGGCCTGGATGTTCGCGTGGGTCGCGTGTATTGAATAATATATTTTTCCAATGGGATATATATTCTATTAATGTTTCTGCGCTCAACGCATGTTTTTCTGCAAACGTAACATTATCCATACGTTTGTATAAAATATTCATGCCATGTTCCCAATTCCCTTCTTTGGTAATTGCGTAGTAATCACAGAAAATATTAAAATCTTCTACAATTAAGTCTAGTAGTTCATGGTATTCCCAACAATAATATTTCCCTTCAATGCCTTCGCTATCGGCGTCTAAAGCAGAGTAGAAGCCACCTTCTTTTGAAAATAGTTCACGTGTAAGCCACGTATATGTTTCTAGTATGACTTCTTTGTAGGCTGGTTTTTTTGTTACTGTATATGCTTCACTGTACAAAGCAAGAAGTTGTCCATTGTCGTACAACATCTTTTCAAAGTGTGGTGCAAACCATTCTGCATCTACCGAATAGCGAGAGAATCCTCCGCCTATGGTGTCATAGATACCACCCATAGCCATTTTGTCAAGGGTTTTTTCTACGTGCTGTAAAGCAGCTTTACGGCCCGTTAACGCGTAGTCTCTGAGCAAGTATAAATAAATGGATGGCATGGGGAACTTCGGTGCTTTATTCATGCCGCCCATATCATAATCAAATTGTTTCGCGATGGACTCAAAAGCTAGATCCAATTCGTTTTTATCGAATGTTTCGGTTTCGTCTACTAAACCATATTTTTGAACTTCATTCTGATTTAATGAAGTTGTAAAACTTTCTGCTGATTTATAAATTTCTTCTTTGTGGTTGATAAAGGCGTTTGATATTTGGCCTAAGATATCCAACCATTGTTCTTTTGGAAAATACGTGCCTCCGTAAAAGGGTTTTGTGTCGGGTGTTAAAAAAACGTTTAATGGCCAGCCTCCTCGTAAACCCATTGCTGTAACAGCATCCATGTATATTTGATCTAAATCTGGACGTTCTTCTCGATCTATTTTAATATTAATAAACAATGCGTTCATTACCTTCGCCACTTCTTCTTGTTCGAAGCATTCATGTTCCATAACATGGCACCAATGACAGGCAGAATAACCAATACTTACAAGAATTGGTTTGTTCTCATTCTTAGCCTTTGTTAGCGCCTCTTCACCCCATGGATGCCAATCTACAGGGTTGTGTGCATGTTGTAATAAATAGGGACTTGTCTCGGTTGCTAATCGATTTGTATGTGCGTGGCTTGATTTCATATTGAACTACATAGAGTTTTTAAGGAATTAATTTCTTGGGTTGTATTCCAATAGGTGAATTCTTCAAAACGATGTATGGTTTGTTTAAGAAATTGTTGATGCGATGAACTACTTGGATGGAAGGGTTTGTGCTGCAACATTTTTTGCAACTGATCCCATTCTTCCATTGCTTCAAGCATTTCTCTATTGAAAATCCAATGAGCTAATTTTTTCCAAATATAGGTTTCAGCTTGCTTACTAGGGTGCAGCATGTCTTCTGCATAATATCGGTAATCACGCAAATCGTCTAACTGTATTTCGTATGCGGGGAAATAATGGCAATCATCATGTTGTTCGCACATATAATGCACTGCAGAAATAAGAATTGCTTTGCTAACGCTATTTAGTTGGAGGGTGTCCTTTATGTGACGCACCGGACTAACAGTGAAAATTATTTTTATGTCGGGGTTTAATTTCTTTAAAGAAATATAGAGCGTTTCAAATTCTTCTAAAATTTGTTTTACCGATAATAATTCTTTTTTGAAATGATGACCACTTTGTTTGTGGCAATTATTAACGATGGTGTCGCTTTGTACATGTCGATATACCCATGCAGTACCAAGCGTAATCACTAAGGTAGATGCTCGCGCAAGTGCTTTGTGCATGCGTGCAATGCGTTCATTACTTATCTCATGTAAAGCAGTTTCGCTAAGGGCGGATACTTCTGAATGAAATTGGTGGTCGTACCAAACTTCTGCTAGAGAAGTAGGGAAGGGATTGTATTTTTTTTCAATTGAAAGGGATAGTAATTGAAAAATTGAAATGGGATTGAATGTTGTACCAAATGCATTGGCTACCAAATCGAATTTATAGGATTGCAAACGATCTGCAATCATGTCGGCAAAACAAGAGCCAATGGTCACAATGGTTCGATTGTGCTGAATCGTAAAAGGGGCTTTACCGGGCGATATTTCGGTTCGGGTTTGCATGTAGAGGGTATTTAGTACAAAGTACGAAGGATTTCAGAAAGAAGCTAGAGGTCTGATATTTGACCGTAATTGGTTTAGGATAAATTCCATATAATAGTAGCGAAATCCCAAATAACAAAAAATAAATTCCAAACGGAGGGAAATAACAAATTTTACTAAAAAATCATTGGGATATTATTGATAAAATGTTCCTAATAGAAAACAATAATTATGTTATTAGCTGTTTGGAATTTGTTTTTTGTTATTTGGAATTTAGCATACGCTCTTAAAATAAAGAAGCCTCTCTACAAATTGCAGAGAGGCTTCTTTATTTTAAGAACAGTGAATGCTAATTACTCAGCTACTACTGTAAATTTCAATTCAACTTTCACTTCTTTGTGTAAGTCAATTACTGCAGTGTGCTCACCAGCATCTTTAACATCACCTTTGAAAGCGATTTTCTTACGATCTACTGCGATACCTTTTTTAGCTAAGGCGTCAGAGATTTGTAAGGATGTAACAGCACCGAAGATTTTACCTGTATCACCTACTTTAGCAGCAATCTCAAGTGCAAGACCTGCGATTTTTTCTGAAATAGCAACAGCGTCTTTCTTCAATTTTTCTGCTTTGTGAGCAGCTTGTTTGATATTTTCAGCAACTACTTTTCTAGCAGAAACAGTAGCGTTGATTGCGTATCCACGTGGAATAAGGAAGTTATTTCCGTATCCAGCTTTTACTTGAACTATGTCATTCTTATAACCTAATCCTTTGATGTCTTCTTTTAAAATAAGTTCCATGATGATGTTCCTCCTTTATGATTATTTTAAAGAATCTGTTACGTATGGCATTAGACCAATTAAACGAGCACGTTTAACTGCTTGAGCAACTTTGCGTTGATATTTCAAGCTAGTACCTGTAAGGCGACGTGGTAAAATTTTACCTTGCTCATTTACAAATTTCAATAAGAAATTTGGATCTTTATAGTCGATGTAAAATATGCCCATTTTCTTGAAACGGCAATATTTTTTTCTGTTCTCGACTCTGTTGATTGATTCGTTTTGAAGTGTCATATTATGCTTTCTCTTCAACTTTTTCTGATTTCTTAAATGCTCCTTTTTTTCTCTTGATGTTGTATGCAATAGAATGCTTATCTAATACGGTTGTTAAAAAACGCATTACTTTTTCATCTCTGCGATACTCTGTTTCTAGAGTGTTGACAATTGAAGGCGCTGCTTCAAATTCAATTAGGTGGTAGAACCCAGTGTTTTTCTTTTCGATTGGGTAAGCAAGCTTACGCAACCCCCAGCTTTCTTCGTTCACAATCTTAGCGCCGTTATCCACGAGCACCTGCTTGAACTTCTGTGCGGCATCCTTCATCTGAATATCAGATAAAACGGGAGTTAAAATGAATACCGTCTCGTACTGTTTAAGTGACATAGTTAATTGTTATTATTAATTTATTAGGATTGCAAAGGTAGGGTATTTAGCCATTATTACCAAAAAAATAAAGCTATTCATTTGAGAGCTTGTAGTATTGCTATTTTCAAGATCCACTTTTGGTTTATGTATCAAAAAAAAAGCCCTTTAATCTAGATTAAAGGGCTTTTTTTGATTTTTCATAGTTGATTACTCAACTATGAATGATCCAGAACCAATTAACGCTCCTTCACAATACACTTCAATTATTTGTTTCCCAACTTTATAAGCTCCTTCTTTTGTGTATGAAACACTCACAGGAGAAATTAAGCCATTGAATAAAATACTTGTTTTAGTAGTGTAGAATAACGTTTGTGTACCAAATTTAAACTCACCATTTGATGCACCCAAAATTGTTGCGCCATCTGGTTCAACAATACGGATGTATAATTCTTTTGTATTTTTTTGAGCGACTTTGTTTTCAGCAACAGTGAACAATATTTTGATTTGCTCAATCGCTTTTGCTTTATACGCTTCACCAATTTTTTCTTTTCCTTTAGAGCTAATTGCAATTACTTTAATGTTGTCAGCCTTTAACACAGAAGCCACAGCAACTTTTTGAGCTAGCATGCCTTTTTCTTCTTCAAGAGCAGTAATTGTTTGATCTTTCTGAACAATCTGAGCATTTTTCGCTTGTATCGTTGTGTCTTGTTGTGCTAATTGCAATGTTAGCGCAGTGATTTTAGACTCAGCATCTTGCTTAATTTTATTTGCATTTTTGATTTCGCTTTGCGCTCTAAAATACATGCCTTTATATTTAGCATCACTTTTCAATTCAGCATTCAATTGTTCTAATTCAGCAATTTGAGCTTCTAAGGCTGTGTTTTTTCCACCAGCTTCTTCCAATTGAGCACTAATTGCTTTTAACTCTTCAATTTTAGCATTAATGGCAAGTGTTAAACTGTCACGTTGTGCATTACCTTCTATTATAGTAACTTCTTGTTGTTTAATTTCATCATTCTGTTGATAATTAAAAAAACCTTGAATACCGTTTACGGCTAATAAAACAACGGCTAAAACAATAATCCATACTTTATTGCTGCTTTTTTCTTCTTTAACTTGTTTTTTTTCCTGATTCATAAAAGATTCTTTTTGAAAAGTTTGACTGTAAAAATACCAATTCTTATTTTAAATCCAATTTAAAAATAGAATATGTACATAATTTTGTATCATTAAACAAAATAAAAACATATAAAAATTATAAAAAATACCCATATATGGACTTAAATGCAGATTATTGGACAAGTCGATATGAGAATAATCAATCCCCATGGGATTTAGGTTCTGTATCTCCGCCCCTTCAAAAATACATTGAAACATTAACAGACCATTCGTTAAAAATATTAATCCCCGGAGGTGGAAACTGTTATGAAATTGAATATTTATACCAAAAAGGATTTCTAAACACTTATTTAGTAGATATTTCTCCCTTACCCATAAAGAATATTCAAAACCGAAACCCTGCTATACCAAGTACGCATTTAATCTGTGGAGATTTTTTTGAGCATACAGATACCTATGATTTAATTCTTGAACAGACGTTTTTTTGTGCCTTGAATCCAAATTTACGCAAAGCATATGTCACGCAAATGCATCGTTTATTAAAGCCAGGTGGCAAATTGGTTGGGCTGTTGTTTGATGCTCCATTGAATACGGATCAACCTCCATTTGGAGGAAATGCTCAAGAATACACATCTCTTTTCTCAACTGATTTTGTCATTCAAAAAATGGAACCTTGTGACAATTCAATTCAACCGAGAGCGGGGAGGGAGTTGTTTGTTGAATTTATTTCAAAATAGCAGACTGCAAGATGTGGAATATTATGATTTGCAAAAATCTAGCTTTAACTTTGTTTCAGTCTTTCTATTAAGACTATTTAAAAAATGATACCTATGAATATTACAATTCCAAAAATACATCACTCCGATTCTAAAAACTTTTTTCTTATTGCAGGTCCTTGTGTGGTAGAGGGGCGTGATATCTGTTTTGAAATCGCAGAAAAACTTATAAAAATTACAGATAAATATAATATTCCTTTTGTATTCAAAGGCTCTTATCGCAAAGCAAACCGTACCAAAGTAGATTCGTTTACGGGTATTGGGGATGAAAAGGCCTTGAAAATTTTAGCAGAAATTGGCAAGGCATTCAACATACCAACCATTACAGACATTCACGAATCTCATGAAGCTGCTATGGCTGCAGAATATGTTGATGTGTTGCAGATACCAGCGTTTCTTTGTCGCCAGACCGAATTGTTGGTAGCCGCTGCAGTAACAGGTAAAGTTGTGAGTGTTAAAAAAGGACAGTTTTTATCTGGGCAATCGATGCAATTTGCAGTAGAAAAAATTAAAGCTGCAGGTAATAATAATGTAATGCTTACAGATCGAGGCAATTCTTTTGGTTACAGCGATCTTGTAGTGGATTATAGAAATATTGTAGAAATGAAAGCGTTTGATGTGCCTGTAGTAATGGACTGTACGCATTCGCTTCAACAACCAAATCAATCCTCTGGTGTTACAGGTGGAAAGCCGGCATTGATTGAAACCATTGCGAAAGCAGCTATTGCAGTAGGTGCAGATGGCTTGTTTATGGAAACACATCCAAACCCTTCCAAGGCATTGTCGGATGGTGCTAATATGATTGCATTAGATAATCTTGAAGCGGTGTTGGCTAGATTAGTTCGTATTAGAGAAGCCATTTTATAAACCGAAGATTTGTAAATCTTAATGCGGAAGGCTTAAAGCCTAATGCTACATTTGCGATTAATAAAAAAGGCTTAGGTGATTTTAAAAATCAACTAAGCCTTTTTACCTTTAGGACTTAAGCATTCCACTTTAAGATTTAAGCCTTCGGCTTAATTAAAACCGCAGCTTAAAATTCTCCTTCGCTTGTCCTGTGTTGAAGTACAATAAACCAATTTGCCATAAATCAACACTTACAGTTATTGCTTTTTTAGATGCTATTGCCTTCCACGCTTTTGTCATCGGGTAAGACCAATAGATATCGTCCATAATAATTAAGCTTTTCCAAGAAACGCATTCCATAATGCGTTCCACATATTTTATGGTTGGAGCAAATCGATGGTTGGCATCAATGTAGGCAACGTCAATGTGCGTGTGTGTTTGTAAAAAAAGAGGCAAGGTTTCATCTATATTGCCTTCTATGATTTCAATATTTGTTATACCAGCACGTTTAAAAAAGTCTCTGGATAATTCAATTAAGGTTGGGTTGGCCTCAAAGGTATAAATGATTGCATCGGGGCAGCTCATTGCTATGTATGCAGTTGTGATACCGAAACTTGTTCCTAATTCAATGATTACTTTAGGTTTTCGTTCTTCAACCAATCTGCAAATAAGTTTCCTCCAAGGAAGCGATTTAATAGAATGTCTTGCAAGTCTGTTTATAGGAACGCGTAGATTTTTATGAAAGCTTGTACCAGCCCCCGGGTTTTTGTTTGTAATTAAATGATGATCATGGATCAGCTCAAAATAATGCTGTTCCAATTCATCAAAATAGGGATACTCGTGATTTTGAATTGTTTTTGTATACAATTCAAAAACAAAGGGCGAATGTAAACCATGCTCGTTATTACCAACGATATAATGTTTTATAAATTCAAAAATGCGATATAAAATAGAGAAAAGTTTCAATTCAATTTAAAGGGAGCAATTAACATAAATTCAGGAATAATAACAGTGAATTCCTTTCCATCAACAATACGTTCCATGATATATGTACCGTGCATTTTACCCATTTCAGTCTGCAAATTACAGCCAGATATATATTCATGTGAAGCACCAGGCTCAAGCGTTGGTTGTTGACCAACGACACCTTCTCCTTCAACTTCTCTTGTTACAGCATTGGCATCATAAATAAACCAATGTCTGCGTAGCAAGCGAATTGTGTAATCACTATGATTCTCAATATTTATTTTATAGGTAAATACATAATGTGATTGAAACGGACTTGAATACTCTTGTTGGTACTCTGTTTCAATACTTACTTTTACGCCTTCTGTAATTTTTGATATCATTCTTGTGGGGGAATGCTTGTGTTTGATTGATAACAGTTAAATTTACTGAATAGTTTTCTAAATAACGCATCAAATCTGAATTATGTCTGAAGAGATTAACATAAGTGCATCTTGGAAAAATGTCTTAAAACAAGAATTTGAAAAGAGCTATTTTATTGAATTGATTGCGTTTGTACAACATGCGTATAAAACTACCTTGATTTACCCGAAAATGGAAGATGTTTTTAATGCGTTTAATGCGTGTTCGTTTGAAAAGGTACGTGTGGTAATTATAGGTCAAGATCCGTATCATGGAGCTGGGCAGGCCCATGGGCTATGTTTTTCTGTAGAAGAAGGTGTAACATTACCTCCTTCTTTGAAGAATATTTTTAAAGAAATTCAGGCTGACCTAGGAGTTGTTGTACCAAAATCAGGGAATTTACAGCATTGGGCCGAGCAAGGAGTGTTAATGCTAAATGCAACGTTAACAGTACAAGCACATTCGCCAGGATCGCATCAAAAAAAAGGGTGGGAGCAATTTACGGATGCTGTTATTCAGAAAATATCAGACGAGAAAGAGCATGTCGTATTTATTTTGTGGGGAGCTTACGCACAAAAAAAAGGAAAAATAATTGATGCCAATAAGCATTTAATACTACAATCTGCACACCCATCTCCTTTTTCAGCGTATAATGGTTTTTTTGGTAATAAACATTTCAGCAAAACAAATGACTATTTAAAATCGATTGGTAAAAAAGAAATTGAATGGTAAAATCAATTTAAAAAATGTTTATTCAATTACGTCTATTTACTCATGGTTGTGTCTTTTCGACCAACCATCCTCAAAGGTTTGACTATTAAAAGCTATTGGTAAAAATCTTAGATTGAAATAATTTTGGAAAGTATGTTTGAAATTTCTTCTGCCCTTGTATAGACCATTAAATGGGTACCCTTCGGAATTACATATTGAGGATTTATTTTTTTTAGAGGAAATATTAAATCTGAATCACCATGAATGTGATAGAGGTTTAATATTTTTTTGCGTTGTTTCCAATTTATAATGGCGTGTATTGCCCATTTAAAAAAATCGATGTTTGTATTTAACAACATCGCATCAAATACTATTTTATCCTCTTTATTTTCAACACCTATTAATTTATATATAAAAAAAGGCGATTTACTTAATATTTTTTCAGAACTTAATTTATAGATTGGAATACATTTGAAAATTTTAAAATACCATGGTCGCTCTACATCAGAAGAGATGCTAGAAATTAGGATTGTTTTTTGTGGCGACACAATAGTTGAAAGCTCGGTAACAATCATTCCGCCAAAAGATAAGCCTACTATGCAAAAGGGTTCAGTCGAATCTATTTTGTGGGATAGGCGTATTGCATAATCACGTATTGATTCGTTTTTTATAGGTACGACCCAATCTATGTAAACAATTTTTAAAGAATCTTGAAACGTAAGTCTTTCAAAAATTCGTTTGTCTGCACCCAAGCCACTAATAAAATAAAGCGTCATTCTTATTGTCTATTTGTGTTGTGCACTAAATACGCGTAACGCCTCTTTTGATTTTCCTTGTATAGTAGATTTTAGTAATCCCATAGCATGTAGTACCTTGCTTTTAAATCCTAAGGCTTGGTTTGCCCATATCTTTAAATCAAAGGTATCTGTATGACGAATAATTTTTTCATCTTTAAATTCAAAAGCACTCGTAATTTTATTTATGACATTTCTATTCGTTTTTGAAAACGTATATGTAGCAATCCAATGACCTTTTCCCGTTTCAGAATCTGCTGAAATATTGCTGTAATCGATCACTAAACTTTCACCTTTAGACAGCAGCATTCGCCACATGTTTTTTGCTTCATTGCCCTTTAAGGTTCCGAAAGCTGGGTCGGTAAATTCAATATCATCGTGATAACAAGAAATCATGCCTTCCACGTTTCTGTTTTTTAAGCAATGATAAAAGTGTTCTAAAAGTTCTTGATGTAACATATGTTTAGGGTTTTATATTAATATAGCAAAAAAAAGCATATTAGTAGCACAAAACGTTGAAAAGTGGGATATGTTTTTAAACCTTAAATTGATAGGAATCGAATCGATAAAAAGTGGGATATTGTCTAAACTTATCGGCATTTCATATAATTATATTCAAATCCGAGTTAAATAATGCTATTTTTAGTTATAATCAGTTTTTAAAATGGACTTAGAAAAAGATAATAAAAAAGGAATTACAATTGTTGCACATATATTGGTATGGTTCGTTCTATTTACCTTACCTTATTTTTTATCGATTGGGGCAGATTTTAATTTACAACGTACCCTCAAATGTTCAACCATTCCCTTAATTTGTTATACGATTATATTCTATACAAACTACTTTGTATTGATTGACCGTTTGTGGTTTAAAAATCAAAGGATTTATTATGTAGTAATAAATCTTTTGATGATTGCTTTTTTTGTTTTGGTTATTTTTGAAATCAAGCAATTGTATTTCCAACCTACTGTAGTGCGAATAAACAAACCACCCTTGCGCTTGTTTGTTTATATCGATATGATTTCTATGCTTATTCCAATTCTGTTTTCTATTGGTTTGAAAACCTATGAACGCTGGGCTTTGTCGGAAGATATTCATCGGTTATCTATTAATGAAAAATTGATTTCAGAATTACAGCATTTAAAATATCAGTTGCAACCCCATTTCTTTTTTAATTCATTGAATAATATTTATTCGCTGATCGATCGGTATCCAGATAAAGCTAAAGAGGTAGTTCATAGCCTTGGTAAATTGATGCGTTATTTGCTGTATGAAACAACAGCCGAACGTGTGCCTTTGGCCAAGGAAATCGATTTTATGAAAAAATACATTGAGTTGATGCAGTTGCGAACTTCCAATAATACCATTATTCATGCTTCGTTTCCGAGTGTAGATTTAAGTATGCAGGTGCCGCCCTTATTATTTATATCCTTGATCGAAAACGCATTTAAACATGGGGTTGCAGCTACTCAAGAATCTGAGATTGGTATTACGATGACACTGGATGAACAACATATATTATTTGTAACGAAGAATATTTATCTTCCCAAAGATACTACAGATAAGAGTGGCTCAGGTATTGGCTTACTAAATTTGAAAAAGCGTTTGGAATTAATTTATCCGAAGGGATATATTCTTAAATCAGAAATTATAGACAGTACGTATGTATCTACTTTGCAAATCAACTATAAAGAACAGGTTTCATAATGCAAACGACTCAAAAAATTACGTGTTTAATTGTGGACGATGAGCCAATGGCTTTGAGTTTGATGGAAGATTATGTTAAAAAAATTCCTTTTTTAGATTTGAGGGGAATTTGTAGCAATGCGTTTCAAGCCTTGGAAAAAGTGCACGAAGAGAAAATAGATCTCTTATTCTTAGATATTCAAATGCCAGAGTTGAATGGTATAGAATTGTCTAGAAGTCTTTCAAAAAATACGCGTGTAGTTTTCACCACAGCCTTCGATCAATATGCATTGGACGGATTTAAGGTAGACGCCTTAGATTATTTATTGAAGCCGTATAATTTTGAAGAGTTTTATACGGCAGCACTCAAAGCCAAAGAATGGTTTGACTTAGTAGCTCTTGCGGCTGATCGTTCAGAGAGTAAGTTGGAGGGAGATTATCTTTTTATTCGTTCGGATTATAAACAATTGAAGATAAAGCTGAATGATATTTATTACATCGAAGGGTTAAAAGATTATGTGAAGATTTGGTTGGTAGGCGAAGATAGACCTATTCTTACGCACAGCAGTTTGAAAAAATTGGAAGAAGAACTTCCCGCAAAATTATTTATGCGCGTGCATCGTTCATTTATAATTGCATTGGATAAAATTGAAGCCATAGAACGTAGCCAGGCAATCATAAACAAACAATACATTCCCATAGCAGACCAATTCAAACAGAAGTTTCAAGAGTTTGTGGGTCGCAATTCTTTGGATTAAGGAGATAATTATTTTCTTTAATACTTAAAAAAACCTGCCAAATATTTAGCAGGTTTTTTATTTATAAGAATATAAAAATTATGTTCTTACCATCTTTTTTTAGGTGGACCGTCTGTTCTACTTGTTCGTGATGAAGAAGAGGAAGAAGAGTCTCCACTTGATCTGCGAGGGGATCCGCTACCGCTTGGTTTATTAGAAGATCCATTCGATCTGCTAGGGCCACTGCGTGCACTTGAGTTTGAACTGCTTGCAGCTTTTGGTCTAGATGATTGTGGTCGTTGTCTACCACCTTGTACTGTCTTCGGTGGATTGTGATCCATTAATGGATAATCGTGTGCATCGATAACAGGAATTTTTTTCGAAATTAATTTTTCGATATCCTTTAAGTATTCTTTTTCTTCTGCATCGCAAAATGAAAATGCTGTACCATTTGCACCTGCTCTACCTGTACGACCAATACGGTGTACATAGGTTTCAGGAATGTTTGGTATTTCGTAGTTGATCACATATTCCAAATTGTCTACGTCGATACCACGTGCAGCAATATCAGTAGCAACTAATACACGTGTTGTTTGTGCTTTAAAGTTTGATAATGCATTTTGACGTGCATTCTGACTTTTATTTCCGTGAATGGCTTCTGCTTTGATTTTATACTCCGCAAGCATTTTTACCACTTTATCCGCAACGTGTTTGGTACGAGTGAATACAAGACACGTTTTTATTTTAGGGTCTTTAAGTACATCTACCAACAAATTGTTTTTGTTACCTCGATCTACGAAGTACATAAATTGTTTGATGGTATCTGCCGTAGAAGATACAGGAGTTACTTCTACCTTAGCCGGATTATCTAAAATGGTACTGGATAAACGAATAATTTCTGGAGGCATCGTTGCAGAAAAGAACAAGGATTGTCTCTTAGCAGGTAATGCAATCAACAGGCGTTTAACATCGTGTATGAAACCCATATCGAGCATACGATCTGCTTCATCCAACACAAATATTTCAATGCCTTTCAAAGAAATAAATCCTTGATTCATTAAATCGATTAATCTACCTGGTGTAGCAACTAAGATATCGATGCCATTTTGCAAGGCAGTAACTTGTCTGGATTGGTTTACACCACCAAAAATAACGGTAGATGTTAAACCTGTGTGTCTTCCATACGCATGTAAGCTTTCACCAATTTGTATGGCTAGTTCTCTGGTAGGAGTAACAATTAGACTTCGAATTGGTCTTCTGCGGTCTTTACTTGTTTTTGCACTTAATAGTTGAATAATAGGTATGGAAAACGCTGCTGTCTTGCCTGTGCCTGTTTGTGCGCAACCTAATAAGTCAAGACCTTGTAATACCAGTGGTATCGACTGTGCTTGAATGGGAGTGGGAGTTGAATAGCCTTCTTCTGAAAGAGCCTTCAAAATAGGATCAATGAGTTTTAAATCTTCAAATAACATGGATATAATTGATGTCAGAATCTTAAATATCTATGTATTTCGATCCTGTATAAAATTATTAAGGGCCTAAGATACGATATTTATTTGTGGGAATGGGTGAGATGTAGGTATTTGATGCGGAAAGATAGTGGTCAGAAGAAATTTGCCAGCTTTTTTGTCTGAATTGGGATTCGTAGGATTAAGGGATTTATTGGATTGAAAAAAGGTAGTGTTAACATTTGTTACTATTTGATTAATTGAATGGCATATTAGATTAATAATTTTCATTTTTAACAATCATATTTTTAAATAGAAGATAAATAATAGCCAGCTAAATTTTTAAATAATGAATAAAGAACAAATTGATGACGCATTAACCTATAAAATTATTGGTTGTGCAATGAAGGTACACTCTACATTGGGTAATGGCTTTCAGGAGGTAATGTATCAACGTGCCTTGGCAATCGAAATGAAAAAAATGAATTGGATTTTGTAAGAGAATTTGAAATGAAAATATTTTATGGCGAAGAAGAAATAGGAACTCAAAGAGTTGATTTTTTAGTTGAAGATTCTGTGTTGATTGAATTAAAAGCATTGGTAGGACTTGAAGACGTACATTTGGCTCAAGGCTTAAATTACCTAGTTGCTTATAAATTAGAAAAAGGCTTGTTAATAAATTTCGGCTCGAAAAGTATTGAAGTAAAAAGACTTCATCATCCAAAGAATAAAATGCCGAATACAATAAAATAATAGTACTTTCAATAATTAATTTTCCAATCCAATAAGTTATTTAATTCCACGAATTCCAATTCATACAGAAAAAATCTTGAAATAGTATGATAACTTAAATTTCTACGAATATTTTTGAGAGTTTTAGGTGATTGGTCGAAGGCACACAACCAATGCAAATAGTGGCATTGAGGAGTTGTTGTACTTCTTGTGATTTAATTGGTTGTAATATGATTGATGAAAAAATAATCTGAAATTTTTCAATCCAATAAATTCTTTTAATCCTTCGAATCCCAATTCAGACAGGAAAAATCTTGAAATAGTATGATAACTTAAACTTCTAAGAATATTTTAGAGAGTTTTAGGTGATTGGTCGAAGGCGCATAACCAATGCAAATAGTAGCATTGAGTTATTGTTGATATGATTTAATTTTATTAGTTGTAATATGATTGATGAAAAAATAATCTGAAATTTTTCAATCTAATAAATTCTTTAATCTCACGAATCTCAATTCAGAAAAAAAAAATTACTTCTTCAACTTCTTCAACGGCTTCAATAAATCTTCCAAACCATTCAATTTTATTTCATACATCGTTGCGAGTAATGCCCCAAGTTTTCCTTCGGGGAAACCTTTGCGTTGAAACCATTCGAGGTAACTCACAGGTAGATTGCATAAGGTAACTCCTTTGTATTTGCCAAAGGGCATTTCCATGTTAACGAGTTCGAGTAGGAGGTTGGGATTGGCTTCCATTTTAAAGTACTAAGTATAGAGTACGGAGTATTAAGTATTAAATTAAAATAAGAACAAATTCGTTATTCTTATTCATTTATTTTAATTTTTGAATTTGTTTATTCTGAATACCTGATAAAAGTATCAAGGCAGAAATTGCTCCGATCGTTGCATACAGCATGTCGGATTGAGTATCCCATACATAACCTTGTGTGCCTAAGAATGCGTCTCCTGCTTCGTCACTGAATAAGGATACAGACCATTCTAATAATTCGTAAGCTGCGCTAATTGCCATGCAAATGCTTACTACAATGAATCTGTTCCTAACCGATTGAATAGTTGGACCAGTTTGGTGGCATAAACTGGAACAAAA
>NZ_CALMGQ010000122.1 GCF_937863595.1 uncultured Cytophaga sp.
TTATAAAAACGTTAATATTATGAATATATGCTAGTTGATCAAAATGATACTAAAGTAAAAACTTTTTAACAGTCAAGCCCTATAAACATATTTCCAAGATATACACTGATCTACGACAAAACTATAATTATAGCTTTGTCGTGTATGAATATAATTATCTTTAAAAATAAACCTGGATCACCAAACGAATGATCCAGGTTTATTACAAATTATTTTACGGTAACAACTAAACAAAGTTAATTTTTACTTTCTAAACTTAGGCGCTACAAAACGATACAAGAAAAATACCGCAACTGCTGCTAAGATTAAACCCCATAAATTTAAGAGAAATAAAATCGTTACTTCTAAAATCTGCCAGCCTGAAATTAAGGACTCAATTACTTTTTTGCCAAAACCAGGCTCGTATGCTGTAATATTTTTGAAGTCTGCTATCACATCGCGTTTGATATCTTGCCGTTGATACATAGATATTGTAATTGTACTAAAATCAATTTGATCGTTTAGTGCCATATTCGCAATCTTCGCATTGTCTGACTGTTCTTGTTTGTTTGCTAAAATTTCTTCAGACGCAACCGTTTCGTTTAACCTTTTCCCTCTATTATCTATAGCATTGGTTAAACGTCTCTCCGTTTTATCCGCACGCTTTTGGGTTAAATCGTTTGATAACAATTGTAAGGCTACATCATCGGCTGTTATAATTCTATGATCTAAATAATCTATGTGTTTCGCAATTGCTTTTAAGGTGGTATCCAACTTTGTGTTTGGTATACGAATCGTCATTGAATTCAATACTGTAAAGTACGTTGTCTCTAGGGTTGAGTCAGCACTAATAGCCGTAGAATTCACATAGTCAATGGTGCTATATAAGTTTGTGTAGCTTACAAATCCACCTTGTTGTCCTACAATATCTTCAATACCATAGGTTGCTTTTACAACACTTTTAACTTTAAACTTTAAGTCGGCAGTACGAATAAATTTACGATTGCCATTCTTGTTTGTTTCAACTGCGGCTGAAGAAGAAATAGATTCGGAAGCAGCGTCTTTTGCTTTAGATTCAGAAACGGCTGATGCCATATCCACTGTAGAAGCCTCTGCGTTTTCGTTTGATTGATCAGAAGTTCTTTCTGCCTTATGTTCTTGAGAACAACTCAACAGAAAAAATGCAAAAAGTATACTAGTAAAAAGTAGATTCGTTTTCATATTGTAGTGTTTATAGAGGCAAAATACAAAAAATCTAGAGTAATGATTGCATTTATTTGGCTGGGGTTTGGGAAATAGTTTCCAGCTGCGAGTTTCTAGTTGCTATACCGAGTAGATGGGAAGTTTAGAGGAATAAAAAAAATAATGGTCAGGTGTCAATTATGAATTATGAATAAAAAATAGTAGTTAAAGAGTTAGAGAGAAAGAGAGAGAGATTAATTATGAATTTCTTGGTATAGGGTCTTTCGACACTAGACGTTCGTTCGGGGTTAGTACATTCAACGTTTTTTATGGAGTCAGGTAGAAAGACCCGACTCCATAAAAAACGTTGACAGCTATGGTGTGTCACAGACCATGGTAAAATTCATAACTCATAATTCATAACTCACAATTATTATCCTACTGACCACTTTTATATCACATCGAAGTAGAAAACTGCACCTTCGTACTTTTATCTTCCCATAAGCGCACATCAAAAGCCATACAAATATTGCGTAAAAATGCTTTCCCAATTTCTGAAACAGCAAAACTTGTATTACCCATAAGTATTAAACCATCTGCCTCCAAAGCGTGTAGTTGATTTATAATATCCATTGATAATTCCCCTTCTTTCCAAGAAGTTCGATACTGGCACATGACTTCTAATATATGACTTCTCATATATAAATCTTGGTCTGTTAAAATATGTCCTTTAAAAACAGGAATAATTCCTTCATCTACTTTTTTCTGATACACCTCAACTGTTTTTACATTTTGTGCAAAGCCGCCCCAAGTATCACTAATAGATGAAACACCCAAACCAATTGAAAACATCGTATGTTGCGCCGTATATCCCATAAAGTTACGATGGAGTTTACCGTTTTTACTTGCAAGCGTCAATTCATCGTTTGGTAAGGCAAAATGATCCATCCCTACATCGCCATAGCCTGCATCTAAAAACATGGTTTTACCCAATTCATACAAATCTCTTTTAGTAGAGTCGCTCGGCAAATCTGCTTCTGTGAATTTACGCTGACCTGGTTTTAACCAAGGTACGTGCGCATAGCTATAAAAGGCAATACGATCGGGCATCAATCTAATTACTTTCTCTACTGTATCTTTAACCGTGTCGAGTTGCTGCATCGGTAATCCATACACCAAATCATAATTCACAGAAGTATAGCCGATTTCACGAGCTTCATCCGTAACTCGAACAACATTCTCTAATGGTTGTATGCGATTTATTATTTCTTGTACTTTGGGATCAAAATCTTGAATCCCAAAACTTACGCGTTTGAATCCCAAATCATAAAACATTTGTAAATGCTCCTTGGTTGTATTGTTCGGGTGTCCTTCAAAGCTAAAGCATGTTTCTTCTGGAATGATACAATCGGCGTAAATGGTCGTCAGTAAATAATTTAAATTCTCCGGACTAAAAAAAGTAGGCGTTCCTCCACCCAAATGCAATTCAGAAAGAATGGGTTTCTCTTCAAATAAATTCAAATATAATCTCCATTCTTTCAGTATGGTTTCAATATATGGAAGCTCTACTTTATGATTGATTGTTATACGTGTATTGCAACCACAATAAGTACACAAACTTTCGCAGTAGGGTAAATGAAGATACAAACTCATCCCACCTTTCTTATTCGAAATTAAAAAATTTTTTCGAACTGATTGCTCCCATTTCTCTGCATTAAAATCGGATACATCCCAATAAGGTACGGTTGGATAACTCGTATAACGCGGACAAGGCACATTGTATTTTTGCACCAACGCTTCTGAAATGACTTCTCTCATAATTAATGGCAGCTAGATGATGAACAACAAGACTTTTCTGCAGACGGACTTACATAAGGTATTCCTAAATTCATTCCACGCAGTATCAATAATAATCCCAAGGCACAAACAAATACAGGCACTACTCGTGTAAAGGTATTTTTCAATTTCAATGGGATGTAGTTTTTAGTCAGAATCAATGCGACCATTGCAGGCAAGGTGCCCAAACCAAATAAGGCCATATACAAACTACTCTGAACAAGGTCTGCTGTTGCAATCGCTCCAATAATAGCGAGTGATACAAGTCCACAAGGTAATAATCCATTCAACAACCCGATAATAAACAAAGATGAAAATGTATGCGATTTTAAGCGACTACCTATGGATTGTTTTAATGAATTGATAAATGGAAAATCAAAAACAGATTTTCCAGAGAACACTTTCTTAAACGCATATGGAAAAATCACCAATACTATCAATAGTGCACCAGATACAATTGACAAAGTTTGTTGTAAGCCAACAAGTTTGAATGCGGTACCCAACAATCCAAAAATAAGTCCCAATAAAGCATACGTAAAAACACGACCAAGATTGTATATAAGTGCTGCTAAAAATCGCTTATATTTTACTGTCGTCTGAATTGGCAATGCAAGTGCTATAGGTCCGCACATTCCAATGCAATGTAGACTTCCTAAAAACCCCATTACAAATCCAGCCCAAATCATATTCATTATTTTATATCAATTGTTTTTTCCGTATAAAACAACAATGTATCCGCTTGCCAATCCACGTATATTATGTATCTACCTTTAGATAATTGATTCTTGAATATAAATTGTTTTTTGTTTTTTACAGAAATAGGGATAGTCAAATCTTTTTTAATATCCGAAGGCCTATAAATATTAATTGTCCCCTTAATTAAAGAATCTTCAAACTTCACAGGAAACAGAAACAATACCGTATCGTTTGACTGAACAACTTCAACATTGGCATCGTAATTAAGTGTATTGGTTTGCTTGTTAATTTTTCCTTGATATGCTATTTCTCTATTGTAATAATCTTCAGCAACAAGCTCTGTATTAATATCAAATGTTTTATAAACAAGTGCTAACATAAACACAACAAAGCATGTAAAGAAGATAGCGATATAATGTCCCCAATGTAGTTTCATAAACGCATAATTTATTTAACAGGCCCCACAAATGAAGTACTTACTTCATCAATCATTTCATTCCCTTCAAATACGCCAATGGTAATAGGCGTTTTAATCTTTGTAATATCCTTTTGATCCAATACAATAAATAAGGCTCCTTCAGACAAAGCATTTGGAACGATAACAGGAATTTGTCCTACTAATTTTATTTCGCCAGCATGACTTGTAATCTCAAAACGGATTGGAATGGTATCGCGCGTTTTATTTATAATTTTAAAATTGTACAAATTACTATACTTATCATTTCCTTGGCTTTGATACAACATACCAGGAGTTCTTAGTATAGTAGTTTCAACATCTGGTCGCGTTGCTAGTAACACCACCAATGCAACAACGAGTACAACTAAAATAATTGTGTAAGAAATAACTTTTTTCGTCCAAATAAAGCCCGTCCTGTTGCGAATACCTTCTTCAGATACATAGCGAATCAATCCCTTCGGCTTATTTATTTTCAACATAATGCTATCGCATTCATCCATGCACATCGTACAATTGATGCATTCCATTTGTACCCCATTACGTATATCAATACCTGTTGGGCACACCACTACGCATTGGTGACAATCGATACAATCACCTTTACCTTCTGCTTCACGGTCTTCGCCTCGTTTTAAAAATCCTCTTATTTCACCACGAACATAATCATACGCAACGTTAATCGAATTCTTATCCAGCATTACACCTTGTAATCTGCCATACGGACAAACAGTAGTACACACTTGCTCTCTGAAACGAGCAAACACGCCATAGAAAACAAACGTAAATACAACAATTGAAACCAAGCCTCCTATATGATTTACAGGATTATCAGATACAACCTTCCACCATTCATCGGTACCAATGATATAGGTTAAAAATAAATTCGAAATGAAAAATGAAAAAGATAAAAATATGGTGTGCTTCGCTAATTTTTTAAAGAATTTATTTACTGATAAAGGAGCTTTATCTAAAGCCATTTGGCTTCGATAATCGCCTTCAATCCAGTATTCAATTTTACGAAAAACCATTTCCATGAAAATAGTTTGCGGACATGCCCATCCACAAAACACCCTACCATATACTACAGTAAACAATACAATAAATACGATAAAGGCAATCATTGCTAATAAAAACAAATGAAAGTCTTGTGGCCAAAAAATAATACCGAATAAAATAAACTTACGTTCGATTACATTTAATAAAATTAGTGGATCTCCTTTTATACGTATAAAAGGAATCGCAATAAAAAGTAGTAGAAATACATAACTCACATAATTACGAGCGGTAGTAAAAAAACCTTTTGGTTTTTTAGGATATACCCATACACGTTTACCATCCGCATCTACTGTTGAAATGTGATCTCTAAATGATTCGTCTAGGTGATTGTTATGTTCTTCCACTACTTTTAATTATTATATTATTTAACTAAATCACCTTGTGGGGCTTTAGCATTTGGAGGATTAGTTCCTTTAAACGTCAATACAAAACTTGACACTTCTTGTATTTGCACTGCGCTAAGTTGTGCTTGCCAAGGTATCATCCCTTTTTCTGGCACACCAAATTTAATGGTTTTGAAAACGCTTTTGATATCACCACCATGCAACCAATAATCATCTGCAAAATTAGGACCTACGCCACCTTCACCCAACTTACCATGGCAGGCAGCACAGTTTTCCATGAATATTGTTTTACCCGCTTCGATTGCTGTTGCATCTGTCAATACTGTAGCAGAATTCTCATCTACTTTACTACCGTGCAATTTCATTTCTGCTTCTGCAGCTACCATCGATTGCTCGTATTCTTGCAACTGCGTATCACCAGAACCAAATTGATAGTAATAATAATAGGCAAATGAGAAGACAACGGTTGCATAAAACATCCATTTCCACCACGTAGGCATATTGTTATCAAGCTCGCGAATACCATCGTACTCATGATCCATCATAACTTCATGCTCCCGATCAACAGGTACTCCACCCGTAAAATCAAACAAGGGTTCGGATGAATCTTTTTTGCCACTCATTACGCGAAGCGCTATTGTCATGTAGTACAACATAACAAGTATGGCTAGTAACAATACAATTAATATCCCCAATACAAAAACCAATGTAATAGAATTGGAGTTGGAAGACTGAGGAGCTACTTCAGTAACTACACTGGCAGCAAAGGATGAATGAATCATCAACAGAAAAGAAATAACTAATAAAATTCTAGTTTTCATATACCAATGTAATTAGTTTTTTAATGAATCAGTAGTCCCATCTTCTAAAGGAAGATGAGACATAGTAGCAATATTTTCTTTACTTTCTTTAAATACTAGAATCGCAACGATTAAAAAGAATACGAAGAAAATAATAAAGGATATCAAGGGGTAGATTTCAATTCCACCGATGGTTGACATATGAGATTTTATAAACTTCAGCATATCTTTATTTCGTTGAATTTTTAATTTTTATATCTGTACCTAAACGTTGTAGATAAGCTATCATCGCAATGATTTCTTTATCTTTCGTTGTTTTAATATTATCCTTCGCTAGACTTGCTACAATTTTTTCTGCTTGTGCATCCATGTTTTGGTGTACCGTTGCTTCAAACCCATCTGGATATGGAACACCTAAGGTACGCATAGCTGAAATTTTCTTTTCAATGTCAGATACATCCAATGTATTTTCCAACATATTTGCATACGGAGGCATGATTGAGTTCGGTGAAGTAATAGTTGGATCTAGCATGTGATTGTAATGCCATGAATCCGGATACTTACCACCTACACGATGCAAATCTGGACCTGTACGTTTAGAACCCCAAAGATGCGGGTGATCGTAAACAAACTCACCCGCTTTAGAGTATTCTCCATAACGAACAGTCTCTGATCTGAATGGACGAACCATTTGAGAGTGACAGTTATTACAACCTTCTCTGATGTATATATCACGACCTTCTAATTCAAGCGGTGTGTATGGAGTTACAGATGCAATGGTTGGGATATTTGATTTCACTAAAAACGTTGGTACCATTTCAACAATACCACCAATTAATATAACAACCAAACTGGCAATCATAAATTGAATTGGTTTACGTTCCAACCAACGGTGCCAGTGCGCACCTTCGTGTTCTTTGTAATCTTGTTGTAATGCAGGAGCTTCTGCAGCTTCGTTAGCATCAAATATTTTAACAGATGCAACTGTTTTAACAATGTTATAGCACATTACAATAACACCTGTCAAATACAACAATCCACCTATTGCACGTAGCATATACATGTAACGTATTTGCAATACCGTTTCTAAGAAGTTTGGATATGCTAATACACCATCTGCAGTAAATTCTTTCCACATTGCACTTTGCGTGAAACCTGCCCAATACAATGGCAATGCATAAAACAAAATACCTAATGTACCAATCCAGAAATGGAAGTTTGCAAGTTTAAGAGAAAACAATTGCGTTTTGTACATTTTTGGAATCAACCAATAAATCATACCAAAGGTTAAGAAACCATTCCAACCCAAAGCACCAACGTGCACGTGTGCAACAATCCAATCCGTATAATGTGCAATTGCATTTACACTTTTCAAAGACAACATCGGACCTTCAAACGTAGCCATACCATAAGCTGTAATAGCAACGACAAAGAATTTCAAAACAGGATCTATACGTACTTTATCCCAAACACTTCTCAATGTTAATAAACCGTTTAACATACCACCCCATGATGGCGCAATCAACATAACCGAGAATACAACACCTAATGTTTGTGCCCAGTCAGGCAAAGCTGTATATAATAAATGGTGAGGTCCTGCCCAGATATACATAAATATCAAAGCCCAAAAGTGTATAATAGAAAGTCTATAAGAATATACCGGTCTGTTAGCTGCTTTAGGAACAAAGTAATACATCAAACCTAAATAAGGTGTTGTTAAAAAGAATGCAACTGCATTATGTCCATACCACCATTGTACTAAGGCATCTTGAACACCTGCATACCATGAGTAACTTTTCATAAACGTTACAGGAATTTCAACAGAATTTACAATGTGTAAAACTGCAACAGTTACAAACGTACCAATGTAAAACCAAATAGCAACATACAAATGTTGTTGTCTACGTTTTAAAATCGTCCCAAACATGTTCCAACCAAAAACTACCCAGATAATCGTAATGGCAATATCAATTGGCCATTCCAATTCAGCGTATTCTTTACTGGAAGTAAAACCTAAGGGAAGTGTAATAACCGCAGCAACAATAATTAGTTGCCATCCCCAGAAATTGATTTTACTCAATGCATCGCTAAACATTCGTGCTTTACACAAACGCTGTAGCGAATAATACACCCCTGCAAAGATACCATTACCTACAAATGCAAAAATAACTGCATTGGTGTGCAATGGTCGAATCCGACCAAAAGTAGTAATTTCAGCAAAATTGAATATGGGGTATACAAGTTGTGTTGCCGCTAGTAAGCCGACTAGCATACCAATCACGCCCCAAATCATGGTAGCGAAAACAAAATTCCTGACAATTAAATTGTCATAAGAAAATTTTTCAAGCGCATTATTATTCATAGATATTATTTATTTGATTTGTTTGTTATACGAATTTGGGGTGTTGTATCATCAAAAAGCATTCTTTTAGCTGGAGTATCTTCGTCATCGTATTGACCATTCCCTACTGACCATAAACAGGCACCCAAAAAACCTAGGGCTACCAGTAAACTAATACCAATCAATACAAATAAAACACTCATATTTTTGCTGTTAATAGGTTACAAAGAACGTAAATGACATTCAGCATACGAATGACCTATACTATTTACTAATATGACTAAAATCATCTTTTATAAACTTAGGAGTAAATATCTTTGTACTTCAACGTATAAAGTTACCATTCATTTAACGAATTAACAATCCATGATAATACTTATCTTCTTTATCGCACATTGGTATCTATCCTTATTTATGCAAACCTTTTTTCTACATAGGTATGCAGCCCACCAAATGTTCACAATGACTAAAGGCTGGGAAAAATTCTTCTATATTTTAACCTGGGTATTTCAAGGATCCTCTTTCTTAAGCCCCTATGCCTATGGTGTTATGCATCGTTTACACCATACCCATGCTGATACTGAAAATGATCCGCATTCTCCTAAATATTCAACAGGGATATTGGATATGATGATGAAAACAAAAAATATTTACAATGACATTTTGAATCATCGTATAGATATTGAACCCAAATATATTAAAAATGTACCTTATTGGGAGGCATTTGAGAAGTTTAGCGACAATTGGATTTTAAGAATCGGTTGGGGAACATTTTATGTGCTCTTCTATGTAGCCTTTGTACCACCGCATATGTGGTATTTGTATCTATTGCTTCCAATCCATTTCTTAATGGGACCTGTACATGGCGTTGTTATCAACTGGTTCGCACATAAATTTGGCTATGTCAATTTTGAAGTAAATGATACAGCAAAAAATCTATTGCCTGTGGATTTCTTGATGTTTGGTGAAAGTTATCACAACAATCACCACAAATTAGGCGGCAGAGCAAACTTTGGAGTAAAATGGCATGAATTTGATCCAGCCTATCCCATTATTTTAGCTTTAAATGCCGTCCACATCATCAAATTGAAAAAGAATAATGATTTAATTTATATGTAGGATTTCATTCTTGCATGTGTTTTTATTCAGAATACCCTAAGTTATAGTTTTTACTATTTCTTAGGGTATTTTGTTTTATAAAATTTACAATTACCTACATATCAATAATTTATAAGAACTTCCAAATTATACTTTCAATATTATTTGGAAGTTCAATATCTATTGAATACGTTTACATCATGAAATTCACAGAAGCAAAAGAGAAATATATACAAGCTTGGGGTACACTAGGATCCAGTTGGGGCATCAACAGAACGATGGCACAAATACATGCCTTATTAATGGTGGCCACTACTCCACTTTCTGCTGAAGACATCATGGAAGAATTAAAAATATCTAGAGGAAATGTAAATATGAATTTACGTGCCTTGATGGATTGGGGTTTAGCAGATAAAGTACTTATTTCTGGCGAACGTAAAGAATTCTTTAAAGCTGAAAAAGACATTATGAACATCAGTGTTCAAGTGGCCAAAGAAAGAAAGAAAAGAGAACTTGATCCAATTCTAAAATTATTAAATGAAATATCTGAGGTTGAAGGTGAAACAGCAGAAGCAAAAGAATTTAAAAAAGTAACGAAAGACCTATTAAAGTTCGCCAAACAAACAGAATCTGTATTAGACTTATATGCACAATCAAACCAAAACTGGTTTTTTAAAATATTAGGAAAATTGAGATAAAAAAATTTAATATAATGTTTCAATAATTATTGAAAGTTCTGAACATAACATATTATGAAAGCGACCTACATTGTTAACCTACTCTATCTATTGCTTGCAGTAAACACAACGTACTTTCTAGGTAAAAGTTTAAACAAGCATGGAGAACATTTTCTACGTGCCATATTTAGCAATCGAATGGAAATCGTACTACCAGTAAATAAAATTTTGCTTATAGGTTTTTACTTAGTGAACATAGGCTTGGTTTTGCTATTCTACTCTACTCAAGAAAATATTTATTCTTTAAGTCATTCAATCGAATATTTATCTTTCAAAATTGGTATAACCTACCTCGTAATAGCAGCAATGCATTACTTGAACATTCTAGTATTTATACTTATTGAATCGAACATACATAAACAAACAATTAAACTATAAGGAACCATGGAAAATCAAATTGTAGTACCCGAAGTGATTGACAATACATTAACCATAATAATGTATTTGATTTATTTACCAATCGCATTAGGAATGACATTCTTAGTAGCGCGTATCCTCTTTAAGAACAGTAAAATATTCATGTTGGATATCTTTCATGGAAGAACGGAAATCGCTTTTGCCACAAACCGCTTGTTTGAAATAGGCTTTTATCTACTGAATATTGGTGCGGCCTTACTTATATTGAGCACCTATCACATCGACAACTACCAACAGATGATAGAAGTACTGAGTTCTAAAATTGGTGGATTCTCAATCTATTTAGGCATCATATTATTCTTAAATTTATTGTTATTCTTTAGAGGAAGAAGAAAGTCAAATCAACCGATTCAACATCCAATACAATAAATATGAATTCTTCAACTAAAATTATAAGTAGATATATTGCTGTAATGCTTTTTTCAATAGGCATTACAGCAATTACCTTAAGTCGCTTTTCGTTACTCATACAATCGGTATTAACGATTCCGTATAATTGGAAAATAGAATCATGCATTGTTGTAGGGCAACTTCTATTTCAATTGCCTTTTATTTGGAAGAATAGTGGTTTCGAAATTATTCGTTATCATTACACGATGTTACTAATATCGTTATTGGGATCGGTGATGCTTTGGCCAATTATTGCCATAAACATATACGATCCACAGCCGCTATTCGTAAACATTATTTATTTCTTTACCGTAGTAAGCATTATGTTTCTAACACACATGTACAGAGTGAAAAAATTACATCTCCCCCATTACCTATGTTATACATGGGTATTGTATCGCTTATTAATCTTACCTTTTATTCTCAATTATTAATGAAAAAGAAAATTGTTATTGCAGGTGGTACAGGCTTTATTGGAGGGTATTTAGAAAACTATTTTACGAACCAAGGTTATACTGTTAAAATCATATCGCGCCAAGCACATACAATACTTTGGAATAATGAAAATGGTATTATTGACGCCTTAGAAGGTGCAGAAATGCTTATAAATTTGGCAGGTAAATCAGTAGACTGTAGATATACAGAAAAAAATAAAGCAGAGATTCTAACGTCTCGTATTGACACGACTACAATTCTTGGCAATTGCATTTTAAAATGTACAAACGCGCCTACGCTATGGTTCAATTCGAGCACAGCAACAATCTATCGACATGCAGAAGATAGACCTATGACAGAATCTACTGGTGATATTGGTTCAGGATTTTCTGTGGGCATTGCAACACAATGGGAAAAAGCATTTTTTAATTTCAACTTACCTTCAACAAGACAAGTTGCGTTAAGAATGGCAATCGTTCTGGGCGACGAAGGTGGCGTAATGCATCCTTTAAGAAATCTCGTTCGTTTTGGTTTGGGCGGTAAACAAGGAAATGGAAATCAGCGTTTCAGTTGGATACACATTGACGATTTAAAAGATATTATTCTATTCATTCAGCAACATCAAGAAATGTCTGGAGTCTATAATTGTGCGGCGCCAGGTCCGGTAACAAACAAGGAATTTATGAAATTACTACGTGCTTCCATGCACGTCTCTTTTGGATTAAACACACCAAAATGGATGCTTAAAATTGGAGCAATAATGATTCATACTGAAACAGAATTGATTTTGAAAAGCAGATGGGTTTTGCCAGAACGATTAACAAACGAAGGATTTGTTTTTAAACATCCCCAATTAAAACAAGCATTGGAAGCAATTGCCGAAAACAAATAATCCTAAAAAAATAATCTAATCTCGAAGACGATAAATCGAGATTAGATTATTCCATATTTTATTTAAAATTAGTCTTATTTTTAAGAAAGGTTGGCAGAAAAGACACTACCTTCGCGAATTAATATAAGAACAATATATAATTAGATTTGGTATTAATTATTTTTATTACGAAGCCTGCATCACCAATAATGGAACGCGGGTATGGTATGCCATTAATTTAGTATTACTTTTTGAGAATATACTTTTAAAAAACGGTTTTTCACTTCTTGCCATACAAAGCATATCAATATATAAGCCTTCAATATTTTCTTCCAACCCGTCTTGCACACTTTTATTGTAGAATAATTTATAAGATATATTTGAATAACTGATCCACTTTTTCATTGAAACAGTTAATAAATCCAGTGCTAATTTATTCTTATTTAATTCGTCTGAATTTGTATAGACATGGGAAACAATAACTTCAGCTTCAAATATAGAGGCAATCTCACATACATTCTTTAATTCTATAATATCGTTTTCTAGAAAGTCTGTAGCGTACATCATTTTTCGAATGAGCCTAAAGTTGCAATTAGCAGGAATAATCAAGACAGGACAACTCACTTCTTTGAAAATTGTGACAGATGTTGTTTCAAAGAAGAATGCATCCGCTCCTTGCGCACCATTAGTTCCTGTAACGATTAAATCAATATCAAATTCTTTTACAGCATCTTTAATATCATCTCCCAACAAACCAGTAACAACTTTCTTATCTGCAGGTATACCAAGTTCATTCAATTGCTTAATCATCGCATCTATTTTATGATGCACCTGTTCCGTATCGTCGGCTAATCCTGTATAAATGGTATCTAATACTTCATTTGTAATTAAAACCAATTTACTTGAGTGAAGTAACACAACCTTACAATTCACCTTTCTTGCTAATTGCTTCACATAATCTAAGGCATTCTTAGAAACTTCTGTAAAATCTACTGGAACGAGAATATTTTTAATCATAATTGAATTGTTAAAGATTCACTTGGTTGTAATAAGATACAAAATAAAAAGGGTATTCAAAATCTATCACACCTACTTAAAGACCTTTTTCGATATAAAATTGGTACTAATAACAACCATTAGGACTACAATAATAGAACTAATGGGCATAATAATGGCTGCTGCTAATGGCGTAAATAATCCTTTTACAGACATGCTTATTACTACAATATTATATAACAATGAAAACAACAACGTCGATTTAACGGCATTCACAGAGCCTTTCGAAAAACGCAATACACGCATTAATAAACCTAATTTTTCGGCATTTAAGATCCCATCCGATGCAGGAGAGAAATTATACACATCTTCGGAAACAGCGAATCCTACATCGCTCTGTTTTAAAGCACCTGCATCGTTTAGTCCATCTCCTAACATCAATACATTCTTACCTTGATTTTGCAATTCTTTAATAAATTGTAATTTATCTTCCGGACTTTGATTAAAAAGAATGTGATGCGCTTCTGGAAAAATCGTTTCTAAATAATGTTTTTCTATACTCGAATCACCCGATAAAACATATAAAGCATAATTAGGAGCCAATTGCTGAATAAGTGTATCTAAATTAGTTCGATATCGATTCCGAATGGAGAAATAACCTAGATACGTATCATTAACCGAAACATGGACATTCGATGTATTTACATCTATCGCACTTGGATTACCAACAAATGATGCAGAACCAATTTTATATAATGTGCCTTCCACTATGCCTTCCAATCCTTTTCCAATTATTTCTTTGAAATTTTCAATTTTAATAGACGTAGTATGTTTAGTTAAATAGTTTGCCAATTGCACACTTAATGGGTGCGTAGATTGCCTTACGAGAATATGTATTTGTTGGAAATACTTTTCAATGTTTGATTCTCCTACAAAACCAATACTCGTAACATCCGACTGAGTAAGTGTACCTGTTTTATCAAATACAATCGTATCAACCAAATCTAACTTTTCAACAACATCGGCACTTCTTAAAAACAATCCTTTTTTAGCTAAAATACGAATGGCATTTCCATAGGCAAATGGGATAGATAAAGCCAAGGCACAGGGGCATGCAACAATTAAGACCGCAGTCAAATTATTAAAAGCAGCAGATATGCTTGTACCATACCAATACAAAAATGTAAGAATGCTAATTATTAAAAGTCCATATGTAAAATTTCGACCAACCGTATCTGCAATTTTAGAAATTGATTTTTCATCGTTTACTTTATCAAATACTTTATTATTCCAAAGCTGTAATAAATGACTTTGTGATACTTCTTTTTCGACTAACAATTCAATAGATCCTTGCGTTTGTCGACCTCCTGCATAAATCAATTCGCCTTTATTTATTCGTACAGGTATGGTTTCGCCACTTACAAAACTATAATCGATAAATGCATGTGCACTCAATAAAATAGCATCCGCTGGTATTATTTCTTGAGAACGAATATATATTTGATCTCCAATTTTGAGCTCGTTTATAAGTACTTGCTGTGACATACCATTAACAGTGCGTTGCACAGCCACTGGAAAATAAGATTGATAATCTCGATCAAAAGACATCGATTGATATACTTTGCTTTGAAACCACTTCCCTATTAAAAGAAAAAATATTAAACCTGTGAATGAATCTAAATATCCGGGACTGATGTGTGCCAGAATATCATAAATACTTCTTAAAAATAGCGCTGTTATTCCAATAACAATAGGTAAATCTAGATTGATCATTTTATTTCTCAAGCCTTTCCAAGCTGAGATGTATAAACCGGATGCGGAATAAAGCAAAACAGGCAGAGCCAGTAAAATGGATATATACCCAAATACCTCCGCGTAAGTTCCATCTAACTGACGATCCAATCCCAAATAATCTGGAAAGCTCATCAACATAATGTTGGAAGAACAAAATGCAGCCACAGCCATTTTATAAAAAATACTACGATCTTCTTTTTTATTCTGAATTCCAGCGGATTTTTTATTCAATTCAATTTGAGGTGCATATCCCAAGGAATCGAGTAACTCCACAATTCTACGAAGTGTAATAATGGAATCGTTAAATGTGATGGAAATTTCTTTTTTAGTAAAACTCACATCCGATCGCATGATACCTGGTTCAATCTTATAGAGTTTTTCTAATAACCAAAGACAGGAACTACAGTGAATGCTCGGAATATAAAAATGGATAACGACAACGTTATCGTGTTTGAAATCTATAATGCGTTGTACAATTTCTGGCTGATCTAAAAAAACATACTTTGTTCCAATAGATGCTTTAATTTTAATACCAGCGGCTGCGTCTATATCATAATACGAACACAAGTCGTGTTCGTTTAATATTTCATAAACCGTTTTACAACCATTACAACAAAAAAAATAACTATCTATCTGAATAGAATCATCTACACAAGTTTCTCCGCAATGCGTACAATTAGGGTGCGCAGAAATTAAACTTGCTTTCATCATTTCTTTAATTTTTCATTTTTTGAAGTTTAGAAATATTTACAATTGAAATTTTACTTCCTTGAATCGTAATCAATCCTTCTTCTTTAAAATCAGACAAGGTACGAATAACGGTCTCTTTCGAAGCACCAGCTATTGCTGCCAGGTCATCTCTATAAATTGCCATTGTAAAATTGTCGGGATTTTCGTCTTTATTGAAATTATTATAAATCATCAACAACGATTCAGCAACTCGTTTCCGAACGGAGTTATAAGCTAATTTCAATAAACGCTCTTCTTTTTCAATTAAGTTATCAGAAAGCATTTTTATCAATTTTTCAGAAACATCTTTGCTACTAAACAACACAGCAAAAAATTCATCTTTAGGTATAATGTGAATTTCTGAATCATCTAGCATTGTTGCCGACTCGGTATGATCACTCCCTTCTAACAGGTTTAAGTAACCCAAGAAATCCCCTTCTTTATACAAGCCCGTAATCAACTCACGACCATCGTCGTTGGTTTTAAACGTTTTCAACTTCCCTTTAACAATAAAGTATAAGGAGTTGGCTTTATTTCCTTCAGAATATAAAACTTGCTTCTTTTTAAAGCGACTAATTTTACGTTGATCTGCTATTAATTTTTCTAATTCTTGATTGCCCCTTGCTTCAGAAACAAGTTGATTGATACTCTCTAAATTACCACCTGCAGCATGTGTATGAATCAGTGCTTTCTTTTTTAAACGCAATTCAACGGCATCTAATAATTCAACATCATCGAAAGGTTTTGTTAGATAGTCGTCTGCACCAAGATTCATTCCTTTTCTGAAATCATTTTTCTCAGCTTTGGCTGTTAAAAATATAAATGGAATGGTTGCTGTTGCTTCAGATTTATTAAGCAAATGCAATACACCGTAACCATCTAATTCTGGCATCATAACATCACAAATAATCAGATCTGGAAGTGATCGCTTTGCTTCTTCAACACCTTCTTTGCCATTAGACGCTGTCAACACCTTGTAGTCTGCAAGCTCCAATATTTCAGCAATATTATCACGTACCTCATAATTATCTTCAATAACTAAAATTGATTTCATTTTATATAATGTTAAAAAGGAATCTGAACAATAAACGTTGTACCCATTGCCTGTTTACTAACGAAATCAACATTACCTCTAAGTATATCTAAATATTTTTTTATTATATTCAAACCAAGTCCAGTTCCTGGAATGTTTGCTGCATTGTGTGCACGAAAGAATCTACTAAATAAATACACTTGATCTTCTTCCGGAATCCCAATTCCTTGATCTTTCACTTCAAGCGTCAATAACTTATTTTCAACTTTAGTATTTATTTGTATTTTCTGTCCTTCGTGTGAATATTTTATTGCATTCGAAATCAAATTGATCATGATATTTCGAATGAGATTTTTATCAAGAAAAACCATCTCTTCAGGTAATTCATGAAAATGCTGAATCTGCTGATTTTCTTTTAAAATCCCATTCATTTCATCTATTACTTCGCTCGACAAATCGTTGATGGAAAACTCTGTAGGGTCATTTGTAATGCGGCCTTCCTCTAATCTGCTTAACGATAAAAAATCATTCAAAATGCCTGTTAAGTTATTGACGGAAGACTTAATGCGATTGACATGCTTAATGCGCTTATCTTCATCTTTGGTACCATTATATCTAGAAATCAAGGATACCGAAGAAAGAATCGTACTTAAGGGCGTTCTAAACTCATGAGAAGCCATTGTAACAAAACGTGACTTCAATTCACTCAAATCCCGTTCCCGAGCCAAGGCATCTTTTACTTCTCGTAGCTCGGAAATATCATGTATAATACCCGTAAATATCTTTTTATTTTCAAGTATAAGTTCGCTTATACTCAATAAGAACGGAAACAAACTCCCGTCTTTACGTCTACCAATAACCTCTCTGCCTTTGCCAATTATATTCCCTCTACCGGTAGCATGATACTTATTCATGTAGCGATCATGACTACTTCGATCTGGTTCTGGCATTAAGATTGAAACATTCTCTCCAATTAATTCATCCATTGGATAGCCAAACAGGCGCAATGTAGAAGGGTTTACTGATTCTATTACTCCTCGTTCATCTATCGTAATAATTCCGTCTACTGCGTTATCAATGATTGCTTGGTATCTAGATTCTAAATCAGATCTGGAAGTAGATTTAATTGGCATATTAAAAGTATTGTTTGTCATTTAAATCTACAAATTAAATTAGAGTTTGTCTGCTTTGGAGTTTGTTTTAAATCAAAATTCCCTTTTTCAAACAGGATTACATATGATAATTATCATGTTACAAATTGATTGGAATCAAAAAAAATGAAAAAAGGACAAAATGCTTTAAAAAAACACATAATACTAAAAAAAATAGTTATTTTTAAAAAACACTAAACCTATGAAATACACGACTATACTAATTTGTATAATCTCATCCGTTTTACTTTTTGTAAATTGTGGTAAAAAAGATCTGCCAGCCCCTGATCCTTTAAATGCTCATAATACTGGTTTTTCTAAACAGGGTGTTCCTGTTGTACTTACGGCTCCCTGCGCATCTACGTTACAAAAAAATACAATTACCTATACCTATTCACCAAGTGGATCAAACATGCATTTTGACCCTCAAGTCAACTATATTGACGATTATATAGATATTGATTGTAGAGATTATTCAACATATAATTCCATTAGAGTTGACATTCCAGATAAAGGCTTGTTCATAGGGAAAGTGAAATTTGATGTAAAAAAAATGTTAACACCAACTTCAAGTACTGCAACGCTAACTCATATTTTCAACCAATACTCGTATTACGGTTCCTATTATTATTATGGTTATGAAGGTGAAATATATGCAGAATACACCAAGACAGAAATCATTCTGTCCTTTTGTAATGTAAAAGTACAAGACTCAAACAATAATAATCATGAAGTTACAGGGCAAGTGATCATCGCAAACGGCCGCTAATTATTGCTTAGTTAATATAAATTCCACATTATTTGTATTAGAAACTGCATTGGAAGAATATTTATTTAGGGATGTTCTAAAACGTAACATTCCGCTCGTTTTAGAATATAATTCATATTTTGTTACATCTAATAAATAGTAATTTGCTATAATAGGAGAATTTAATGTAGTGATGGCAGATTTGTCGAATTCCAATACAATCGTATTTTCATTTACAGAGTTACTGTTTGTAGAAATTCCGTTAAAACTACTGGAACTTCCATTATTAGTATTTCCATTTTCTGAAATACTATAAAAAAAATCAAATTCCTGATTTTCAAACAAGTAAATCCCTTTCCCATTCGCTTTAAAATTAAAAACCCCAACACTTTCATAATTTTCTTTGGGTTCATAGGAATAATATCCACTACTAGGACCACCGTCACTATCATACACAGTATAACGCTCTACATACCATTTTCCAATAATAGTATTTGGTTCAACTCCGCCTTTTTTGCACCCTGAAAAAAGCGTAACGAAAAATAAAATAAAATAAAATAAATACTGTACTTTCATTTTGAATAGATTATCTACATTTTTGAATAATTATTTGAAGGTATGAAAAAATTACAAAATCAATACATCTTAGTCATAATCATTTCTTTTTTACCTATTTTATGTTTTAAAACTTTAGCACAAAATTTTGACAATTACATTAATATTAAGTCTTCAGGAGAGATTCCAGCAGACTTTCTAGGATTATCCTCTTCAAAATTTAAAGCAGATAAAACAACAATCTCTAAAGAAGAGGAAACGTATCTAAAGCGGTCTAAAAAGAAGTTTTACTTAGAAAACAACTTTTTAGTTGATGAATTGCTTCACAATGGGAAAGTTCTTTACAATGACCCAATAGGTATATATGTAAATAAGGTATTAGATAAAGTATTAGTGCATAAGCCCGAATTAAAAAAACAAATTCGAGTTTATGTAGTTTTGTCTGATATCGTAAATGCATATGCAACCAACAATGGCATTATTTTTATAAATATTGGATTGCTAGCTAAACTTGAAAATGAAGCTCAATTAGCTTTTATATTAGGACATGAGGTTACTCATTTTGAAAAAAATCATGTATTAAATAGATTCGTACTAAATGAGAAAATTCAGCGTAAAAAAATACGAATCAATTACTCAGACTCTAATGTAGAATCCATATTATTTTCTAATACAACGTATGCAAAAGATCAAGAAATAGAATCCGATATAGAGAGCACTAAACTTTTATTAGGTACTCTATATAATCCAAAAGCAGGAATGGAAGTAATGAAAATTTTAGCATCTGATATTCCTTTAAAAGATACGTATCACTTCACTCCCTCTTTCTTCAGTAAAGAAACCAGCCTTCACATAACGTTTAAATCTATTGATTTTGATTCATTAAAATATACGGAAGATCTTGAAGCAGATAGTAAGACACATCCAGCATTATCTCAACGCATTACAACGATTTCTAAACTTTTTGATTCTTTAAATCACAACAAATCATACTTTATTCTTCCTCAAAAAGATTTTTTTACCATACAAAAGATTGCTCAATTTGAAGTTTCGAAAATATTTTTAAAGAAAGGAAATTATTTATATGCGTTTTATTGTATCTATGAACTTTTACAAAATGATCCTAATAATGCTTACTTAAATAATTTATTGTGTAAAACATTTTACCTTGCGTCAAAATATCGAAATTCTCAAGATCAAGATAATTTAAATACAACTACAAGTAATACACCAAAAGAAATTCAATTTATTGCGGAGTATTTGAAACAATTATCGGATACTGAACTCAATATATTAAGCACCTATTTTTATTTAAAAACATATCCCGGAGAAGAAACTATTGTAAAAGAAATTCGATTAAGAGATTTGTTATATGATTTTAAATTTATCTATCAAGACAATGAAGAAAATCTAGAACACATACCAAATGGTAGAACTACGATTGCATCTATTCCTTTTGTTGAAAAATATTTAAATTCCATTTCTGAAGAATCTAAGAACTCCTTTACAGTAGATAATGATGGACTTGTTTTAGCAAATAAAAAGAAATCTAAAACAGGATATGCAAAAATTGACAACATCATCATACTTGATCCTGTTTATAAAAAATTTGATTTAAGAAGAAAAACAGAAGAGAAATTTATTGCTTCAGAAAAATCTCTACTTATATATAACGAACAAATAAGAAAGATATCCAATCAATTAAAAATAAGAGATACCATTGTGAGCTCAGTTGGTTGGACAAAAAATGATACGCTTGCTTTTCATAATCATTCTTTATTTAAAAGTCAAGTAGAAGAGGTTTTAACGAATGGTTCACAAATTATTTCAACAGATTTCGAATTAGTAGATACTACCTGTAATGGATACAAATCGCATCATTTAGCTTTAATGGGAACCTATTCATTCCACATTCAAAAAAGTCCAGTTGTTAAGGTTTTTGTAGTAATATGGACAGCTTTGGTTTTTCCAACATTTCCAATAGGACTATATTATGCAGTAACTCCCTCTTTTAAAACATACACCTATTTAATAACTTTAAATTGTAGAAATCAAGCATTTGATTATAAAAATGTTCGATTGCTTAAATATAGAGATTCTATGGGTGCAATAAATTCATCCATGTATTATCAACTATTAAAAATGAAAAAAGGAAAATGAAAAAAACTATATTAATATTTTTATTCCTTACTAGTTTATACGGGTCTATTTCCTTTGGACAAGTTCCCGGATATATGGGAAAAAGATGTATACTAAAAGCAAATATACATGGAATGCCGATTACAGGTTTTTTGTTTGCAAACGAAAAACCATTAGATTTTAATTTCAAGTTTTCAGTTGGTATGGACTATGTCATTTCAAGGAATATTTCTTTTGGTATTTCTGCAGAACAAGTAAATGACATCATACTATTGAACAAACTTTCGACAACACCAATTGGGCAATCTTATCCTGCAGCACCCACAACCTTCAAATCTGCTGCAAACTTTTACGGGTACAACCTAGGTGCAAATATGAAATTCTTCTTGAATAGATCATCTGGTGCACTAGCACCTTTTGGAAGATATTTCGTAATTGAATATTTAAAAAACTATGTAACAGTAAGTGATGATGGTCGTTATTATGCTAGTGGAAACAAACAAATAAATACCATTTCCACTAGTACTATTTTAATTGGAATGGGAAGTCAAAAAATATTATTTAATAGGCTGGTAATAGACACAAATCTTAAATACGGTGTTAATTTTTATGGTTTAACCCGCATAAAAGCTTCTGATACGCGCATCGATTTCGACCCAGTATATGCTGCATGTACATCCAAAATGTTCTCGGATTACCTATTTACACTTAGCGTGGGTATAGGTGTGCTAGCATTTTAAATAGCATTATTTTAACTTTTAGATTTAATTAATCATTCAGTTAACTATATTCTTTCTAGTTTATTCCGTATTTTTGCGCGTTATAACATAGAATAAATACATGCGCATTTCATATAATTGGCTTAAAGACTATATTGATTTAACAGAATCCCCCGAAGAAATAGCTAGACTATTGACTCATTCAGGTTTAGAAGTAGAAAAAGTAGAAGCCTACGAAAGTATAAAAGGTGGTTTAGTTGGGATCGTTATTGGGAAAGTATTAACCTGCGAGCAACACCCAAATGCAGATCGTTTACGCAAAACCACCGTCGATGTGGGTGCGGAAACTCCCTTAAACATTGTTTGTGGTGCACCTAATGTAGCAGTTGGTCAAACAGTTGTTGTCGCTACTATTGGCGCAACGATGTATCCTTCTGAAGGCGAACCTTTTAAAATTCAAAAATCTAAAATTCGCGGTGAAGTTTCTGAAGGCATGTTGTGTGCTGAAGACGAACTTGGGATGGGTAAGTCTCACGATGGAATTATTGTTATTGAGAAAGACATCGCAGCAGGAACTTCTGCTCAATCCTATTTCAATGTTGAAGTAGATTCTATTTTTGAAATAGGCTTAACTCCAAACCGTGCGGATGCCGCTTCTCACTTAGGAGTAGCGAGAGATCTAAGAGCATTATTAAATAGAAATCTTAAAAAAGTTGATCTTAAAAATTTCCAACCAGGCTTTAAAGCAAGTGGGATTAATTTAAAAGTTGAAAATACAAAAGCATGTCCGCGATATACAGGCCTCACTATTACTGGAGTTAAGATTGGTGAATCACCTGAATGGATCAAAACACGTTTGCGTTCGATTGGCTTGAACCCAATCAACAACGTTGTTGATATTACAAATTATGTAATGCATAGTTTAGGCCAGCCACTTCATGCATATGATTTAGATGAAATAAAAGGACATACGGTTGTTGTAAAAAATCTTCCGGCAGGCACTGAGTTCATTACACTCGACGGCGAAAAACGTAAATTATTAGAATCAGATTTAATGGTTTGCAATGCTACAGAACCTATGTGTATGGCTGGTGTGTATGGTGGATTAGAATCTGGAGTTCAAAAAAACACGCGTCATATTTTCTTAGAATGTGCTTATTTCAATCCAGAAATAATACGGACAACATCGATGAAACATGGTTTAAAGACTGACTCTTCTTTCCGTTTTGAAAGAGGTACGGATCCCAATATGCCAAAAGTTGCTTTGAGAAAAGCCGCTGCTATGATTGTTGAAATTGCAGGTGGTGAAATTTCTGCAGACATTTTAGATTCTCAAACGGAAACCTTCCCTCCTTTCAGAATTGAAACAACACATCAACGTATTTGCAAAGTAATTGGAAAAGAAATTCCTGCAGACCGAATTTTAGAAATTATTAGTTTACTCGATATTAAGTTAGCTTTCCGTAATGGTGATTTACTTGTATTGGACATACCTCCTTTTAGAGTTGATGTACAACGCGAAGCAGATTTAGTTGAAGAAATTTTGCGCATTTACGGATATGACAATATTGAATTAAGTGATCGCTTGAGTACAGAATTTTTAGCAGAATTTCCAACTAAAGATACAGATAAAATACACAGCTTAGTAGATCAGACACTGATTGCAAAAGGTTTTCAAGAAATCCTTACAAATTCATTAACTAAAGCTGCCTATGTAGATTTGCTATCTGCACAAACAGATGCGGTGTCCATTTTAAATAAATTAAGTGAAGAATTGGCATTTATGCGCCCTTCTCTTTCCTTTACGGGTTTGGAATCCATTGCGTATAATATTAATCGCCGTCAGAAAAATTTAAAGTTTTTTGAATGGGGGAAAACATATTCGAAACGAGCAAATAAATATTTAGAGAATAATAAATTGGCTGTTTTCTTAACAGGAAATCAACATACTGAAAGTTGGAATATGGCATCCAAGGCAGTTGACTTCTTTGATTTGAAATCTGTTGTAGTCCAAATATTAGAAAAATTAAATATCTCAGTTACCCAAGTTCAAGAAATCGAATCCAATCCAATCTTTTCAAAAGGAGTTATTTACAAACATGGGGGTAAAGTTTTAGTTGAAATGGGATATGTTTCAAAAGCGTTGCTAAAAGCTACGGACATAAAACAAGATGTTCTTTTTGCTGATTTCGATGCTGATTTATTATTGGAGTTGTATTCAAACACTTCAAAATATAGTGAAATCTCTAAATTCCCAGAAGTTCGTAGAGATCTATCTTTGGTATTAGATGCATCGGTAACGTTTGAACATATAAAAGAACTTGCTTTAAAAACGGAACGAAAAATACTTTCAGATATTAATGTGTTTGACGTATATGATGGAAAACACATTGAAAGTGGTAAGAAATCGTATTCTATTAGTTTTACATTACTTGACAAGGAACAAACTCTTACTGATCAAGCAATTGACTCAACTATGAATAAGCTGATGCAGGTATTTGAAAAAGAACTTAATACCACTATTCGTAAATAATTAAACTACCTGATATAAAAGATGTTCACGCATTTGAGTTCATGTATAACTTATAATGCTGCGTTTATTGTTTTATACCTCGTTTTTATATAATTTGTGCTATGTCTGTATCGGTAGATATTTTAAAGCGGTTAGAACTACTTGAAGCGAAAGCTTTAAAATTAGCACTTGCCCATAAAAGTTTAACGATTACTCACAAAGAGCTTCAATTAGAGAATCAAAAACTGAGAAATCAGATTATTCTTAAAGAAGAAGAAGTGAGAAACTTTCATAATCAAGAGAAAATAAGTAAAATTGTAACATCAATCACAGATGATACTTATAAGAAGACTGAGCTAAAGCTCAAAATCAATGAGTATATCAAGGAGATTGACAAATGCATTGCCTTTATCAAAGAATAAAACTGATTTAAACCCCTTATTATGGGTGAGTTATCTATAAAAATCAGAATTAGTGATCGCGAATACCCGATGCGCGTGGATGCTTCTGAAGAAGAGCAAATACGTGCGGCTGGTAAATTAATAAATGAAAAGCTCAAAAGATTCCGTGAGCAATTTGGAATTGACGATAAACAAGACTTATTATCTATGGCTGTAATCGATACAGTTATGGATACGTTAAAATCAGGCCAACGCTTAACGGAAAAGGATTCAATCCTACAAAATAAAATAGAGCACATAGATCATATTCTTTCAGAGGCTTTAGCTTTATAATACGTTATAGAACTAAAGAAATTTTTGCATTTGTTACCTCCTACTACATTCAGTATCTACTGAGATTGTTGTAAAACCCTAAAAAATAATCATGTCTGAATTAATAATCTATATCCTTGCCACTGCGGTTGTATCAATCGGAATTGGCATTGCAGCAGGAAAAGTCATTTTCCAAAAAGACTTTTCCAAACAAGAATCCGACGCAAAAGATAAAGCTCATTTAATCCTTAAAGAAGCTGAATTAAAAGCTGAAACCACAAAAAAAGACAAACAAATTGAAGCGAAAGAACATTTCTTAAAATTAAGAACGGAGTTTGAAGATGATTCCAACAAAAAGAAAAATCTAATCATTCAGAACGAACAAAAAATTAAGCAACGCGAACAAACACTTACCAAACAGATTGAAACGAATACCCGCCGTGAAGCTGAATTGGATTCTTTACGTGAAAACCTTTCTTCTCAATTAGAAATTTTAACAAAGAGAAAAGAAGAATTAGAAAAATTACGCAATTCTCAAATTCATCAATTAGAGAAAATAGCCAACCTTACGGGTGAAGAAGCAAAAGCGCAATTGATGGACACCATCAAAGAAGAAGCACGCACTGAAGCATCTTCTTACATCAAACGCATCACCGATGAAGCTAAAATGACAGCAACAAAAGATGCGAAGAAAATTGTAATTGAAACACTTCAACGTACCGCTACTGAAAATGCTGTTGAAAACTGCGTATCTATTTTCAATATAGAAAGCGACGATATCAAAGGTAAAATTATTGGTCGTGAAGGTAGAAACATTCGTGCATTAGAAGCAGCGACTGGAGTAGAAATTATTGTGGATGATACGCCTGAAGCAATTATCATTTCAGGTTTTGATCCGGTACGTAGAGAAGTAGCTCGTTTATCACTACACCGCTTGGTACAAGATGGCCGTATACACCCTGCTCGTATTGAAGAAGTTGTTGCTAAAACAGCAAAACACTTAGACGATGAAATCATTGAAATTGGAGAACGTACTGCAATCGACTTAGGTATACATGGCTTACATCCTGAATTAATTCGTTTGGTTGGTCGTATGCGTTTCCGTTCTTCTTACGGACAAAATTTATTACAACACTCAAGAGAAGTAGCGAAATTGTGTGCTACTATGGCTTCTGAGCTTGGCTTAAATGCGAAGGTTGCCAAACGTGCTGGTTTGTTACATGATATTGGTAAAGTATATCCAGATGAGCCTGAATTGCCGCACGCTATTTTAGGTATGGAGTTAGCTAAAAAATACAAAGAGTCTCCAGAAATTTGCAACGCAATTGGCGCTCACCACGACGAAATTGAAATGACTGGCTTAATTTCAGCTATTGTTCAAATTTGCGATTCAATTAGTGGTGCTAGACCAGGTGCTCGTAGAGAAGTGATGGAGCAATACATCAAACGATTGAAAGATCTTGAATTACTTGCCTTATCCTTTGATGGTGTGTTGAAATGTTATGCAATACAAGCTGGTAGAGAATTACGTATCATGGTAGATGCAGAAAATGTTAGCGATGACAAAGCAGGAATGTTATCATTTGATATTGCTCAAAAAATTGAAAAAGAAATGCAATATCCAGGACAAATTAAAGTAACGGTTATTCGTGAAATGCGTGCTGTGAATTTTGCAAAATAAAGTTTTAGCACTACCTCCCGTATTGCTTAATTGTAAGAGAGTCTCGCTGTATGGCGAGACTTTTCTTTTTTAGATTGTTTAGTATTTTTTGGTTAAAGAAATACTGGATTGAAATCATCATTATCTATTGTTCATTATTGGTAGCATTCCAGAAAAATCCATTAGATAAAGAAGTGTATTAAAAAAATGCCCTAGAATGTTTTAAAAATTCTAAGTCATTTTTTTTAAATTATAATTGATTTACATCAACCATTATCCGTATCCAAATCTTCGTGATCGTCTCCACCCAAACTATAATAGTTATTTTCTTCGTCTTCACTTCCAATTTCTTCTTGTTGATCATCAAGCTCCGATCCTGGAACATCTAAATCAGCTCCAGACATGTCATCTATGAATGTTTTTTCATTCATCCCTTCTATATGTTCTACTGCACGTTTTTTTTTAGTAGTATCTTCAGGATTAATATCTCCTTCTTTTATTCCTTTTGAATATATATCCTCACTTGCAGGATATAATGGATAGCCAGGAAATTCAAGGTTTTCCTTTTTAACATTTTCTTTTCCAGTATCTATTTTATTTTCGTTCTTCATAACCGTATAGAGTTTGTAAATATGAACTGTCAGATAATTAATATGTATAAATAACATATTAATTATAAAAACAATTTGACATTTTATATATCAAGGATTGTTATACCCGATTCAAAAAAAATTACAAAATTGCCCCATTTTACTCCCGACTTTAAAAAATAAAAAAGGCTCGTCATACGACGAGCCTTTTAAAAAAATCAACTGAAATTATTGTTTAACTACTGTTTTACTATATGTACCATAATCAGATTGAATATGAATGACATAGATACCATTGCTTAAATCAGACATATCAACATTTTCAATGGATGCATTTTCAGTTGAATAAATTATTCTACCTAACATATCATACATTTTCAATGATATAATACCACCAACGTTTGATACATCTACTTGTAACCTATCCGTAACCGGATTTGGATATAATTGAATGTTTGCATCTAAATATGCAGCATTAATACCTGTTGTAGTAGTCTTAGATATTACAACAGGTGAAGTAGCTGTAACGCAAGGGCTTGTACCAGCCACAGAATATTGGAATGTATAATCTCCAACAGCTGTTAAGCCAGTAACTGTAAGTGAAGCCATATTCGCAGAAGTACCAAATGAAACAGTACTTGGCCCTGTAAGTAAACTCCAAGTTCCGATCGATGTTCCTGTACCTGAAAGTGTAACCGTCGTTGCAGTACTTATAGACTGTGCTGTTCCTGCATTTGCAATAGTTGGAGTAACACACGGAGCAGTTGATTTTACTACATCTACCGTAGCAGATGCGTCTACACATGGACTCGTCCCAAGTACTGTATATTTAAATGTATATGTACCATTCAAAGTTAAACCACTTGCCGTAACAGAAGCAGATGCACCTGTAGGATTAAACGTAACAGATGCACCTTCAGGTTTATTTACTACGGTCCAAGTACCAACTTTTGATCCCGAACCAATTAAAGAAGCCGTAGTAGCTGCAGTAATTGATTGAGCAGAACCAGCATTTGCCGTTGTAGGAGTTAAGCATGTTGGAGTAGATTTAACAACATTTACAGTTGAAGTAGCATTTCCGCAAGGACTCACACCCGTTACAGTATACAAGAATGTATACGTACCATCAACTGTTAATCCACTTGCAGTAACTGTTGCAGATGCACCAGAAGTACTAAGTGTAACTGTTGCATTTGCAGGATTATTTTGTATTGTCCATTTACCAATTGATGTTCCTGTACCTGTTAAAGAAGCACTTGTTGCTGTAGTAATCGATTGTGCAGTACCTGCGTTTGCAGTTGTAGGAGTTGTACATGTAGGAGTTGATTTAACAACATTTACAGTTGAAGTAGCATTTCCACAAGGACTAACACCCGTTACAGTATATAAGAATGTATATGTACCATCAACGGTTAAACCATTAGCCGTAACATTAGCAGATGCACCTGTAGGGCTTAGTGTAATAGCTGCCCCATCCGGTTTTGTTTGTACCGTCCATGTACCTACCGAAGTTCCTGTGCCTTTTAATGACGCTGTATTAGCTGTCGTGATCGTTTGTCCAGTTCCGGCATTTGCCGTTGTTGCTACAGTACAAGGTGCTACTGATTTAACCACATCTACTGTAGAGAATGCATCCACACAAGGACTCGTACCAGTCACCGTATATTTAAATGTATAGGTACCGTTTACCGTTAATCCACTTGCCGTAACAGCTGCTGCTGCTCCAGTAGGGCTTAATGTAACGGCTGCACCAGTTGGCACAGTTATGATTGTCCATGTACCTACTTTTGTACCTGAACCACTTAATGATGCCGTAGTCGCAGTAGTAATTGATTGAGGAGTGCCTGCATTTGCTGTTGTAGGTGTTGTACATACAGGAGTTGCTTTAACCACATTTACTGGAGATGTAGCATCTATGCAAGGACTAACACCTTTTACGGTATAAAGGAATATATACGTACCATCAACAGTTAAGCCATTTGCAGTTACAGAAGCAGCATTTGCAGAAGGACTAAATGTTACCGTTGCATTTGCTGGTTTAGTTGTTACTGTCCATGTTCCCACTGTAGTACCTGTACCTTTCAAGGAAGCAGATGTTGCTGTAGTGATCGATTGCGGTGTACCTGCATTTGCTGTTGTAGGAGTTGTACAAACAGGAGTTGCTTTAACCACATTTACTGGAGATGTAGCATCAACACATGGGTTAACACCTTTTACAGTATAAAGGAATGTATATGTACCATCTACAATTAAGCCATTAGCTGTAACAGAAGCTGCATTTGCTGAAGGGCTGAATGTTACCGTTGCATTTGCTGGTTTAGTTGTTACTGTCCATGTTCCAACTACCGTTCCTGTACCAGTCAAGGAAGCAGATGTTGCTGTAGTAATGGATTGAGCAGTACCTGCATTTGCTGTTGTAGGAGTTGTACAAACAGGAGTTGCTTTAACCACATTTACTGGAGATGTAGCATCAACACATGGACTAACACCTTTTACAGTATAAAGGAATGTATAGGTACCGTCAACTGTTAAACCATTTGCGGTAACAGAAGCAGCATTTGCAGAAGGACTAAATGTTACCGTTGCATTTGCTGGTTTATTTGTTACTGTCCACGTACCAACTACAGTTCCTGTACCAGTCAAGGTAGCAGATGTTGCAGTTGTGATTGATTGAGCAGTACCAGCATTCGCAGTTGTTGGAGTTGTACAAACAGGGGTAGCTTTCGTAACAGTCATTGTTGAAGACGCAGCAGGACAAGATCCTGATGCAGCTACGGTATATTTAAATACATATGCACCATCAACAGTTAATCCGCTTGCAGTAACAGCAGCAGACGGAGCTGTAGGACTAAATGTAACAGTTGCCGCTGCAGGTTTTGTCGTAATGGTCCAAGTACCTACTGAAGAACCCGTTCCAACCAAAGCTGCAGAAATAGCAGTAGTAATGGTTTGATCGACACCAGCATCAGCAGTTATAGGTGCTACAACAGTAACTTTTAATGGACTTCGAATACTTTCACATGTATTTGGACTTGATGTTGCTTGACTTACATAATAAGTAGTTGTACTTGCAACGGAAGTTGAAGGTATTGGTGCAACAGTATTGGCAACACCACCGGTTAAAGTAGTATACCATTTTAGAGTCAAACCATTAATACCTGTAGCTTTTAATGCTATAGCATCCGTTGCGCCTTCACAATACGATATATCAGATACAACAACTGCTTTAGGTGTTGTGCAAATGTCTGTACCCAATGAAGGATCACCCATACTTAAACCTGAAAAAATAATTTTCTGATCTGTAAATGCAAGTGGCTGATAGTTTGGAGCACCTGTATCTAATTTATTTACAGGAATAATAACAACTTCTACAACTTTACTGAAATCAAAGTCTGCATTATTTGTGTTGATATCAGCAGGAAAAGTCGGATTATTCGGATTCTTAATAGATAATGCATTTTTGAAATCAAATACAAAATTGGTTGTACTATTTGGTGCAAGAGATAAGAAATCTGGAGTTACGTGATTTTTACTAAAACCTACTTCATATTTATACCAGTTCGGACCATCAACAGTACCATTTGGTAATAAAACCAATTTATTAATTGCGATTACGGTGCCGTCGGCATCTTTCATTTGAAACTTCAAATCAAGTGTTGCTGTATTTGTTACCGGTGCAGACACTGTCAATTTTAATACTGCGTTTTGACTCAAATCTAACGTATACTTACTCTTTGTAGTTCCAACACAATATTCTCCAAAATTAAATCCTACAACATTGTAAGAGTTTGCAGCTTGAGATACTATATATTGAAGCGTACCATCTCCAGCACGTGTTGCTTCCGCTTTAAAAGGCGTTGCTGCATTTCTATCTTCAAACCAATAAATACCTGCTGCTGCACCTGTAACACTTGAAGGAGAACATGCAGGATCATTTGTACCACCTGTCATTTCAGAGAATTGTGTAGCTGTTTCAAACTGATCTGTAATACCCGTAGTAGAAACATTTGATGCACCAACAATACTGATGGTATACAAAGGTGATTCTGCAACCAATGCGCCAGCAGCATTGTATGATTTTGCTGTAATATTATGTCCACCAGATGAAAGCGTTGATGTTGTATATGAATATGGATTAGTTGGTTTGGAAACCATCAAATTAGCGCCATCATAATAATCAACTCGTGCAACACTACCCGTAGAAATAGTTGCAGTTGCAGTCATCGTTACTGCATCTCCTGCATTATAACTCACCTTATTTCCTGCAAATGCAACGGTAAGTGAACCTGTAACCAATACAGAATTACATTTTCCTTTAATATAGTTGCGAACAAGCGTACCTGACTGTGTAAGCTGCCCTGCATTCCAGTTTGAAAGTCCTGCACCTGAAGTTAATGCAGCAGATGTTTCATTTTTATTATCAATAGCCCAGTTACAAGAACTGATTTTATTCGCTTCTAAGAAATCCCACCATGTCTGAGATTCTGCAGCATTATAACCTCCGTTACCTGAAGCATCACATGTACCGTATTCTGTTACAAAAAGTGCTACACCTTTATTTAAAGCATTGGTAGCTTTTTGTCTTAAAGAAGCCTTGTGTGAATTTGCATAATAGTGAAGTGTGTATGCTATGTTTGTTCCCGTTACCGGATCGTTTGCAGCTTCATCTACATCTTGAGAATATGTTCTTGTTCCGCATATAATAATGTTATCGGGATCCTTTGCACGAATCGTTGTAATCAATTCGTTGTGATAAGGCTTAATCGTACCAGACCAAGATTGATTGATCGGTTCATTAAATGTTTCATATAAAATGTTTGGCTGATTGCCATATGTAGTTGCGATATCCGTAAAGAACGTTTTTGCTTGCGACTTATAATTCTCTGCGTTATGTGAGTGAAAATCGACAATAACATATATTCCTTTTGCAATACATGCATCAATCACCGTTTTTATTTTGGCTAATTCTGTAGCTGGGTTATTGATATAAGTACTAGAACCAGTCTCTACGGACATAGTAGCACGAATTACATCTACGCACCAGTCATCACGCAACCAATTTATAGTTGTTGTGTTGTAATATGGAGCTCCTTCAGGATAGCCACTCCAGAACATAGACATACCTCGTAATATAACGGGGTTGCCATTTTTATCACAAACCTTACCATTGAAGATTTTAAGTTGTCCGTACTTAGCAACTGGCGTTTGGGCATGCACTACAAACGCGAAACAAAAAAATATCGACGATACGATAAATTTTCGTTTAAGGTTATAAAATAAATTCATAATTATTGGTTAAAGTCAATTAAAACTAGAAATAGTATAACAATCTACAAAAAAGTTTTTTAATTATTGAAATATTAATAAAAATTATATTTATAATTCAATTATAGATAGGTAAAAATAATTATAGACACTCCATAAAGACGAAAAAATACAGGAAATGTAATCATTATGTGGATAACTTAAATAAGTTACTATATATCAAGTTCTAATTCATTGTAATGATAGTTCAAAGTATGGTATGAATAGATGCATTGTTCAAAAGAGGATAATAGCACAAAAAAAACAAGTATACTTATTTCTTGACTCAATATCATCCGCTGATTTTACGTCAATAAATATCAATCATTACCAGTATAAAAAACGAGAACTGCTAATATTCTAATTACTTTTTTTCTCCAATTTTATAGGCTAACTTATATAGCTGAAACCATTGCTACAAAAGTAGTACATCCATTTTATTGCCATGTTAAAAAATAACAATATCATTACCTTCACACATTTTTCAAAAATATTTACATTACTTATTTTAATAATTTCTTTTCAATCTATTACTCTTTTAGCACAAGAAAAAATTCAACGCGACTCCATAACACGTATTCTTAAAAGTCAACCCTCTTTTACAATCTATAAAGACAATTATTTTATTACTGGAACTACCTTTGACGAAAGCCCAACAATAAAAAATTCGGATATTAAAATGCAGATTAGCTTTAAACAACGAATCACCAATTCTAGCCTACCTTTTAAAAGCTATTTATATCTAACATTTACACAAAAATCTTTTTGGAAAATTTATGAAAAATCAAGTCCCTTCCAAGAAAATATATTTAATCCAGGATTGGGTTTAGGTAAATTCATTTTTAAAAATGGAAAACAAATTGGGGTTTTAATGTTCCAAGTTGAACATGAATCAAATGGCAGAGACAGTACTTTTTCTAGAAGTTGGAATTATACGTCTGTAAGTTATATGGCATTGCTTTCGCCACAAATAACAGTCATAGCGAAAGCATGGATTCCATTTTCAATGAATGATAATAATAATATCACCGATTTTGCGGGTTATGGAGAAGTGACAATAAATTGGGAGATTATAAAAAATAAATTACAAGTCAATGCGCTCATACGAAAAGGGGCAAAGTTGAATTTGAATGGAAGCATACAAACCGGTATCTATTATAATCCACTAAAACATTCAAACCAATATATTTACTTACAATTCTATGATGGCTATGGAGAAAACTTATTAAACTACGATCGATTAACCAATAAAATCAGATTAGGAATTTGCATACATCCAAGTATGGGGATATTTAATCACTAAAGAATTCTGTACCAACATTAAGTTTATTCATTCGAATATCATTCCAGAAATATCTCCTGTAAGTTCCCTTCATCGTATAGTTAAAATGCACTTAATACGTATGCATAACACAATAAGTATGCAAGCCAAGACTACTATCCATATCCATTCTTGTATGTTTAATGTCAAGTATATTATTGAAACGTTCATAATTATTTTTTCGTAATACCTACTCTATTAATTAATTCAGCTATTAAACCTGTCCATCCTGTCTGGTGAGAAGCGCTAATACCGACAAAGCTCAATTTCCCTTAAAATAAAAAATACATTTTTTTAATTTCTTGCTAAAGCAACAAAAATAAAAAGCTATATAGAAGATCGGAATAATATTAAAAATTCCAAACAACTATATAGCTTTCAAATACAACAATTAATATAATTTACTTATTTATATAATAACAACTAAATTATATTTAATGAGCAACAATAATTTTCTTTGTAATAATACTTGAATATTGATTAATAAATAACACATAAGCACCATCTGACAAACCGCTCACATCCAATCGAGCATTCATGCTTTCAATTTGAATAGGTATTGAAATCTCTTCACCAAGAGTATTGGTTATTTTAAAGAAAGCACCAGTCAAGTCAATCCCAGACTCTACAATAAGTTCGCTCATCGCAGGAATTGGATAGATAATAGCAAACACATTATTCATTGAAGATCTTGTTGCCGTCGTCGTTGCTGTATTCGTAGTTATGTGTATAGGACTTGAAGTAGTTACTCCACCCAATGCATCCGTTGCCTTTACCTTAATTGAATGTGGCCCATCTGAAGGATTTATCCAAGTAAAGGCATATGGAGCAGAAGTACTTGACCCAATTACGACATCTCCATCCAAATATTCAACCAACACGATTGCCCCATCCACATCTGTTACATCTGCTGTGATGGTTACGGGCGAAGTCACCGTTGCATTATCTTCGAAAGAAGTAATTTTTATTACAGAAGGTTGATCCTGACGTGTAGATAAAGATGTTATGACTGAGGTAGCAACACATTGAGATACGTTCTTAACTTGAACTGTATAATTACCTACTGTACCAGCAACATACGATGATTCTGTTCCAACCTGCGTATTCCCATTAAACCATATATAACTTAATCCAGTACCAGTATTCGCATTCAATGTTACAGTAGAACCAGGTAAAATTGTTGTACTTCCAACTACTGATATTTCTGCTAGAGGAGCAGCGTTTACCGTTACTGTAATTTGCGCACGATTACTTTCGCAACTAGCTATGGATTGAGATACAAAATAATTAGTTGTACCTATTGCACTCGTAGCTGGAATTGGTATTGAAGAAGAACCTGTTCCACCTGTAGAAGCGGTATACCATAATAAACCTGTACCACTTGCTGTTAAAGCTGAAGAAGTAGCATTCTGACAATAGGATACCGCTGCTGTTACTGTTGGTGTAGCTGGAGCGGCATTTACCGTTACTGCAATTTGAGCACGATTACTTTCACAACCATTTGTGGATTGAGATACAAAATAATTAGTTGTACCTATTGCACTCGTAGCTGGAATTGGTGCTATAGAAGAACCTGTTCCGCCTGTAGAAGCGGTATACCATAATAAACCTG
>NZ_CALMGQ010000123.1 GCF_937863595.1 uncultured Cytophaga sp.
TGTTCCAGTTTATGCCACCAAACTGGTCCAACTATTCAATCGGTTAGGAACATTTGAATTACATATTAAATTTGAAGAACTCTATAATAATTTGATTTTGAAAATTGATGAAGTAGCAGAACGTGTATTAACCTTAGCACATACACCAATGCATGCATACACCGATTATATTTCAACGTCCGAGATCAAGGCATTAAAAAATGTATCTGAAGGTAAAGTTGCTATTCAACATGTTTTAGATGGATTTAAGGTTATTATATCCAAACAACGTGACTTATTAGTCTTGTCTGCAGAAGCAAATGATGAGGGAACGAATGCCTTAATGAGCGACTATATTCGCGAACAAGAAAAATTGGTGTGGATGTATAGAGCCTATCTTGGTAAATAATAACCTGATAGTATTTGTTTTACCTTACAAAAAAATAGAGCGATAATTTTATCGCTCTATTTTTTATGTGAAAGTAATATATTCTATTTTTTCAAGAAGGGTAGGTAATATACATACGAAGGTTTTGTACCTGTACCATTAACAGCTACAAATATGGACTTGTCTGTTACACAAACGCCTGAGATAGGAGATTGCATAAAATCTATGGCAATCTTTTTCCATGTAACAGCTAAGTCTTCAGAGAAAAATAATTCACCTTTATTTGTAGCTGCATATAAAACACCGTTTCCTGCAACCAATCTAGTAATCGTTTTTCCTTCCAAGCCTTTATTATATGCCTTCCATGTGCTTGCTCTATTGTCGGATCGATAAACCCCATCATTGGTTGCTAAAAATAAGCTTTTCGTAATAATAGCAAGATCTCCATATGCTTTACTCGTTGGTAATCCTTTATCACTATGTTCCCAAGCAGAGCCTTTTTTAATATTTAAAGAATATACACCATCGCCATTCATGCTGCAATACATATAATCTTCCGAGTTTTCAATATTATTAATATAGCTTTTACCCAAAGCATTAAAACCAACACTTATGGATCTGAAACTTTTACCTAAGTTGTGAGACAAGTAAATTGTTTTTTGCCAGTTGCAAACAAACAACATGGAATCCATGCTATATAAGTAGAAAATTTTACTGGTCCCTAATTTACCACTACCCAGTGGTTCCCATTTTTTTAAATCACTACTTCTAAATAAACCATATCCATCTCTAAACCCAGTATAATAGTAACCTAAATGCTTCATTATAATACTAACGCGAGCATTTTTAAGGTTGGGAGAAACGTCAACCTTTTTGAAACGAAAAATAGAATCTAAGTATTGATATAAACCTTTGTTCGTGGCCATAAACATACCATCGCCTTGGATATAATACAAATTATCAATTTGTATACTATCCGGATTGTACCCGTATTCAATTTTCTTCCAATCTTTCGATAGGGTTTTTCCACCAATAACTTGCGAGTAACTGGTTAATTTAAAGCAAAGTATAAAAAAACTTAATATGTATATTCGTAGCATATATAGTATTATAAAGGGAATAATCTCTCTAATTTATGAAACTTAAGTAATATATGGAAACTTTTTATCTTATTATATCATTCACAATTAGATTTTTAGGGTCTGACCAATCATAAAATCCTTTTTTATTTTTTTGACCTAGGTAACCAGCGTGTACCATTTTAACCAACAATGGACAAGGCGCATATTTGTTATTTCCAAAACCGGCATGCAATACTTCCATAATATGTAAACAAACATCAAGCCCAATATAATCTGCAAGTTGCAATGGGCCCATAGGGTGCGCCATTCCTAACTTCATTATTTGATCAATTTCTAAAGTACCTGCAACACCTTCTTGTAAGGTGTAAATGGCTTCATTTATCATGGGCATTAATATTCTGTTTGCTACAAACCCAGGAGAATCTGAGCAAGTAACAGGTATCTTGCCAATTTTTTTACTTATGTCAATCACAGTTTTTTTTGTGTCATCACTCGTTTTTAATCCACTTATAACTTCAACAAGTTGCATCAACGGAACCGGATTCATAAAATGCATTCCGATAACTTTGTCGGGTCTTCCTGTGAAGCCCGCAATTTGTGTTATTGAAATAGATGAAGTATTCGAAGCCAATATGGTTTCTGGTGGGCAATGTGCATCGAGTATTTCAAATACATTTTTTTTTATTTCTACATTTTCTGGTACTGCTTCAATCGCTAAAAAACATTTTTTTGCAGCTATTGTTAAATCGCTGCAAAGTATGATATGTTTTAATACTATCTCCTTGTCAGCAGGGTGTATGCTTCCTTTAGTAATTTGTCGATCTATATTAATCGTGATTTTTTCTAAGGCCAGTTTTAGCGCTTCTTTATTTGAATCGTATAAATAAACAGGATAGTTATGTTGTGCAAACGTATGTGCAATACCACTTCCCATAGTACCAGAGCCAATAACCAAAATCTGTTTCGCGTTAGTTTTCATACTTCATTTTAAAAGATTTTTATTTTTACGTTATTTTTTGCTTCATGACTAAAATAATCTTCAATAATTCAGTTCTTTATTTTCTTCCATGTATTTAGGCACTAAAATACTCTGTGTTTTTTATTTTTATAAAAAGGTATTTAAAATAGACTAATTAAATTGTTAGTTAAGTCTAACTTTATTAATATTGTATGATCAAATAAAATATTAGTTTATATGAAAATTGCTTTCGCTATTATAATTATCTTCGTTTTTTACTTTATACAAATACATCAAGTTCATGCACAATCTGTTAGCATACATGGTACGGTTAATTCTGAAGGCGTGCCCGTAGAGTTAGCATACGTGATGTTAGATAAAACTATATTGGGTGCTGTCACAGATTCTCTCGGAAATTACAAAATTGAGGATGTTCCTGCAGGTGATTATGCTTTAAAAGTATATTGCTTTGGTTATCAATCAATAGATAAAAATATTCATGTAGATGACACAAATCTCGTAATTGACTTTATGTTAAAAGAAGATGAAGGTGAAATTAAAGAGGTTGTAATTACTGGTGTGACCAGCGCCACCTTGATTCGTGAAAATTCAATATCCATTGTTGTAGTTTCTGAAAAACAGTTAGATAAAACCGTTGAAAGCAATGTTATAGATGCTTTGGTGAAGAACTCGCCAGGTGTGGCTGCAGTTAAAACGGGTCCAAATATTTCGAAACCCTTTATTAGAGGTTTGGGATACAATAGAGTATTAACATTATATGATGGATTAAGACAAGAGGGGCAACAATGGGGAGATGAGCATGGACTTGAGGTGGATGGCTATAACATACAAAAAGCGGAAGTAATAAAGGGACCTGCGAGTTTAATGTATGGATCTGATGCGTTAGCAGGTGTAGTGAGTTTAATGCCAAGTATTCCATCTCAAAATGATACTACAATTCATGGTAAAATAACATCTGAATATCAGGCTAATAATAATCTCATTGGTAATGGTTTACAGTTAACATATTCTACCCAACACATTGTTGCAGCCGTCCGTGGGGCATATCGTGTTGCTAAAAATTATAGAAATCAATACGATGGTCGTGTTTACAATACCAGTTTTAAGGAGACAAATTTGTCTGGACTCATTGGTTATAAAAGTACTCGTGGATATTCCAATTTCAATGCAACCTTATATGATAATGCGCAAGGGATACCCGATGGAAGTAGGGATTCTTTGACACGTAGATTTACAAAACAACTATATGAAGGTGCGAACGATGATTTAAAAAATAGACCAATTGTTTCCCAAAAAGAACTCAACAGTTACAAGCTATCTCCTTTACATCAGCGTATACAGCATTATCGGCTGTATAATCATAGTGCCATTAGGATAGGATCAAGTAATCTGGATCTTGTTGTTGGATTTCAACAAAATATTCGAAGAGAATACAATCATCCGACACATCCAGCTCAAGCAGGTTTGTTTGTGCGATTAAATACCATTACTTATAGTATTAGATATGATGCTCCAAAGATTAAAAATATTGAAACATCAATTGGATTAAATGGGATGTCACAACATAATTTAAGTAAAAATGCTACAGATTTCCCGATTCCAAATTATGCGTTATTTGATATTGGATCGTATCTACATATAAAATGGAAGCATAATAAAACAACCATTAGTGGAGGTATTCGCTATGATATTCGTAAGTTAAATTGGAAGGGAATTTATGTAAAAACAAATCCCAATACAGGTTTTGATTATATTTCAAACGATACAACAAATGCATATTTGCAGTTTTCTTCTACTCATAAAAACTTCTCAGGTATTTCTGCGAGTATAGGTTTGACACAAAATTTATCCAATAAATTTAATATAAAAGCCAATATTGCCCGTGGATACAGAGCTCCGAGCATCACTGAATTATCTTCAAATGGCTTAGATCCAGGTGCACATATTGTTTATTTAGGGGATGAAAATTTTAAACCAGAGTTTTCTTTGCAAGAAGATATCGGAATAACGGGCGAGTTTAAACAGGTTTCAATGTCTGTTAGCATTTTTAATAACAATATTCAAAATTACATTTATCTGAATAAACTTCTGGATGCAAATAACAATCCAATTGAGGATGCTCAAGGAAATAAAACATATAAATACACGCAGTCATTAGCCCAATTGTATGGTGTAGAAGCTACTTTTAATGTGCATCCAGAAAGAATGAAGGGCTTTCTATTCGAAAATTCCTTTGTGTTAACATACGGGTATAACAGAAATACTACATATAAAAATGAAGGTATTAATGGGGAATATTTACCATTTATTCTTCCCATGCAGATAAATAGTGCTGTTTCGGATAATATTAAAACAGGATCAAAAATCGTTACGTCCATCACTCCACGTATTGAATTGGATGTAACGGGTGCTCAAAACAGATATTTAGGATTGTCCAATACAGAAACGTATACAAAAGGGTATAGTTTAGTTAATGTGGGTGTTTCTGCTGAAGTTGCTTATTCAAAGATGAATACCTTGAATATTTATTTTCAAATAAATAATGTATTCAACACTTCATATCAATCTAATATGAGCCGACTAAAATATTTTGAATATTATTCTCAAACACCTAATGGCCAAAGAGGAATCTATGGTATGGGGAGAAATGTATCTGTGAAATTAGTTGCCAATTTCTAAGGTAAAAACTCGAATGATCAAAAAACTATCATAAATTAGGGATCAATGTAGTTGAGTTAAGGGGGTAGAGTTGCTATTGTTGCTGTACCAACAACTCTAATTTATTTTCTTGAACATGTTCATTGCGGAGTATAAAAAAATGACATCTCTTTGTTGGTGCTTTGATATAAATTTAATCACCATCATTGATTTGATCTAGCAGAAACCAATAACAACAACAACAATAACAAGCGTATTAATTCGTTAATAATGCTATGTTTGGTGAATTATATTCCTACCTATTTATTTTAAAAGTTTTGCAATAAATTGTTTATTTATTGTTGCCGTAATATTATTCTGTATCGATACCTTAATTTAAGTATTTTTAAAATATAATTTTGTTTTATCTTGTTCTTCTACTTTAGCAATAGTAATATTGCATTATGATAGAATTGAAAAGAATTAATGTAGAAAAAAATGACACAGGGATAAAAACAAAAAAACTATAAATTTTATTGCAATCAATCTCTTTATTAATTCAATGTTAGTAAATTGATACGTATTTGAACAAGAATTAACATTACCGTAATACTATATTATCGAAATTTGCACCAATAAAAATCAAAGAATCGTTTATTATTTAAAAATGAATATGGAAAATCAGTCAATCCCACAAAAATCTAAATTTAGTTCAACGTTTGCATTATTAGTTATTCCTTTGTGTTTAATAGTTGCAATTATCATTTATGTATTTATTTTTGGATCACCTAGCAATTTTGATTCCAACGGTGCACCCAAAGCTGGTAATTATTTAGCTATTGTGCATGAAGGCGGAGTAATTGTTCCGGTTTTGATGTCGTTTTTCTTAATGGTAATTACATTCTCTATTGAACGTTTTATTACTATCCGTCAAGCATACGGTTCAGGTTCGGTAGATAATTTTGTTCGTAGAATCAAATCGTTTTTATCTTCAAATGACATAAACTCTGCCATGCAGGTATGTGAAGAACAAAAAGGTTCATTAGGTAATGTAACGTTATCTGTGTTGAAAAAATATAAAGGTGTGGTTGCAGATAAATCAATGACGAAAGATCAAAAGCAAGTTTCCATTCAAAAAGAATTAGAAGAAGCAACATCTTTGGAATTGCCCATCTTAGAAAAAAACTTAACGATACTTGCGACATTAGCTTCAGTAGCAACTCTTGTTGGTTTGTTGGGTACTGTAATTGGTATGATTAAAGCTTTTGCTGCGCTAGCAAGTTCTGGTACTCCAAATGCAGAAGCACTAGCTTCGGGTATTTCTGAAGCATTGATAAATACTGCGTTGGGTATTGCTTCATCTGCATTAGCAATTGTATTTTACAATTTGTTTACGAGTCAGATTGATACCTTAACTTACAGTATCGATGAGGTTGGCTTTAGCATTAACCAAAATTTTGCTACACACAACAAAGAAAAAGAATCAGCTGTAATAGCTTAATTTTATTTATTAATCTAGTTACATGTCTAAAGTAAAAGCAAAAAGACAAAGCATTTCTCTTGACATGACTGCCATGTGCGATATGGCATTCTTGTTATTAACTTTCTTTATCCTTACGGCTAAATTGAAAGTACCTGAGCCTGCTCAGTTTGATGTTCCTTCGTCTGTCTCTACTCAAAAATACGATGAGACAAATCTGATTCGGATTTCAATCAGTAATGATGATCGTATTTTCTTAACCATTCCAGATCAAAATCTCAGAAGAGAAATGATCGATGCATATTCCAACACGTTTAAAGTGAATTTAAACGAAGATCAAAAAATGGCATTCGAATTAACGGAAACATTTGGTATGCAGAAATCAGATCTTTCTTTGTATTTGGGGCAATCTACAGAGGTTCGGAAAAAGTTTGTTCAAACGGGTATTCCTGCGGATTCTACAAACAATGAATTGGCACAATGGCTTGCTACAGCAACAGGTGTGCGCCCAGGTATTACTATTGCGATTAAAGGAGATAAAGATGCAAACTACAGTAAGTTTGGAGAAGTTATCGCTACTCTTAAAAAAAGAAGAATTTATCTGTTTAGCTTGGTAACAACCTTAGAAGCTAAACCCGAAAACTTATAAAATACCATGGCTGAAATTAATACAGGTGGCGGCGGCGGTAAAGGAGGAAAGAAGAGATCCAAAAAAATGTCTACCAAAGTAGATATGACACCCATGGTGGATTTGGCGTTTCTTTTAATTACCTTTTTCATGTTGGCAACTACCTTAACAAAGCAACAAAAATTTGATTTTGCTGTTCCGCCGGATGTTAAAAATCCACAGGATCAACCCGAATTGAAAGCAAGTAATGCAATCACTATTATTTTAGGTAAAGAAGATATTGTGTATTGGTATATAATGAATCAAGATGGTTCAACAGATTTTCACGAAACAAACTTCTCTGCGGATGGTATACGTGCAACCTTGATTGAACGTAAAAAAGCAATCGGAAATAACTTAAACGTAGTTATAAAACCGATGAAAGAGTCGAAATATAAAAATTTAATTGACATCATTGATGAACTAGCCATCTTAGGTATTGGCAAAAAGGTATTGGTAGATGCTACACCAGCAGATCTCGTACTTGTTCAGAAAAATACTACTTCAACCAATTAATCAATGGAAAAGGATTTAGACTTAAGCAAAGCTACCTTAGACGAGATTGTTTTTGAAGACAGAAATAAATCGTATGGTGGATATTTTCTTCGTGTTTGGTATGATAAGAATGTTACAAAAGCTGTTATAGTAACATGTACGGCTTTCCTTATTCTTGCTGCATGCATTAACTTTTATTACAAGATTAGCGCTAAGCCCGAAGAAGTATTTGTACCAGTAGAAATACAAATGGATATGGTTGAAGAACCATTGAAAGCAGAAGAGATTGAAAAATTGCCTCCACCACCTCCCAAAATTCAAGAGGTTAAGGTGGAAGAAATGAAATATTTACCTCCTGTAATTAAGCCAGATAAAAAGGTAACAAAAGATGAACAACTGAAAGAATTAGATTCTTTGCTCACATCAAATCCATCTGATAAAGATGTAGATGGTAAGAAGGGTAAAAAGATTGACTTTGATGAAGGTCAAGAAGGTGGTAAATTAGGTGGTGATGGAATTAAAAAAACAGAAGTAATTTCAGGGTATCTTGCTGAAATGCCTAAATTTAAAGGTACTTCTACAAAAGAAGAAAGTGCGTTAGAGGTAGAAAAATACATACAACGTAAAATGATTTACCCAGAAGATGCAAAACAACGCAAGGTTACTGGCGTTGTATATGTCAGCTATGTCATTACGGAAACTGGTAAAGTTACGAATGTTGAGGTAATTAAAGGTAGAGGAATAGATCCATCTTGCGATGCAGAAGCGGTTCGTGTGATTAAATCAATGCCTGATTTTACACCTGGTAATCAAAACGGAGAAACAAAAAAAGTCCGAATAACGCAGCGTATTAAATTTACATTAAATTAATAAAATGAAGAATTTCCTTTTAGGATTTAAAATGACTATGGCCGTGGTATACATGGCCATAGGCATTTATTTATTGAGTCATCCAAATGCATTGTCTGGTTTATTAAGTGCAGATATGACATTAATTGTTGGTGTATTGTTAATCGTATTCGGTGCTTTCAGAGGTTATAGAGCCTGGTTCATCGAACGCAATATGTAACCTTAACTTGTGACAAGTAGAATTAAAAATAGCTCTCTTTTTGTACTGTTACTTTTTACTATTTCTTGTTCTAAACAAGAAGTAAAAGAAGGACAAATAGAATCAAAAAAGGAACGCATAGAAATAGTATGTGACCCATCGTGGGAACTGATTCTCCGTACTTTTATCTCTACATACGAGGGTTTAAACCCTACTCGAGAAGTTGAACTTAGCATCAAGCCTGAATCTGAATGCATTGAAGATGTTTTAAATGGTAAAAATGTTACTGCATTTGTATCTCGTGAATTGAATACAGCGGAACGTAATTTTGTAACATCTCAAAAATGGAATGTATACATCGATACAATTTGCTACGATGGCATCACCTGGATTGTCCCCAAATCCTTTCCTGAAGATTCTCTTTCTTTGTCTCAAGTAAAAGAATTGTTTCTTACTGGTATGTTAAAGGGGAAATCCTATTCCATTCAGCTGAACGATATTGGTTCATCTATTGCAAATTACCTCATTAAAGATTTTGGCAAACCAACTTCAATAAAACATATTTATAAAGGAGGCTCCGATGCTGAAATTATTGCATCCGTTCAAACACATAATTCCAGCATTGGTTGTATTTCTTCCAGTACATTGGTGAATCTTGAAAATAAAAAAAATAGAGCAAATTTAGAATCGATTAAAATTTTAAAAATAAGTTCGACGAAAAATGAACCTGCATTTTCTTCTTTTCAAAATGATTTAGCACTTGGTAGATATCCCTTTATTCGTGTGTTGCGCGTTATAAATCACGATGCACAAACTGGATTAGGCACGGCTTTTGTATCCTTCATGAAACATAACCGTGGGCAGCGTTTAATCCTAAAAGAAGGACTATTACCTTTCAGAATGCCTGGTCGCGAAGTTGAAATGAAAAATCAATAATACGTTTATTACTTATTCATAAATTGAATACATATGAAATACCTTATACGCTGTATCGCAACAACTTTTATATCCTTATCTGTGACATCCGTTTTTGCTCAAGAGGAGCAAGCACAGAAGTATGTAGAAAAAGAGCAATATGCTAAAGCATCTACTATTTATAAAAATTTATTGATTTCAACTCCTAAAAAAGCGGGCGACTATTATTATTATTTGGGCGACATTAGTCTAAAAAAAGAAAAAGACGATTCTGCTAAATACTATTTCATGGAGGGAATTAAAGCAGATGAAACCAATGGTTTGAATTATGTTGGTATAGGAATTGTTGCCATGCATAAAAAAAATGCTACTGAAGGGCAACGTAGTTTTGATAAAGCTTTACAATTGTCATTGAATAAAAATACAACTGTATTAAATGCCATCGGGGCGTATTATGTAACGGATGCGGAAACTTCTGAAATTAATAAAGCAGTTGCCATCTTGAAGAAATCAACCGAAGTGGATACTAAAAACAATGCTACAGCTTGGATATTATTAGGTGATGCATACAGCAAACAAGCGGAAGGTTCAAAGCAAATAGAAGCCTATAACAAAGCTTCCACGATGAATCATTCAATACCTTTATTAAAATTGAAATATGGTAAATTGTATTCAGACGTTCGGAATACTGATTTAGCTATAAAGTATTTAAATGCAGGCTTAGCAGTCGACTCTACTTATGGTCCTATTTATAGAGCATTGGGAGATGTATACAATAGTACGAGAAAAAATGAATTGGCTATAGCAAATTACAAGAAATATCTATCCTATATTGATCGCAATGATGATGTTGAATTTAGATATGGTTATTTTTTATTGAAAAATGAAAACTATGCTGAAGCAGTAGAAGTTTTTAACAGCTTAGAATACAAAGATTACGCTAGTCCTTATATATACAACAGACGTGCAGTTTGTTATTATGGTTTAGGAAAATACGAACTAGCTAAAAAGGATATGGAAACATATTTCAAAAAAGTAAAAATTAATAATGCTACTTCTGTAGATTATGAATATTATGGTAAAATTTTATTGGGAACGGGGGAAGATTCTTTAGCCATTCAACAGATGCAATTGGCTGTAGATATCGATAGTACACGACTAGATTTATTTAGTAATATTGGATTATTTTATTTTGAAAAGAGTAATTATTCTAAATCTGTTCAGTATTTGAGTAAGCAAATAAGACCAACAACAAAGGATCCCAAAGTATTTTATGAATTAGGCCAAGCGTATTATTATAATAAAGAATATGTAAAGGCAGACTCTAGCTTTTCTAAATTGATTGAACTAAAACCAAGTTTATATATTGGGTATTTCTGGCGTGCTCGTGCGAATGCAGCACAAGATCCAGAAACGAAGCTAGGTATTGCTAAACCCTATTATGAAAAAGTTATTGAATTATGTTCTGCAAATGGTGAAAAATACGAAGATGAATTAATTGAATCGAATGAATATATCGGTTATTACTATACCATTCACAGGGATAAAGCCAAAGCAGATGTAGCATGGAACAAAATCTTAAAATTGGATCCTAAAAATACAAAGGCTTTGAATGGACTTAAGATGAAGTAGTTCATACATTCTCTATTTCGCCCAGAAACTCTATTGGCGAGAAAGCTTCCATAAAAAAATCAAGAGCTCAAGAAGTACAAGGCATATCACAGGATATGCCTTTTTTTATGCACTTGGCGTTCTCATTATTAAAGAGATTGTGTATATTGAACTGTAACAACAAAGGCTCATTTGTCGTTTAAAACAATGGTGTGCATTTAGTTGAGCTTCAAGCGCTCAATAATTTTAATAAACAATATTTTATATTCAAATTATGGCAAAGGAAAACATACATAGAGCAATGGGAAGTCTTGCTTATGCAATTGCAGTAGCAGACGGTGTGATTCAAGAAAAGGAAAAAGAAGTCATATTGAACTTAGCAACCAAAGAATTTCAATTGTCTGATACCGATAGTGAATGGATTAATGCCATGTTTACTCAATTAGAGGTTCAAAATGTAAGTTTGAATGAAGCGTACAGCTTTGCAATAGATACCTTAGAAGCAAATCGTCATGATTATGATTTTGATGATGCGATGAAAACACGTTGTATATCTTTTATGAAAAAAATAGCAGATGCCGTTGGTGAAATTGATTATCAAGAAACATCTGTTATCGATCGATTCACTGCAGACATCACTCGGTTTTAATGAAAAAGAAAATTCGCATATTATCTATTGACGGTGGTGGGATACGAGGTATTATTCCTGCTTCTGTAGCCGTTTATATTGAAAATAGATTACAACGAATTACAAAAAATCCAGATGTACGCATCAGTGACTATTTTGATTTTATAGCAGGGACAAGTACGGGCGGAATTCTTGCATCGGCATATTTATGTCCACAAGTAGTGGATCAAACACAACACCGGTTTAACGCTACAGATGCATTACGCTTTTATTTAGAAAAGGGCGGTTATATTTTTTCTGCGGGTGTTTGGGATAAAATGGCTTCGATGGGTGGTTTTTTAAAAGCAAGATATAAACATGAACCTTTAGAAAAGGTCTTAAATGTTGCCTTTAAGCAAACTAAAATAAGCGAATTACTCAAACCATGTTTGATAACCTCATATGATGTTGAATTAAAAATGCCCGTTTATTTTCAATCGCATGTTGCAAAAAATGATACAACCTTAGACTTCTTTGTAAAAGACGCTTGTAAAGCTGCGGCTAGTGCACCCTTATATTTTGAACCTTCACGTGTTCAATCTATGAGTGGCGTATCTTATACTTTGATTGATGGTGCTGTGTATGCCAATAATCCAACCATGTGTGCTGTTTCGCAAGCAGCTGTTTTATTTGCAGAAAAGGGTATTCCGTTGACCATAGACCAGTTTGAAGTGGTTTCTTTAGGGACTGGAAGAAATCAAAAAGTGTATACCTACGAACAAGTAAAAGATTGGGGAGGATTGGGTTGGTTAAATCCATTATTGGATGTAATGATTAATGGTGCATCTGAAGTTATCGAAAGTGAATTGATTATACAGTTTAGATCCATGCAAGCAATTGATCAATATCATCGCATACAGCCAGATTTAATTGGTGATAGTCAAGAAATGGATGATGCTTCTCCTGAAAATATTCAACGATTAATGGAAATATCAGCAACCACTATTGAAAAATATAAAGACGAATTGGAAGTAATTGTAAATAGACTTATTAATAATTAATAGGTACGGTTAAATTAGAAAAACATGTTAGAGATTGTTGTATTGTATTTCTTATGTAAAAAAAATGCATTGCTGGCAGAACAAAAAAAACTGTCTAAATCGCGATGGGTTATAACCACTATTTTTTATTGGATTTTGTTTGAAATTTTAATGATAGCACTGTTCTCAAGTTTTGTTAAAATGGATGCGGAAGTAATTCAAGAAGCAAAAACAATTACAAATGAGTTACTATTGATGATGGGCGCAGGCTTGTTAGGAGGTTACCTTGGTTATCTCTTAGTTCGTAAACGTTTAGAAAATATGCCCGATTCAACTGAATTGGATAATATGTAAGTTTCATTTTAAATCACAGTAAACATGAAAAATACAATCGTTTATTGTTCTGCTTTATTTTTTTTATTTGTAAGTATATGCGTTTCTGCACAAGAAAATGTACCTACATTGATACACCCGAGTTTGAAAAATTTAGGTGTTCCCATAAATACACCAGAGTTTTCTGAATTTGCACCAACCATTAGTGCCGATGGTGCCACACTTATTTTTGAATCCGATAAAAGTGGACGGTGGCGTTTGTATATTTCTACACAAGTAAATGGCAAATGGTCTACGCCCAAAGATATGGATGTAATCAACAATCGCTTGTTGCCAGAAGACTTCATCGGTGGACCTTGCTTTAGTTACGATGGCAATCGCTTGTATTTCACCTCAAACATGAAAGGGACTGTTGGAGGTATGGATATGTGGTATAGCGAAAAAATAAATGAACAGTGGCAAGCGCCCAAAAATATGGGACGAACAGTAAATACTGCTGGGTACGATGGCTTTCCATCGGTATCGCCCGATAATAAGACACTGTATTTTATGCGAGCAGGAAATCAAACATCACCAACCGGACAGCGTTGCTGCATATTGATGAGTGCAGAGAAACGAGGCAATTACTTTATCAACCCAAAGACACTTCCGCCACCTGTAAACAGCGGATGCGAGGGCTATCCAAGAATCATGGCAGATGGCGTAACTCTAATCTTTTCATCTTTCAGAGCTGGTGGTAAAGGCGGCTATGATTTATATCAATCTAAAAAAGTTGGTAGAGGATGGAGTAAACCCATACCGATGGAATTTATTAATACCCCTAAAGACGATGAATTGATTTCGGTACCAGCTACTGGTGAGGTTATTTATCTTTCCAATACCAATAAAAATAATAAGGATGATATTTATATGTTGCCGTTGCCCAAAGAGTTTCAGCCTCAAGAAGTAGTGTTGGTGGAAGGGATTGTAAAGAATGAAGCAACCAATAAGCCTATGCCTGCAACCATACAAATCAGTAATATTAAAACCAAAGAAAAGATAGCTACAACCGAAAATGATTCCATTACGGGTAAGTATAATTTATATCTACAAAAAGGCAAGAAATACGATGTATCTGTAAGCTCCAAGGGGTATAGCTTTCAATCAGAAGTGTATGATCTGGAAAAAGCGGTCGCATATCAAACCATTAAAAAGGATATGGTGTTGGAACCATTAAAATTGAACGTATCCTTTCGTTTAAATAATTTATTCTTTCAATTTGATTCGGCATCACTTACCAAAGAATCGGAGTTGGAATTGGATCGGGTAACTGAGATGATGAAAACAAATGCAAGCATGCAGGTAGAAATTGCAGCACACACAGATGATGTTGGCAGTGATGCGTACAATTTAAAACTTTCACAATTACGTGCCGAATCAGTTGTGAAGTATTTAACTCTTCATGGAATTGTTGCATCACGTTTGGTTGCAAAAGGCTATGGCGAATCAGTGCCTTCCGCTGCGAATGATACAGAAGAGAATAGAGCCAAGAATAGGAGAGTTGAATTTAAGATTTTGAAATTGTAAGGTTCGTTATTGCCAAGGTTGTGCCTTTTCGGCCAACCTTTGTCAAGAAGAAAACGACATACGGAATAATGAGACCAGGGTGAAAATAATGGTGCTCAGTCATCATTCATAATTTAAAAAAAAATGTCATTACCCATACATACCGCATTAGTAGGTTTTGGAAAAGCAGGACAGTTTCTGCACGCACCATTTATTGACATTCATGTTGATTTTGAATTGTCTGTTATTTTAGAACGGACTCCAAAGACGGGTGCCGAAGCTTACCCAACCGCTGTTATTGTTCGAACCTATGAAGAGATACTTGCAGATGCATCCATTGAGCTAATTGTTTTAACTACCCCCAATGATACGCATGCGAGCCTAGCTGAGCAAGCATTATTAGCGGGCAAACATGTAGTAGTAGATAAACCATTCACCATTCACGTAGCAGATGCGAAACGGCTACAAATCCTATCGCAACAAACAGGCAAACATATTTTTGTCTACCAGAATAGGAGATGGGATGGTGATTTTTTAACCGTACAACAACTATTGAAAGAAGGTGTGTTAGGAGAAATTCACTCCATAGAATCGCGTTTTGATCGCTACCGTCCTGAGCCAAGAACAACCTATTGGAAAGAATCTGCAGCATTGGGTAATGGCTTGTGGTATGACTTAGGTCCGCATTTGATGGATCAAGCATTTTACTTATTTGGTGTGCCAACATCTTATTGTGCAGAAATTAAAACCCAACGTGCAGGTGCAATCGGAATCGATTATTTTGATGTACAGTTTCAGTTTGGCTCCTTGAACTATACCATACATGCAGGAATGTTGGAAGAACAAGCTACTCCAAGGTGGCTTATTAAAGGTTCTAAAGGCACGTACGCAAAATACGGTGTCGATCCGCAGGAAGCGAAATTGAATGCAGGGGAGCAGCCAAGAGGCGCTTATTGGGGCATGGAGGATGTGAATGCATTTGGTTCAATTGATTTTATTTCAGGCGAATCAAAAATGTATCAAACACTTCCGGGTGACTACCGAAAATTTTATCAAGGAGTTTATAATACGATTCGAGAAGATGAACCACAACTTATCGCATTAAATGATGCGGTTGCGCTGGTAGGATGGTTGGAGAAACTGGGTTTGGAACGATTATAAATTATAATTTATGAATTTTGAATCAATGTCGTTTCCTTAAGTACATTAACTGCATAAATTAAGCTGTTGTTGGTGTTTCTGCCAGCTGAAATTAATGATAATGAATGAATTTATCCCAGAGCACCAACAACTAAGAGTTCGATTGTTGTTGCTCGGCGTAGGTATTTACTCATTAAAATTATGTTGAGCAAGCGGAAACACCAACAATAGCGATCGGCGGAGCTTAAGAAAACGATATTCCTTCATAACTCATATTTTAGCGTCCTTTTTTACCAATCTAAAACTGACCATCAACGAAATAAATAAACCCAAAATTAAAAAACTGCTAAAACCTTTAATGAGAAAAGTCGACACGTTGTAATACGCTTGTGCATCCGTTATCGCAACAATGGTATTGCCCGCACCTGACAATGCTTTTTTACCTTCTAAGGCAATCATATTTCCGAAGTACTGTGGATTGACCTTTTCTACGAAAAACCATTGTAAAGGTAAGTTTAGAAATGCAGCAGTAACAGATACAATCACACCACTCATTAAGCCATCTTTTAATTGAAAAGTACCAGGTGCAAATGTTGCATACCGTTTTTTGATCGCCCAATACATTCCTATAATTGGGAGTATATATGCAAGATTGGTTACATACATATAATAATCAATATAGGTATCTTGCAATCCAAGCACAAACTCCAAACACAGCCATATAAAAGTGGCTATAGCAATTACAATACCTGCAAGTAATTCGTTTTTAATGATCATTATGAATTATGAATTATGAATTATGAATTATGAATTATGAATTATGAATTAT
>NZ_CALMGQ010000124.1 GCF_937863595.1 uncultured Cytophaga sp.
GTAAGAAATTTTATACTCATTTTTTTAGTATTATTTAACGTGCCAATATACACAGGATTGAGCTATTTATGGGTTTATGGACATATTTTTACTCATATACTCATTAACTCGTTTACTATCAATCTATAAAATATTTGCTAAAAAATTTGGCAATTTGAATATTGTGCATTAGTTTTACTAAAAATATTAACAATATGACAACAAAACTAGTATATTTGATTCGCCGTTGCCGCTCTAGCAAGTCTACAGTTCGTGCAGGCATATCGTATCAATCTTCAGAAAGTAATTACATACTATCGGTTGAAATGGATGCAACAGGCATGAGAATGAGCGAAGTGTTGAGAACATTGTCCAATCAATTTTCTCTTAAAACAGTCGCATAAATTTAAACACACTACTATGAGTTTGATCAGTGAGAATATTAAGTACTTTAGAAAACAATTGGGTTTAACTCAAGAGCAGTTGGCTCAAAAGGTTGGTATTAAGCGTTCCTTACTTGGTGCATATGAAGAAGGTAGAGCAGAGCCAGGCTTAGAAACATTAACAAGTTTGTCACGCTTGTTTGGTGCCACCGTTGATTTGCTTATTTCTGAAAGCTTACAAGATCCTGATAAACGAAAAGAAGCGTTTAATAAAGATATCGAAGGTAAGAAGTTACGTGTCTTAGCGATAACCGTTGATAAAGACGATAACGAAAATATTCAGCTTGTGCCTGAGAAGGCTGCGGCAGGTTATTTAAATGGTTACTCCGATCCGGAATATGTAGCAGAACTTCCTAAATTTTATCTTCCCATATTTAGTGGAAGCGGAACATATCGTGCCTTTGAAATCAAAGGAGATTCTATGTTGCCTTTAGCAAGTGGTAGTTTGATTGTAGGGCAATACGTTGAAAATTGGAGTTCCTTAAAAGATCAACAAACCTACGTATTGGTTACCGTAAATGAAGGGATCGTATACAAACGCGTTCAAAATAATATCAAGAAAACGGAGACATTAAAATTGATTTCTGACAATCCAGCTTACGAACCCTACGATGTATCTATTGAGGATGTATTGGAAATCTGGGAATCCAAAGCATATATAAGTACGGATTTCCCCAAACCAGATATGTCTGTAGAAAAACTATCAGCCATCGTTAGTGGCTTGCAGAAGCAGATGAATAAATTATCGAATGATTGAGAAAGTACTAAGTACGGAGTATAAAGTACAAAGTAGCGAGAATTTACACCTCAATATTTAAGAAATTATTCTTCCGAGTTATGCATACGTATTAGTCGTTTTACTAAATATTACAATTGCCCAGAAAAAAAATGTACTCTGTACTTTGTATTTCATACTCAATACTTTTTTCATAAATCCATTTTTTCAACTCGACTAAAGTGCTTATTCCGAGGTCAGATGCTATTCTCTCATCTGACGCTCGAATGCACGATTTTTTTCTTACCTATACACTACCCAACCCTTTGTTGTGCCAGCGGCCAACAAACTGCTGCACTATGATGGTACCATTCATTTGCTAGATCCGAATAGTAAGGAAACCTATAAATATTTTTATGCTATAAAGCTATACAAAACGATACGATAATGATTAGGATAATGATTAGGATAATGCAGGTGTTAATCCATAGAAATCATAATGGATAGCTTTCTGTGCATTGTTGTTTTCTTTCGACCAAACAACTGCTAATGCCTATGAACAGGATAGTGGCGTTAAGCTTGTTGGCCGGAAAAGGCACAACCTTTTAATATTTGCACGCTGCATTCACAATTCCTTACTTATTACTTTGTCTAGCAACTAGCAACTGGAACCTCGCAACTTGCCATTTGTGAGCTGTTCACTGATTGCTATTAAAATTAAATAGAATCACAGGTACTTCAAGAAGTAAGCTAGAGGGAAGTCTATCACATTGCAAGCATCCAATAAATCCCCAAATCCTACGAATCCCAATTCAGACAAAATACTTGACTAGAAATCGATCAACCTATTGAATTCAAATAACTTATTTCTTAAAAATACCTTCCAATATGCTCATTAAACTTTCCTTTTGAGTAGCATTTAAATTGGAAGAAGATTTGTTAATTTCATACCACAATCCATCGCTAGGGTCAGTATATGTTCCCACTTCATTTGGGATTTTTTTGTTGTGTTCTCCTTCTCTAAATTCTTGCAGGTAATAAACTTTTAATAGTTGTTGGATCAGATCCCAGTTTATTTCTACTTGTTTATTATCGGTGATGGATTGAGCCGATCGCTTTGCAAACGATATCTGTAACTTTTGAATAGGTGCTTTTTCTTGATCTTTTTTACAATATCGTATCGTTAATACCTGTTCCCAAGTTGCCGTTTCGTAAATGGCTTGGGTTAGTTCTTGTATAAAATAATCCCAGTTACTTTCTTGTCCGTAGGTTTGAAAAGGGGTATTATCTACTTGTACCAAACTTTCGTTGGCTGATGTTGCTTTTTCCCCCTTGGGAAGTGCTAGAAGACTTGTAATGGGTGATAACCAATTGAGGTGAATTTCGCCTTTCCAACTTTCATCATCTTCGCCACTGAAACCTTCTTCTTCCAATTCTTCAATCGTAAAGTCCTCCCTGTCTGTGTATTCAAGTTTATATTCAAGTTTTAAAGATGTAGCAGTAGGCTGTATGGTAATGGTTTTTGTGTAGCAAAAGGGAGCAGGAACATCTAAATAATGATATTCTATGTGAATGTTTTTAAAATTCATGGCAACTTATTATTTTTATAGGGTGGAATTTAATTAATTCCGTATCTTAAATGAATATTTAAACAATTTACATTTTCAAAACGACAAATTAAATTTTTATATTTGAAATCAAATAGACTTCATGTAATAAAAGCAGAAGTACAATTGATGAATGATATAGTAGAATTCAAACACAATGAACATCCTTACTGAAAAATTAATAGAATTAGCGGAAGAAGAAGCAGGCATCAAACTTCGCGAAAATGAGATTGAACTCGTAGTTGAGGAATCTGATTTAATATTAAAAATTTGGGGCGAAGAATTAATCGCTACAGAATTTATTGACGAAAGTGATTACAATGATGAAGCTTTTGCTGATGAGTTGATGGGCGCAATCAAAGATGAATATTATGATTTTAGAGAACGTTTGATAGAAATTAAATTGGCTTCTTTAAATTTAACACATTCAGATTTTTTAAAAGCAAAAGTTGTTGAGATCTTATCAAAATCAAAAGTTGATTCGAGTTTGCTTGCCATCTTGGATTTTGAATTTATGGATGTAAGCTCAAAAGATAAAGATCAAGGATTGCCTAATGTAGCCTTGCGTATAACAGATTTTGAAAAAATAGAATGTTTTTGTCCGGTAGATATTACTAAAGTACCAGTAGTATTGGATGAGAAAAAAATCGCAGACGATTTACTTAAGAAATACAGATAGAAATTATTGAATTATTCAATAATATAAAGTAAAAAAAACCTCCTGAAAAATATTTTTCAGGAGGTTTTTTTTACTTTATGTAGCGTAAAAAGTGTGTCTTGTACATGCGTTGTATAAACCATTTAATGCGTCTTTTGGTGCTTCGCTCTTTTGTGGAAATGGTAGATGATAAGAGTCCATTGTGAGAACCTTGTTCTGTAATAGCAGGGTAGGCCCAATACATTTTTATTATATTTTTTTCAATTAAACCATTATGCCACCAATCAATTACCTCGTTGCATTTAGTTGTTTTGAGTTCTGTTAAGATATTTTCAATTCCTTTTGAATCTATTAAGTATGCACCAGCACAACGGCCTTGTGTTGCTGGATATAGATGTTTGTTTCTTTTTATGGTTTTATACTTGGGGAAACGCAAGGATGTATTTTCTAAAGAAATGATAAATCCAGGTTCAAGAGTTTTCGCTTCTTCTATTATGCGAGTGATATCGCGAACAAAGTCACCTAAAAAAAAAGGATCATTTTCAAATATCAACGCAAACCGATTTTTGTTTTTTAAAGCAGCTTCATAAGACAAAATATGGTTTAATGTACAGGACAAAACACCTATTGATAGCTTATCTTTTATTGTTGGTGTAAAGTAGGTATTCAGCAACGTATCGTTAAATAAACTTGGGTCACCATCTGTCATAAAGGTATGTTCCAGTCTATGTTTTTTAAATAAGGTATTTACATGGTCTTCATGGATTTCATATCCTTGTTTTGCGTGTATTACATAAATGCCATCAATTCCTATTTGTTTTACCATAATGTAAAAATAGCAAAAAAACTAAATGAAAGTATTCTTCTGATTGACATATAGTGGATAGAATAATTTTAAATAGCTCGAATTCTGTTATATCTAAACCGAATTGTGTAATTTTAAAGGAATTATAAACGGAATTATGAAATACGTATACAGTACAATATTACTTTCTTTATTGGCAATGCAATGTTTATTCGCGCAGGATTCAACTGCTGCAAAAAAGAAAAAAATGCACGGTACATTTTATGTTACTTGGGGATATCAAAAAGATTTTTATGGTAAAAGTGATGTTCAATTTAAAAATGATCGGGATGATAATTACGACATTACGATGCATCAAGTAAAAGCAAGCGATCGGAGAGATATGAGTGATTTTTTTAATCGTCCACTAACCGTACCGCAGTACGTTTTTTATGGAGGATATTTTTTTAACAACAAAGGAGATTGGGGTATTGAAGGTGGTTGGGATCACTTGAAATATATTGTAGACGAAGGGCAAACGGTTCATATGACGGGACAAATTCGTGGCGTTCAATACGATCAAGACACAACAATAAATTATAATTTTTGGCATTACGAACATACCAACGGGAATAATTATTTAACAGTAAGCTTACTTAAAAGATTTACGTTTATTAATTCTAAAAGTGGAAACCATAAATTAAGTTTAATTTCAAAATTTGGTGGCGGTATGTTAATTCCAAAGACGCAATCCGTAATTCTTGGTAATGAAAGAGATGGACCGTTTAGATTAGCAGGTTATTTATTTACTGTTGGCGGGGCTGTTCGATATGATATATACCGTTATTTCTTTTTGGAAGCTTCTATGAAAGGTGCCTATGTTCGCTATACACATGATAAAATTTATGGGGAAGGTATCGCAAAACAAAATTTCTTATCACTGCAATTGATTATGTCTGCCGGTATAAATATCCCCTTGAGTAAAAAATAATAAGGCAATAAATACATTTACTAAGGCGATGGAAATTTAATTTTCTATCGCCTTATTTTTTGAATGGTTTTTTTTCGATCTATTTTTCCAGATGCCGTATAGTCAAATTCAATACAGAAAATGGATTTTGGAACATGATATTTTGGTAGTAATTCAATCAATTTTATTAAAATCAATTCTTTCTTCTCTGTACTCCAATCTACATCGTTTATAAATAAAGTAAGTTTTTCGCCCAATACATCATCTGCCACAGCGCCAACAAAGAAAGGAGTGCCGATACTCAGTGAATCAAATAATGAATCTACTTTTTTTTCTATAGGTTCAACTTGTATTTTTATACCTCCAGAATTTACGGTAAAATCTACTCTGCCCAGAAAATTAAAATGTGTTTTATCCCGTAGACTTACACAATCATTTGTTTGAATCCAGGCGTGTTGGGTAACAGCTCCTTTAATTCTCAAACACGAACGTTCGTCTATATCCATTTCTACCCCTTCTAATAATGTATAAGCTTCTTCATTTTTAGGCCATACATTCTTCATCGCTACATGAGAAACTGTTTCAGTCATGCCGTATGAATGCCATACGGTGCAGCGCAACGTTTGATGTATGCGTACTAACAATCCATTGGAAATACTACTGCCACCAATCAATAAGTTGTGGAGTTGGTTGAGTGTCTGTATTTTTTCTTGATTGCCTTGCGATAATACCCCAAACAATTGTAAGCCCGAAATGGGCATAAACACATAGGAGATAGTGGTATCTAAGCCCTCTAAATTTTTCGATGGTGGAATGACATATAAGTCCAAACCTCCAATCATACTTCGATACAACATCATTTGTCCGCCTACAACGTAGATGCTCAAAGGGCAACAAACTTTGTCTCCCGCTTTTAAATTAAAAAAATGTAAGCTTAAGGTTGCGCTTGCTACAATTTGTTCTCTTTTAATAGGAATGGTTTTAGGCGTACCCGTAGAGCCAGAAGTATTCAGTTCAAATACATCATGGCCACTGAGCCATTTTTTACAATACATCAATACATCATATACATATGGGTCTGCATGTGTTTCATTCCAATGTAGAATATCTTCCGCACGATAGAGTTCATTTGCAATATGTAGTTGAAATGCTTGAGACATAAAATGATTTAATTTTAGACAATCTTTTTTGTTCGAATTGTTAAAACTAATCCTTTCTTTAAAAAGAACAAGTATGTATTGGCAAAATGCAGAACATGTATAATCAAGGTTAATTTTAAGCTGTTCAATGCTAGTTAATTGCATTTTTTTTTATTCTATTTCACTCTTCTGTTACCATACTTTTGTAGAACTTTCTATTTTTGTTAATCGAATAGCAATGAATATCCTAATAATCATATTACGCCGCATGAAAGTCACACAGATTTATAAGAATTTTCTAGAAAATGAAAAAGCAGGAGGGATAATTCTAATTCTTGCGACACTTACATCTCTTTTAATTGCAAACTCTTCCTTCGGACACCAATACATTGGCTTTTGGGAAATGCATGTAGGTGGATTTTCGATTGAGCATTATGTGAATGACGGTTTAATGACCATATTCTTTTTGTTGATTGGTCTGGAGTTGGAGCGTGAAGTGTATGCAGGTGAATTATCTAATTTTAAAAAGGCATTATTACCCATCGTTGCAGCACTTGGTGGTATGTTGGTGCCTGCTGCAATCCATTTATATTTTAATACAGGTACAGAGTTTCAATCGGGTGCAGGCATACCAATGGCTACAGATATTGCTTTTGCTATTGGTGTATTATCCTTGTTGGGCAATCGCGTTCCATTATCCTTAAAAATATTTCTTACTGCATTAGCTGTCATTGATGACTTAGGTGCAATTTTTACCATTGCAATCTTTTATTCTAAAGGATTGGATTTTGTTAATTTGGGTATTTCAATCGGCATTCTAGGCTTGTTATTTATTTTGAATAGAATGAAGGTTCAAAATATGTGGTTGTACATTTTAGGTGGAATTGGAATGTGGTATTTCATGTTACATTCTGGCGTTCACCCAACTATTACAGGCGTAATGTTGGCTTTTGTTTTGCCTTTTGGAACAGGTGAAGAAGACTCTATATCTATTAAGTGGGAGCATTTCTTAGTGAAGCCAGTTGCATTTATTATTTTACCTGTTTTCGCTTTAGCGAACACGTGTATTTTGATTGAACCTGAGTTTGCGGAAGGTTTATTAAGCTCCAATAGTATTGGTATTTTTATGGGTTTAGTTATTGGTAAACCTTTAGGTATCATGCTGTTTTGTGCTATTGCCGTAGCAATTGGGATATGTACAATTCCAAAAGATTTAAAGTGGGCTCAAGTATTTGGCGCTGCTTGTTTGGGTGGAATTGGATTTACTATGTCCATTTTCATAACCTTATTGGCATTTGATAATCATTTATTTATATCAGAATCAAAAATAGCAATCATGATTTCATCGCTCGTTGCAGCAATCATTGGCTTAATTGTGTTAAGAATTACCTTGAAAGAGCAAATTGATCCCGAATTTCAAGATGATATTGAGTAGTTCTGTATAAATGTATTTCATAATCAAGGAGTTTTTCTTAGATTTAAAACATAGTACCTAATAACTGTTGATTAGGTATTATTTCGCAAATTGATAAATTAATAATCGTATAACATGATTTTAGGAATAGACGTTGGAGGAACTTCGGTTAAATTTGGATTGGTTACACCAGAAGGCGAAATTAAACACTCAACACGTTTTATGACGGCAGATTGGGTAAATGGTTTGGGCTTTGTTGAATCTATGAAAAAAGAAATAGGTGAATATTTGAAAAAGTATCCTATTGTAAAAGGAGTAGGTATTGGTTGGCCGGGTTTGTTATCCTTAGATCGTACGAAAGTTGTTTTTTTACCTAATATCCCTTCCATTAAAAATGTACCCATCGTTGAAATACTTCGTTCTGAATTTCCACAAATTCATTTCAAAATAGAAAACGATGCAAAATGTGCTGCTTTAGGGGAGTATTATTTTGGTAGTAATAAACGCATGTCAACATTTTTACTTTTGGCATTAGGTACGGGTGTTGGTGCAGGTGTAATTATGAACGGCAAGTTATTCATTGGCGGTCGTGGTAATGGTACTGAAGTTGGTCACATGCTGACTACTACAGGTGATACCTTAGAGAATAGAGTTGGTATCAATCACATGATTGATTATACAAAATCACAAATGGCATTAGCAACCTATGCAACGAGTAGCTTACATGGTGAAAAGGTGTTGTCTCCAAAAGTAATTGCAGATCATGCTTCTAAAGGCGATGCTTTGGCTATCGCGGTTTGGGGACATATTGGTACCCTAATCGGAGAAAGTTTGGTGAGTATGGTACGTGTATTGGATATCAATAACATTTTATTAGGTGGTGGTATTTCAGGTGCATTTGATTACTTTATGCCAAACTTGAAAAAAGAGATGATGAAATATCTACCTCCATATTATACAGATGAAATGTATATTGGTAAAGCAACCTTAGAGAATGATGCAGGATTGTTAGGCGCTGCAGGCTTGATCATGGAAGCGATTTAAGTTTAGTTGCTAGGTAGTAGTTCCTAGTTACAAGACAACGTAATTATATAAACAATAAATGCCCGTTAACGACGGGCATTTATGTTTTAATAAGATCTTTAAAACATATTATGAAAAATAAAAAACTCATACAACTCATTTTTGCTATAGTATTACTAATTGGTTTTGTATTGTGCTTTTTTAAAACGACTAAAGCATTCGGTTTTTTGTTGCTATGTATTCTTCAGCCAACAATAGGTCTTTATTATTTGTCCATTTTTAAGAAAGAAGAAACGGATCTCAAGGTTGAAAAACTTGTGCTTAGATACCCCTTGCTTCTTTTTATTCAAGGAACATTTATTAGTTTAGTTGTTCAACGGCTTTTTATGTCTATGCATTGGCCATTTGCTGGTCCAATGAATGTAATTGCTTTTGGGCTTTCTTTTAGTACGATAATTATTGGTTGTTTATATGTTTTTTTAAATAGGAAACAGATCCAATCCATCTTTGTAATTGAATTTGTTTTAATCGCAATGCCAATGTTCATCTTCGTTGGAATTTATATGCCTAAACAACTTTCAAGTGATGATTATGCTAAGATGTTACATACAGAATTTAATGACTTAAATAAGATTGAAAGGAAATTGTACAATCAAATAAATAAGGATAGCTCCATTGATTTATTCACTATAAATACGCTTGAAAATATTAAAAATGAAATGATGTCTAATACAGGTGGATATGATGAAAATATGGAAATAATAGGTGGATTGGATAAGATATATCCTGAAGAAAATAGATTCTTATTAAGAAAACTAAAAAATGATAGTTTAACTTTTATACTTAATAAAGAACCTCGTGTGGTACTAGATTATTTAAATACTCTGACTAAAATTCAAATTGATCTATTATTGAAGGTGCACAACTAAAGTATTCCATTTCAGATATTCCAATTTAATAGTTGTTACCATTCTTTTTTAATGAATGCATTCAATTATCTAATGAAATTTTAATAATTGTTTAGAATAAATTTAAATCCAGTATTGTAATGTGTGATAATTGAAAAAAATCACAAATGTTGAATAATAGATACTATATTTAGATTAGTGTTCGTTAAATGTTTAAAGACCTTACGGTTTTTAATTTTAATGTACCCATTTAGACAGATAATTATTGGTGTTTGTTACGTTTTTGAAGAGGTGTAAATGTTTTTTCGTTCACGCTTTTTTATATTAATAAACATTTTTTATCTGCTAAATAAAATTTAATGACCAACCAAACCAAAATTTTAAATCAATGAAAAAAGCAATTGTTTTCGTATCATTTTTAATGATAGGTATGAATGTGTGGGCACAAGATACTACTAAGGTAATGTCTGCAGGATCTGTTTCACAAAACGAAGAACCAATATTACTGTCTAAAAAAGGACATCCGATTTTGCCTGTTGCAGGAGATTGGTCTGTTAGTGGAGGAACGGGTAATTTGTTTGGCTACCTTGGTAATTTATTTAATACAGCTGGAAATAATTATAATCCTGGCAATATCTTTAGTGGGACAAATATTTCTGTAGGTTATTTTAAAACCAATACCTTGGTATACAATTTAAATGTTAATGTAAATTCTCAAGTACAATCAAAAAGTAATTTTGTTCGGGATGATATTAATACAACAGCAAATGATTTTCCTATGGTAAAAGATACCAAAAAAAGTGCAAATAATAATATATCTGTAGGATTTGGATTAGAGAAAAGGTTCGGTGGACAAAGACGCCTACAACGTTTTATTGAAGGCGGCATTGGTTTAGGATGGAGTAACTCTAGTGATAAAATCACCTATGGTAACGAATTTTCTACAACCAATCTGTTACCTTCAAGTACGAATAATAATGCAAATTTTTCTGGACAAGGAAATCCGGCAATAAGAACGCTGCAACATAATGATGGGAATACAGTTTCTGCTAATATCTATATAAATGCAGGGGCTGAATATTTCTTTGCTCCTAAAATGTCTTTAGGTTTAGCTTTTGGTGCTGGTCCAAGATTTAGTCAGACGTTTGGTGGGTACACTACTACACAACGCTTTGTAAACCCAACAGTAGTTGAAACGAAATCTAAAGTTGGTAATACTACAAGTTTAACCTTCATGACATATACGAGTAATATTTATTTCAGATTATTCTTTTAAAAAATAGTGAAGATATTGAGGATGATTGAACTGCACATCCTCAATATCTTTATTAAAAAATAAAAATAGTATTTTTTTAGTAAGCGTTTTTACCGGATTCAATTACTTCATTTCAAACACACCGCTTTCAATGTGTTTAGATGTATCTACTTCTCCAATATATTCATACACCCAACATTCCATTCCTTCAACTGATATGCGCCTGCGTAGGTATTCAATTGATGCTTGATGCAGTGGATCTAATTTCTCATAATCTCCTTCCGTGCAGGCATCTTCGTATGCATCTATTTTTTCTAAAAGAGCAGGGCTATTAATTTTGTAAATTTCTCCATGTACAACATTACTACCTATTAACTGCAATGCCGGATACCAATCCATTAAATAGATATTTCCCTTAATAGCTGTATCGCATATCCATTCTGTATTTTCATGAAATGCCTGCGTGAATGGATTTAATTCTTTATAGGCTTTTTTCAGTGTTCCGTAAACGAATATATACATTGATTTACTAGATATTTGTAAGTTGGCTTCCGATCTATTTCTACAATATACCCTATAGGAGTATTATTTTTTTATTGGTGAAGACGTATTTGTGTATTGAAATTTTTCTGTGGAACTGAATCCGATTCTGTCTTGGTGCCTAGTTTTTAAGCCCGATGCACGAACTTCTCGTTGTGCTGTTTCAGCATCAACTAAAATTCGTTGAACTTCATTTTTATTGTAATTTAATTGCAGCATCGATCTACAGGTCGTTTTGCAGGTATCAAATTGTTCCAAATAATACTGACAAACGGCAAGGTTGTGTAAGCATGCAAATTCTAATTTCATTGTTTTTTTAGAATTGGCTTGTATGGTAGCAATAATATTTCCCCAATATTTCATGGATGTTGAAAGTTCTAACCGCATGGTTTCTATCGAAGTACTTTTTGTTGTTTTTTCTAGAATGCTTATGGCTTTTGAAACTTCCGTATTAAATGGGGCATATTCAGGGGCTTTCTTTTCATTGATTTTCCAAAAAAAATTGGAAGAAGTAAATGGTGTAAAACAACATTGAACCTTCATTTTGGTAATTTCTGATTGCAAGGATTTTTGATACGCAGATCGTGCATATACATTGATTCCTTTAGAATCAAAGGTTAACATGTTTTGTGCTGCAGCTGCTGTAATTTGTGGAGCAGATCGGTAAACCGTTGGCGTAAAGGCTGTAGAAAATTCACTCGTGTAAACTACCGTTCCATAGGGGATTAATTTTAAACTAATGGTTGTGGGTATCGAGTACGAAATTACTGCTACATACTTGGTTGTGTACTTCGCATTTCCATCTGTACTATTATAGGTTTCTTGAATTGTTTCAACCATTTTCAATATTTCAATGGGCTTTTGTATGGAGATGGAATAGTTGAATTGCGCTTGATCTTTGGTAAATACATATCCAGGCAAATCAAAATAAGAATTAATATCGTTTGTAGTAAGGAGTAGTTGATCAAGTAAGGCTTGTTCGGCAAAAAAATCAACAGAATAGGTATCGAAATAGGAGAGTGTAGGATTGGTAGGTAAGATGGTATACTCCGTATTAAATTTTTCTTTATCTAAATCTATATTTTGTGCAAATGACGTGTGCGTGAATACTACGGCTATCAAGCAAATTAAAAATGATATTCGAATCATAGATGGTAAATTTTTATAAGTATAAATAAAATAATTAAGTCTTACGCTTTATTAAAAAGATCAGCAGACTTAATTATTTTATTCGTTAAAGAAATGGATATTTTTACTTTTTAACAACATTATTACTTAAGACCAAAACCTTAAATTGTATATTTTTTATGGTTGTATATTCATTTTTATACGATTCATCTGTACCTGAATTAATTTTAGTGAGTTTTACTTCTGGAATCACACATGTTACCAAATAGCCTTTCGGATGTATTTTATAAAAATCGTTTTCAATAAATACGGTTGTTTCATTCATTGTAACCGGAACAATTTCGGCTACCTTTAACGTAAATACATCTCCTGTATTCGTTTTAAATTTGCTTACATTCAATCCTGTAGTTGGTTGTAAATCATAAAACTGGAATAGGATATCTGCCGAAAGGAGTTTGGGATATTCTTTTCCATAGATTCTTTTTGAAGAAGTATAAATACCGTTATTTAAAAATGGAATGGTATCATCATCACAGGTAGTAATATCCATAATGTTGTCCTTCGCATACATTTTTATAAGTGCTAATAAACTATCCGCATCAAATTTAGGACTATTGTTGTAATTGGTTTTAAACGTCATGGAGAATCCAACCAGCGCATCTTTTTTAGGTGGTATTAATCCTACCTCATTAAATATATCCAAATTATACGTTGATTTCTTCGCATAACGCTGTATAGGCTGTATGGCTCTTCCTTCATTAAAGGTGCCTTCTTTGTATTCATATTGTTTGCCATTCCATTCATATTTCATTGTGGTGAAATACGATTGCGTATAATTCAAGGTATCGGTAATCTGTGGTTTTCTCAGATCCGATTGAATTTGTTTGGGAATTGCTTGAAATGAATTTTTTATGTCGATGAAATCTTGTTTATTCTGCTCAATATAGTTGAGTTTTTTGATTGCAATTTTAGTGTATTCAAAACGCTCTGTCGCTTTAAAGCCAGGTCGGTCTTGATGTCTGCTTGGTAAGCCAGATTCTTTAATCATTTTTTTAGCTTCTAAGGCTTGATTTTGAATAATTACGCCATCATTTTTATTGTAGCCATTCAATACCAATAATTTCCCATTGGCAATGCAGGCATCAAAATTCTCTAAATAAAATTGACACACAACAAGATTGTAGTAACACGCATATTTAAGTTTCAATTGATTTTTTTCTACACCCTGAATACTTTTAGCTTTCTCTGTCCAATAGTTAATACTCGGTTCCATTTCTTTACGTGCATTTTCAATGGGCGTACTTTTGGTTAGTTTTTGTAAAATGACTAAGGCTGCATTTACTTCTTTGTTGAATGGGGCTAATTCTGGCGCACTTTTTTCATCTACTTCCCAAAGTAAGCTGGAAGATTTAAATGTTTGGAAACAATATTTCCGTTTCAATTTAAGTATTTCGGCTTTTAATGAATTTGAATAGTGATCCAATACAACGCTGTTAATCCCTTTTGTTTTTGGATTCAGTATTGCTTGAGCCGCCTCGCGCGTGGATTGTGGAGCGGATTTATAAACGGTAGGAAAGCTTCTTGTAGAAAAACTAGAAGAATAAATATCGGTGCCGTATGGAATTAATCGCAAACTTATATTTGTTGGTATTGCGCATACCGAAACTGCAATATATTTCGTCACTTGCGATGTGGTACCATCTGCATTTTTAACTGTTTCGTTGAAATCCTCAATTCCTTCTAATAAAGGGATTGGATTTTGAATGGCGATTGTATAATTAAATTGTGCTTGTTCTTTTGTATATACATACCCTTCCAAATCGAAAAAAGAATTGATGGATGCAACCGATATCCCTACTTGATCTAAAGTAGCTTGCTCTGTAAAAAAATCAACTGAATAACGGTCGAAGTAAGAAAGTGTTGGATCTGTAGGCAATATTGCAAACTCTGTATCGAATTTGCGTTTATCCAAATCAATTTTTTGTGCATTTACGGTATGGATTGAAATGCTCAGTAGCAAGAAAAAGAAAAGTGTAATTCGGGTCATACAATAGAAGTGTTTATTTTATTTGAAATAGTTGTATTGATAATGTAATAGTATCCTATTTTTTACAGAGACGCAATTTATTACATCTACTTTATTTGTAAAATGATTCGTCAATTAATTAATTTATTCGCTAATCATAAACCGGATACTTTCTCCGTTCCACTTATTGCGTATGCGCCATTCTGGAGGGAAATAGTTGTTGAAACGATTTGGCATTGCTTTAATCCAGCCAAGTGGAATGCCTTGATAGCACATCAAGTTCCAGCCTTTAGATTCTTGCTCTAAGACAAATTCTTCCTTGCTCAAATATTTGATTGCTTCTTCGTAGCTAAGTTCAATGGAAGGGAATAATTCTTTATTTAAATGTATGGACATGGCAACTGCGGAGTCAGGTAAAAAGTCTTTCCCTTTTAAAATACCAAGTGGTGTGCCAGCACGAAAAATTTTTAAGCACATGCTAATTTGTTCCAAGGCTGGTTTAAAAATTTCCGAGAAACTGCGGTATTCTTCTTTGTGTAAAAAAACGTAGGAATCTACTTTGGTTAAAATTGTTTTTGCGAGTTCTGGAATGATTTGTTTTTGCTGTACCTTTCGATCTTTGTTCCATTTCTCACGCTTGCCGCTGTGATCGTTCCATTCTGCGTTTTCAGGTTTTCGTATGGCGCTTGCAAAAAAACCTTCCCCAGAAACGCGATGGGGATAAAATCGGAAGGACGTAATGCCATTGTCAATACAGGTTTCAATACCCTCAAAGGCTGGTATCGTTAATTCAATTCCTTCCGCCTGATGTTCGACTTGCATCCATCGCATGTTTTCTTCATCTTCTTTTTTATTGAAGGTACAAGTCGAATAAATCAGTATACCACCGGGCTTTAATGATTTCCAGACATCGCTTAAGATACGTTTTTGTCTACAACAACACATATCTACATGCGCTTGGTCCCATTCGTTCACAGCATCGTGGTCTTTTCGAAACATGCCTTCTCCTGAACATGGAGCATCTACAACTATGATGTCAAAAAAAGTACCGAGTCGTTCGAAGTCGGCTGGGTCGTTATGCGTTACGATTACGTTGTTGTATCCCCACTTTAATAAATTTTCATCTAAAATATGTACGCGGGTTTTTATTACCTCATTGCTAACCAATAAATGTTTTTCATTTAAGACATCACAAATTAAGGTAGACTTTCCGCCAGGTGCAGCGCATAAATCCAGTACGATTAATTCTTCTTTATCTTGAATGCAGGCTTCTAGTAATTGAGCGATAAACATAGAGCTGGCTTCTTGAACATAGTATGCCCCTGCATGAAACAGCGGGTCGTAGGTTACAGTTGCTGCTTCGTCTAACCAATACCCTTGCTTGTTCCAAGGAACCTGTTGTAAGGAAAGCGCTTTCGGAAATTTATGGGGATGTACACGAATGCTGCGTTTTGATGGCAGCATTAATGCATTCTCAAATGCGGTATACTGATTACCCAATATTCCCTCCATTTGAGTAATGAAGGGAATGGGTAATGAAAATTCAGTCATGTGGCTTATTCGAATAAAGAAAAGGTTTCGCCTGGGTATATTTTGGGTGCATGTAGCAAACAATCTGGAGAGTCGTTTGCTGCAGCATTCACTGCTTTGTGTGCTTTGTAAGACGACATAGACAACGGATCGTAGGGTTTTAATAAACTACTCATCTGACTGTCTGTAATCGTTTCTGAAATCCATAAGCGTTCTAAATCTTTGCGCAAGATAACGGGCATACGCTCGTGTATGTCACTCACTAATTTATTGGCTTCGGTTGTAATAATGGTAACCGTATTGAGTATGTCTCCCGTTTCTGGGTTCTCCCAAGAATCCCATAAGCCAGCAAAAGCAAATAATTCTTCGCTGCCTAATGTAAAACGATAGGGGACTTTAAGTTTGCCTTCTTTTTTCCATTCATAGAAACCATCTGCAGGAATCAAACAACGTTGATCTTTGATGCAATGTTTGAATGGAACTTTGGAACCGATGGTTTCGCCACGTGCATTGATCATATTGGCTGCAGTACTTGCATCCAGCGACCAGCTTGGGACTAAGCCCCAACGCATCATACTAATTTCGTTCGGGTTTCTGCTCGTGATAACGGGCAATTCTTGCATAGGTGCAATGTTATACCGCGGCTTAAAACTTGCCGG
>NZ_CALMGQ010000125.1 GCF_937863595.1 uncultured Cytophaga sp.
ATTCTTTAAAATGGTTAAAGTTCCTAATATACATAACCCCAGCACCTGTTTCAACAATTGTACCATTTGAAATACCATCGTATTGATTTGTTCTAAATGCTTTGGCTTTATATCGACCATTTTTGGTTAGCTTGTATTCAACGGTTACATCACCTGTGATATTTTTAGCATTACTATTAGAACTTGCATCTTGGCCTTCGATTGGTATGTTACCACCAATTTGAACAGATAAGCGTTCATCAAATAAGCTTTTTGTAACTCCAACTTCAACTTGTGTATTGCCCTGTTGTTTTCCGTCATTATAGGATTGGACATCCACATCTATTTGTAAGCCTTCAACATATTTAGAAGAAAGTTTATTAAGTTCGTTGCTCATCATTCTGCTTACACTGCGTCTTGCAAAGTCTGAAGAGCCGCCAGAACTTGTATTGTCAGGAGTAATAAATTTATTAAGTACCAATAAGGCAAAAACTTGTTTGTTTACTTCCGATTCATTTGCATTAATACTCGTTATTTTACCATAGACTTCACCACCTAAGGCTCCTTTTTCATTATCAGGCATATCTAATTGGAAACTTATTAGAGGCTTTAATAATTCACCTTCCATAGACATCACTACAATAAATGGCAAAGGTTTGCGTAAAGCACTAGAATCAATTATTGCAGAATTTGCTAACAAGCCATCAGGAGCAGTTTTGGTGGTATAGGTAGCTTTGATATCGACCAATGCATCTAATGGGTCTCCACTCCAAATGATTGTACTACCTTTACTTATTTTAAACTTTCGGACAATAAGGTTTTCTAAAGATGCTTTATAATCTCCATCAGAAACCACATATCTTCCAGTTAAGCTAGTTTGACCACTTGCATCCATTTTGAAATTTAAATCAGCATCTCCTCTAACAGAAAGCGAATCTCCTGAAATTGGATCTACTAATAATTTTAATGTGCTAAATTTATTGATACTTATTTTGGCTGAGACATCTAGGCCTGTGATTTTTTCAGTTTCAATTTGAATAGAATCTTGTCTCTGCATTATTGGATCTAAGGTTGAAGAGTTATTTTTAAATACAATAACTCCATCTCCACGATCTATACTAACTTTAGAGTCGGGTACTGCAAAAGTGAAATGACTACCTCTAACAATATCAATATCAGCATTGATGATTGGTAAGTCTTGATCGCCTTTAATCGTAATGCGGCTATCTAAAATTACTGTTCCATAATACAATTTGTTATTTACAGCCGTGGTATTTAAAACCATGAAATGGTCTGTGTTTATCTTTAAATTAAATTGTAATTCGTTAAATGATTTAATACCGACATAACCATCAATGGTAGCCTTATTTGCAAGTGTGTCATAAATAGTAAACGAATTAAAAGATACTTTTTCAGGCGTAACTCTAATCGTTTCGTCTTTCATGAAAATACGTTGATTGATAAAAGCTACTTTGGTAGAAGCATTTATGAATCGTATATCCCCATTGAATATTGGCTTTTTAATAGAGCCTGTTATTTTTATGTTTCCTTTTACCTTACCTGTACTATTCGAAATTTGTTCTCCACTAAAGGCTTCTAGTGCATTTAAATGTATCGATTGTATATCTGCATTAAAGTTTAGAGCACTTTTTTCATCAGAACTTAAATAATAGCCACTGATCGTTGCTTTGTTTGTAGAGTCGGTCAGTTCAATTTTTGCGGTATAGCGATCCGTTGTAAGGTTATCTGCAGTGATTTTTAGATTGCCAACCCGTGAGTTCTTATATGCTAAATTTTGTATATCTAGATTGGAAGTAAATGCAGGATTATTTTGAATATTTTTAAGTTGAACTTCTCCATTTAATACTCCTTGTATGAGTGTACTATCGTCTTCAATAATTTGTGATAGGGTGTGAAAATTGAATTTTTGAAATTTCAATTCTAGATCATCGCCATTTTTTGTAGATTGCAATTCAATTAACTGGTCATTATTATTAATTTTAAATTGTTCTGCAAATAAATAGTTTGTTGCAAATTCAATATAATTTTTATCAGATACTGTCCATTGTTGATTTTGTAACGATAAGCCATTTTTGAGAATACTAAAACGATAATGATTGGGGGAAGGGATATTTACAAATGCATTCAAATTAATCTTCTCATCTCCTGTAGTGTTTTTTACATTTAAAATAATGCCAATACTGTCGTGCTGTACATTACCTGAAAGTAATGTTTCTTGTAATGTAAATCCACCATTCGAAAGTTTACTCCATCCAGAGTTGTAAGCTAATGTATTTACATCTGAATCGATATTGAAATTCAAATTTTCAACATGTAGATCACCATAGGTAGCTCTTGGAACGGATGCATTGATTGTTAATTTTGATTCTGCGTTGTTAAATAAACCCTTAATGTGCATCGGACTATAATCATTAAGCGAAGGAAGTAATACTTCTCTTAATAATGGAGAATCATTTAATACAATATCAAATGTGAAATTTTGAGCCTCAGTTTTCTTGGGGGGAGTTTGATTATAATGGAAATACCTATTTAAATGATTATTCAGTGCATCTGAAATAGTCAATATATCTATCTTGCCGTCAATACTAGCAGCCAACATAGAACTATTCAATTTCATATTGGTTTTGCCAGGTTCATTAATAGAAACTAAAATTAATGAGTCTTCTTTATAGCGTGTTCCATTTTTTATAACTAATATGTTTCGAGTAGCGATATTTCCATTGATATTTTTTGTTGGATCTCCTAGTAAGTGAATCTGTGTATTTGCAGAGAATGTAATATCTTCTTTTGTAAAGCCCAATGCTTTTAAATCAATACCTTTTAAGTTGAAAACGGCATCGTAAAATTCAGTTTCTTTATTTAAGTCTGCGTTGGCAGTTAAGGTTGCTTTTAAATTTTCATCTGCAATATTACCAGTTATGTTTGCTACACTTTTATCAATAGTGCCATCAAATATGATATTGTTGTAGGAGTATGCGTTTAATTCAATGGATTCTATATCTGCATGGATAGATGCAATAGCAGTTGCTTTATTAAAGCCAATGCCCTTAGCATCCACAGATCCATTCAGTATTCCTAAACTTGATTGCTGCAATAATTTACCTAGATTGAAGTTGTGGGTTTGTAATGTGACATCATAACTTGGGTCTTCATTTTTAAGATTCTTTATGTCAGCATGTAAAAAAGCATTTCCAGTTGTCGTACTCATATCAACTGCTGTAACAAAATCCGACAAGGTGCCTTTGTAATTTCCTTTCAAATATATTTCCTCAGGTAATTGTATGCTAGCTGGAATGGTGCTGTCTGGTAGTATTGCCATTAAATCCGAAGAAGTAGTTTTAATGGGGTTGAATGTTAAATCGATAAATAATTTATCTACGTTTGTTAATGAACGAATTTGTCCTTTTGTTTCAATTTGAGTAGCTAAAGTGCTAAAATTAAATTTTTGAATGTTTAATTGATTTAAATTACCTTTTGCAATTAAATCGAATGACGCGATCTTATCTTTATTTCTTTGAATAATTTCTACTGTATCTAATGATGGTACTAGTAATAATAAATCTTTTACGGAAACAGAATTTCCTTTCATGGAACAATCAACTTCTAAGGAAGATGTTATATCATTGATAGAATTGTATCGTATTGCAATTTGTTGCCCGATGTGTGAATGATTGGTTGTTAGTGATAGGTCAGTTAAGCGTGCAGTATGTGCATCCATAAAAGCATTTCCTTGTAATGAGCGTACCCCAAAACCACTTTTGTCTTGAACACTCAACGATTCTATATTGGCTTCTATCTTCGGCCCATTATATGAAATATGGTTTACAGAAGCATTTAATTGTGTTAAAGCTAAATGATTCCAATCTATCCCTTTTGAAATGTGTGGTGTTTGCAACATATCCAACTTGAAATTATTTTCTTTCAAATTCAGATTTGCTAATTGGATATCCCACTCTTTATTCAACGTGTCTTTTTTTGCAACACTAGTTGTGTCGCTAGGAGGGATGTTTATTTTAAATGTGCTATTTGATAAGGCGATTCCTTTACTTATTATTTTTTGTTCAAATAAATCTATAAATGTTTCATTCAATTTGAAATCCTGTATACTTAAATCAAGAAACATGTTACTGGTGGCATCTTTATAGTTAAAGGAAGATTTATCAATGATTATTTCTGAGACTTGAATTCCGTTCCATCCTTTAGAGCTTGAAGTGTCTACGGAGGCTAATTTTGTGCTAAGGATATTGCCATGTACATCAGAAATATGAATATCTCCAAGTTTAACAATACTGTTTTGCAGGTCTAGTAAATTTAGTGCCGCACTTACATTGCCAATACGTGCATCAATATTCAATCCGCTTACTGCATCTTGCATATTGAAATGACCTTGAATCAATGATATGCTATTTGCCTTAATTGTCCAAGGGGAAGTGGAAGACGTGTCTACAATTACTTCATTTGATTTTGGTGAGGTAAATGCATCTATTAAAAATTGATAATTAAATGTACTATCTCTATCATTTCGAATGAGTCTAATATTGAAATTATTTAATTCGAACGTTTCAATCGAAATTGTATTTGAAAGTAAGGCAAGCATATTAAGGTCTACCTTTATTTCTTGTATAGATGCTAAGGTGTCTTTATTTGTATCTTCTAAAAAAATGCCTTGAAGTAATATTGATTTTGGAAATTCTAAATCAATGTATTTTAATACTACACGGGTATGTGTTTTTTTGCTAACATACGTAGTAGCTTTTGTAACTAAATAATTTTGTACAGAAGGTACTTTTAAAATTAACCATATGGATGTGAATAAGACTAGAAATAATCCTATTATAATCAAAAGTGTTTTTGATGCAATGCGTAGTGCTTTCCTCCCAAGAGTCATGTATTATCCGAAATGTTGTAATTTTACGGTATATATAAGTTACTACTAATTCGGATATAATACAATTTAAAAATGCACGAATTTGCTGATATTGCTTAGAAATTCGTGTTTCAATATTTAGACATTGAAAATTTTATAGATATATATGAAAGGATGTAACATTTTGTATCGTGTATGCAGTATTTTGAAATGTATACTTTTGTATTCTTATATTAATAATATTGCAATAAAGTATGTTTGCATTAACAATAAAAGTGAACGCCTAATACATATGTATTAGGCGTTCAATATAAATCGCTCTACAACCTCTGCAACGCCATCATTATTGTTTGATGCAACAATAAAATCTGCTTTATCACGCAATTCAGGTGTGACATTTTCTACCCATATACCTAAGCCTGCATATTCTATCATAGATAAATCATTTCCAGCATTTCCAACCGCAATTATTTCTTCTTGTTTAATATCCAAACGTTCTGCCAATCTTTTTAAACTCTCTGCTTTGTCAATTCCATGATGCGTTACTTCTAAAAAAAATGGCTTAGAGGTTGCAATACTTTTGTCGGGCATAGCAGCTTTAAGTAATCCCTCAACCTGTTTTAAATATGCAGGTTCTTCTAATAAAATACATTTTATAGCTGATGTGTGAACGGAAGATTTAAAGTCTGTTACTTTTTTAAACGGCATTCCGGTAATACGTATTTCAGTTTCAATATACGGAGAGGTGCCTTCGCTTATGATATGACCTTCTATATAAGTTATGATATCTACATTGTGGGCAATACTAAAGTCATATAATTGATGGATTTCTTCTTTTGTAAGAGACTGTTCAAATAATATGGTATTGTCTTCCATAGATAAAATTACGGCGCCATTATAGGCAAGTATATAGGATTTGTACGCAGCTAAGTTTAATTCTTCAGCATAGCTCAACATTGCTGGGGTAGGTCTTCCTGATGCTAATACAACATAAACGCCTATTTTTTGCGCCTTAAGTAATGCTTCTTTATTTCTTTTTGATATGGTATGGTCATCTGTCAATAATGTGTCGTCCATGTCGAGCACAAGCATTTTGTATTTCATGGTAAATAATTAGGAATTAGGAATTAGGAGTTATGAATTATGAATTATGAATTATGAATTATGAATTATGAATTATGAATGCAAAATTTGATGATATTTATAATTCATATTGGGATTTATTGAGACGAATCGCAAATAAACAATTGTATGATGTTTTAAATTAATCTGAGCGTATTAAAAAAAGCTATGTTCAATTCATAATTTATAATTAAGAACCTTGCTTTTCAGCAATTACTATTAAATGCCCTGCTAGATTTTTAAACATTGTTTTTGTAAAACGTTGTCTTGGATTAAACGTTTCTAAAATTTTTGCATATGCTTTGCCGATTTTTTTTCCAAATTTGTATCCTGTGCGTACCGTAGCAAACATACGACCTATGCAATGAATTTCTTTAAATCCAATTTCTTTTAATACACGCCTTTCTTTTTGTGCAGTTGTGAAATAAGCGCTGTGATATTCTTTTCCTTTAAAGGAATGTGCAATTTTTTTTAAATGATAAAATACAAAATATCCTTCCGTAGCGAGTGTATTTACATGTGTAATGAATATTTTCCCCTTTGGTTTTAGCGTTCGATACATATCCTTGTATGATTCTATAACAATATTGGTATCAAGATAACGAAGTACTTCTATGCTAATAATTAAATCAAATGTATTTTCCTCAAATGGTAAGTCGTTTGAATAACCTTCTACAAATGTGATGTCAGGGAAGTTTTCACGTGCATAATTTAACATCTTTGTAGAAGGGTCTAATCCCGTAACATCATATCCTAATGATTTGATATAAGAGGAGAAATGACCCGTGCCACAACCTAAGTCCAATACTTTGGATCCTTTGGGTAGTTGTGCTAAAATCGTATCTATTTCTTCAAACATTTGGTACCGACCGTAAATGAACTCATCGGTATATTTACCTTGTTGAAAATTTACATATCGGCCTTGAAAAATACTACTGTCGATATCATGTCGTTCAACAGCACGCTTGATTGTTTCTTTATCGTTGCTCATAACTATTTATAATCGAATAACACTTACCCATTGTTCTAGATTCAAAACCATAAATCTTTAGTAAGGTTTGCTGATGTTCTAAAATTGAACGCAGAAAACCGATGTTTTGTTTAATATCTTTTCCGAAATTATGTGGGTGCCACCATAAATGAAATATTTCTTCATTAATTGCTGCATGCGTCATTGCATTTTTAATCCTTTTTAAACGTAGATATTCAAAGGCACGTAATCTATGTGAATAGGGGCGTAGGAATCTACTTGATGGAATATTATATAAGCCATTTTTATCTCTCAGTCTTGTCCAATCGTAACAATGCATTCCACTAATATTGATATAAGAATCTGCAAGCCTCGCCAAACGTCTAATAATTGTCTCCTTTTTTCTACTTATTGGACGGTACATCCAATTCTTCTCTGTGCCTCTGTATCCTATAAATCCCGCTTCTTTACAGACGTTTAAATAGTCTACATTAAATTGATTGCGTGGAAAAATGATTGTATCTAATTGGATTTCTAATTCGTTCGTTCTTGTTTTGTATGCTTCAATATCTGCTTTAAAATAATCAAGCGTAGCACCTTCTTCTAATGTATAATAATGGGTGAAGGTGTGCGATGCAATTTCATGTTTTTCAGATGCTTGTATTTGTTTCAAGAGTGTAAACCCAAAATGGAATGGGTCTTCAATTTCTGAATTTCCTAATTCTTTTAGATATGTTGGTTCAATGTTGTAAGCTGTATTTGTAAAAGTAGAAGCCTCTTTCGGCATATGTTGTAGCAAGGTTTCTTTATCTTCAAATGTTAATAATCCAACACTTGCAAAAGTTGCATGAATGTTGAATTCTTTAAAAAGATTAAGTAATGCTGGAATAACTTCTCTTACACCTAAGATGCGCTCTTTGTATGTTTCCATAGATTTAGAATCTCGTACCCCCCAATACAATTCAAAATCTAGCGATATTACAAATGCTCCTTTCAATTTAGTCTTTATTGTTTTTAGAATTCAGTTGCGAAACAGAATTGTCAATCCTTTAATGTAAACAGTTTACTTTAATTTGTGTAACGTTATTTTATGTTGATCGATAACTGCTATGTATGTTGTAATTATAAAATAAAACCTCGCCAAAGTGTAGCGAGGTTTTATTTTTATTGAATTGTATAATTTGAAATTATTTCTTTAACGCAATTTTTAAGTTGTCATCGATTGCAGCTAAGAATTCTTCCGTATGTAAATAGTGCTCGCCATGTTTTACTTTGCTTCCATGAATACAAACAGCTAAATCTTTCGTCATTTTACCACTTTCAACTGTTGCTACGCAAACTTTTTCAAGTGTTTGACAGAAGTTTACCAATTCAGCATTGCCATCTTTTTTTCCACGGAATTCAAGACCTCTTGTCCATGCGAAGATAGAAGCAATAGGGTTTGTAGAAGTTGGTTTGCCATTTTGGTGATCTCTGTAGTGACGTGTTACTGTACCGTGTGCAGCTTCAGCTTCCATTGTTGAGCCATCTGGAGTTACTAATACAGATGTCATTAAACCTAAAGAACCGAAACCTTGTGCAACCGTGTCAGATTGTACGTCTCCATCATAGTTTTTACACGCCCAAACAAATTCACCATGCCATTTCAATGCAGATGCAACCATGTCATCAATTAGACGGTGTTCGTAAACAATCTTTGCAGCTTCAAACTTCGATTTGTAATCTGCTTGGAAGATTTCTTCAAAGATATCTTTGAAACGACCATCGTATTTTTTCAAGATGGTGTTTTTAGTAGATAGATATAAAGGCCATTTTTTTGTCAAAGCCATGTTGAAACAAGAGTGCGCAAAACCTCTGATTGACTCATCTGTATTGTACATTCCCATTGCTACACCAGCGCCTTGGAATTTATAAACTTCATGCTCAATAGTTTTTCCGTCTTCACCTTCAAATTTGATGGTTAATTTACCTTTGCCGGGTACTACGAAATCTGTTGCTTTGTATTGATCACCAAAAGCGTGACGACCAACAACGATAGGTGCTGTCCAGTTTGGAACCAAACGAGGAACGTTATTACAAACAATCGGCTCACGGAATACTGTACCATCTAAGATGTTACGAATTGTACCGTTTGGAGACTTCCACATTTGTTTAAGCTTGAATTCAACTACACGTTGTTCATCAGGTGTAATTGTTGCGCACTTAATACCTACATTGTACTTTTTAATTGCTTCAGCAGCATCGATAGTTACTTGATCGTTTGTTGCATCACGGTGCTCCATTCCCAAATCATAATACTTGATATCTAAATCCAAGTATGGAAGGATCAATTTATCTTTAATAAATTTCCAGATAATTCGTGTCATTTCATCGCCATCCAATTCTACAACTGGATTCGCTACTTTAATTTTTCCGCTCATTTTCTCTAATAATATCGTTGAATTAATTAAGTATAATCCTTCAATATTACGTATTAACGCTTGAAAATTCAATGCTTATTCTCACTTTCCTCTTAATACTTGATTATGAGTTGGATATATATAAGTAAGATGTATCGATGAGGGGTAATGCTCGTTATTGTGTCTGAAAATAAAGGTTTTTAGATGTGTTGTGGTATCAATCTTATTCTTGAACTTGCGATGCTAAATAAAGAACTATTATATACTTTTTAATAAATATGCATCAGAAAGAAACACATTTTGTTAAAAACTCAATTGAAGCATCAATCAGATTGATTTTGTTTTTTAGTTTAATTGCATTTTGTCTAATAATTTTAATGCCCTTTTTATCTATTCTATTAGGAGGTATTATATTATCTGTTGCTGCTGCACCCATTTTATTCTTCTTAAGAAGTAGATTTAATATGTCAGATAAATGGGCTGCAATTTTAATTACAACGGTTGCTTTAGTTACGTTTATTTTACCTTCGTATTTATTGATTCATTCTTTAGTAAATGAATTTACAGACTTTCTTGCTAAAGAAAAATCTGTAGAACTTACAAGCTTAATAGAAAATTTGAAAGGTTTACCTGTAGTAAATAATTCCTTATATGATTTCATTAAAAAAATAACAAGTGATTCATCTGTTGTTTTAAAAGAACATGCATCTCAGATTGAAACATTAGGTATTGCAACATTAAGTTTTATTGGCGGTTTGGGTATAGGTTTGATTCATTTCTTAGCATCGGTTGTGATTGCTGGCTTCTTTTTAGCCTATTCAAAAAAATCTGCTGCATTGGCTGATAAATTATTCATTCGTGTTGCAGGGAAAAATGGTGAAGAGTTTTCTCATATCGCTGAACGGACCATTCAAAATGTTACAAAAGGTATTATTGGTGTTGCCTTTATTGAATCCGTTTTAGCGGCATTTGGATTTTTTATGGCAGGTGTTCCACTTGCTGGGGTATGGACAATAGTATGTTTGATGTTGTCTATTATACAGATTGGCATAGTGCCATTGGCTGTTCCTATTGTAATCTATATGTTTTATAATTCAGACCCACTCACAGCAACCTTATTGGCTGTGTGGCTTACGTTAGTGTATTTATTAGAACATTTGCTAAAACCTATTCTATTAGGCAAGGGAGCTCCTGTGCCGATGCCAATTATATTCATTGGGGTACTTGGAGGGTTTGTTGCAGGAGGTTTTATTGGAATGTTTTTAGGTGCTGTTATTTTCTCTATCGCTTATAAATTATTTTTAGTCTGGTTGGAAAATGATATTCAAAAAGTATCTGAGCAAGAAGGTATAGAATGAAAGTGTCAAATTCCAAATCTCAAAAAAATCAAACGGAGTGAAATCATAAGATTCAGCTTGATGGTTAATAACTAAAAAGATCTCTTGCAATAATCTTACAAGGGATCTTTTTAGTTTTTTATTTGGAATTTATGCGTCGATTTTAATATCCAAATATCTCCTCCAACTTCAATTCTTTTACTTCTCCATATTGAGACAGCGTATTGAAATCGATTTTGTCTTTTGAACCAATAATTAGTATCGTTCTTGGTTTGTTGGTTATGTAATTTTCTTCTAACCCTTCAATCTCCTCAAAACGCATAGTAGAAACAGAGTCATAAATAACTTTCCGTATATCTTTAGTATAGCCCATGCGTTTGTTACGTTCGTATTCGTTTAGAACTGCAATCTTTGTCACTCGTTGCGTTGCTATGGTTTCCAAAATTGATGTTTTTGAATTGCTAAATAATAAATCGGACTTAGGCATCGAATCAATCAATTCAATCATTCCATTTAATGCATCTTTAAGTTTGTCTGCTTGCGTGCCAATATAGGAAGTTGAATAATAAGGATCAGAAGGGTAGTAGGGAGTGTCAAATGTAGACTTGACAGAATAGGCTAACGCTCTTGATTCACGCATCTCTTGAAATACAAGACTGCCCATGCCGCCGCCAAAATACTCGTTGTATAATTGTGCTGTAGGAATTAATTTTTCATCAAACAAAATGGATTGTGCCAATATCAATACTTCAGCTTGAACCATATCGTAATCACACCAATAAACAGTGTTTTTGGTGGGCTGTTTAAATGTATAGGTCGTTTGAATGCGCATCATTGGAAGGCCTTTTGATGTGTGAAATTTTCCGATCTGTTTATTTATGATTGTTAAAGCAGCGGGCCCGTAATATACGAGCTCATGAGCGGATGCATATAAGGACCTGAATTCTTGAATTAAATCGGATGAAGTAATTGATTTTAATTGCTCTGCAGGGATTATGTTTGTAAATGGATTTACACCCTCATATTTCGCGTAGCTTGCCATAGCAGAGCGTAAAATGATATCCTTATTTGTTTTATTATCTACTCGTGTTTTTAAAGCCGTGGATTTTATCTGTTCTAAGGCTTCATCGTTTGCTTTAATATTCTTTACAAATGTTTCAAATAAGCTTAATGCGGATACATAATTTTCCTGTAAACCCGATAAAGAAATGATTAATTCATTGCCAGCAATTTTGAACGAATAACTACATCCTAATTTGTAAAACTCTTCTTGTAATTGTTCTGCAGTATATTTATCTGTTCCAAGATAATTAAGATAGGTCAACATGAATGAATATCTAGGCGAAGGCATTTTTCCTAAATCCCACTTATGCTGCTGTATAAATAAACTATTTTCTTTATTTTGCTTATATAAAATAGGCAGATTTTTGATCTTAGATAGTGTTATTTCTTTGTCGAAGTTTACAAATACAGGTTGGATAATAGGTGAAGGAGTTTTGAACACTTCTTTGTAAAATGCTGATTGACTTTCGCGATTTACTGGTACAGATGAAATAATTGGCTTGGGCACTTTTTGAATGCTTGCATCTACACCTTTTCGTTTGAAAACAGTAATGAAGTTGTTTTTAAAATACATACTACAAAAAGCCTGTACGTCTTGTTTGGTCATTGTTTCCAATGTGTTGATTTCATTCAAATAATCCTTCCAGCTAATATTCCAAACAAACGCATCTACAAATGCATCGGCACGTACTTTGTTGCTTTCAAACTGAACCATTTCATTCATTTTATAATCATTTACCACTGCAGGTATTAACCAATCTTTGAAATTTCCAGTTATTAAATTATTCATCTGTTTCAATAATAATTCCTGAACAGCTTCTAAAGATTGCCCTTCAATCGGTTTTCCGCCAAGCATCAATAAACTATAATCTTTGAATGATAAGTTATATGCGTAGGCACCTTGTGCTTTCTGAGCTTGATTAATATTCAAGTCTATCAAACCTGCTTGACCATTGGTTAAAAGCATTTGGATGAGTTTTAATTTGCTTCTAAAAGTAGGATCATTTGGAACCGAAACATCTAAACGGTAGGTGAGAGAAACACTTTCTGCATTGGGACCTAAAACGGTTTCTTGTAATGGAGAAGTTATTGGTTTTTCTGCTACAAATGTTTTTGTTGGAACATCTCTTTTCGGTAGTTTTGAAAAATAGGTTTCCAACATACTTATGGTTAAATCATAATCAATATCACCACTCATGCATATTGCCATGTTGTTCGCAACGTAGTAGGTGTTGAAATATTTTTTAATTTCTGTTATGGATGGGTTCTTTAAATGCTCTACCGTACCTATGGTTGTTTGAGTTCCATAAGGATCTGTTTGAAATAACCCTGAAAATGTTGTTTCAAAAACTTTTCTACTATCGTTATCTAATCCTTTATTCTTTTCTTCATACACAGCTTCTAATTCGGTATGGAATAGTCGAGGCACAACCATACTGAAACGCTCTGCTTCAATCTCTGCCCATTTCTGGATCTGATTTGAAGGAATATCATTTACATATACGGTCTGCTCTACAAAGGTATACGCATTGGTTCCTTGTGCGCCAATCTGACTTAACATTTTATCGTATTCGTTTGCAATGGCATAGCTTGCTGCCACTACAGAAATACTATCTATCTGATGATATAACTTTAAACGCTCTACATTATTTGTTGTCTTACGATATACTTCATACAGATTTTCAATTTTATCTAATTCTGTTTTCTCAGCAGACCAATTTGATGTGCCAATCTTTGATGTTCCTTTAAATAAAATATGTTCTAAGTAATGTGCTAAACCCGTCGCATCAGCGGGATCGTTTCTACTACCCGTACGCACGGCAACATACGTTTGTATCCGAGGTGCATCTTCATAATCAGATAAGTAAACTTTCAATCCGTTTGAAAGCGTGTAAATTCGAGCCTTAAGCGGATCGTTACTTACATATTCATACTGTCTGCCTTTCCGATCGGTTGCAGATTGTGTATCAAACGCGGTTTGCGCTTGAACAGATAATTGGAAGAAAAAACCAACTATAAAACCGGTGATTAAAATGATATTCTTCATTGTCTATGCTGAAATAGTTTTTAGATTTTTATCCAATTGAAAAGAAACCAAAAATAATGATCCTCATTGTAATAAAACTGATTTTTATATGCCCAATTTGTGTTTACTGTCACCGTAAACATGTCCTCTTCAATTGCAGTTATATAAAGTTTAGATTTGTTTTTGACTAAGTCGTAGCTGTATTCTGGTTTGTCTGGATGTTGTTTCGCAATAGACTCGCAATAAGTAGCATAATCTGCTTCATGAACAAGTGTATATTTTGCCAATTTATGCTGTAGGTCTGTGAAATGTTCTTTTGAAGAAAGATGTAGGTCGTACGAAGTGACTGGGTTGTCTGGATTATTATAAATAGACATGGTGGATCCAAATAGGATGGTGTCTGAAACGCTATTGGTATTTACAATTAAATTTTGAATGGCTAATTCAGGTAGTTTTTTTTGAGCGATTGTATAATACGTGATACATTCAATGGCTACTAATACTAGTGCGAAGCCAACTATTAGGAATAATCTTTTCATGATGGAGTGTAGGTGATTTTTAGTAAACGTTCAAATCCAGATTCAAGTATCTATAAATCCTTGTAATAATTAATAGTTTATTTCTAAGCCAAACTTTTTTCTTAATTCAGCAACGACTGGATAGTTTTCCATTAAAAATTTCAATTTGTCGTCATCTGTAAAAAACTTTTTCTCTTTAGTTGCAACATATCCAATTGTTGCATGTATTCGGATTGCATTGTTTTTTAACTGACGTCGTAAAAAGGATAAAAAATCGACTTTGATTCCCTCTAATTGATCCATCTGAACTGCATTTGCAACTACAATATGAATCCCAAAATCTTCCTTCAAATCAATGCTTGTATTTGTTAGTACCATATGCTCATTTAGCATTCCTTTACTTTTTATAGTATCCGCAAATGAATTCCAAGCAGTTGTTAATTGTGCAATGGTAAAGGATTGCTGATTTCCAGAATTGGTATCAAGTATTTCGGTTGAATTTGTTTGTATGACTTCCTCTTTAGGCTGCGTTAAATTTTCTTTAATTTTGCCTAAGGTTGGAATTCGAACTGTACTGGTTGTATTGGCAGGCTTCGCACCTAATGTTAAAGGTTTGGTAGTTGCAGCGGTTGAAAGGGGCGTATCAGCCGCAGCTAATTCGCGTTTTAATCTACTTTTTTTTTTAAGTCTTCCAATAAATCAGTCGCAGAAATCGCTTGATTTACAAAGGCCATTTTCATTAAAGCCAACTCAACATGTAAGCGTTGGTTCTTGCTGCCTTTGTAATACAGGTCGCATTGATTGCCAACATTTAAACACGACATTAAAAAACTGATGCTTACAGCAGAAGATTGTTGCTCGTAACGTTTTTTGATTTCTTCTGAAACTTCTAATAACGCAATTGTTGCTCTGTCCTTACATACCATCAGGTTGCGCAAATGTTCACTCAAACCAATGATAAAATTATGTCCATCAAAGCCTTGACGAAGAATTTCGTCAAACGTTAATAGTGTATTTGCAACATCCTGGCCATTCAGCATGTCGGTAATTTTGAAATAATAATCGTAATCTAAAATGTGCAAATTGTCAATCGCACATTTATAGGTTATGGTATTGTCAGAAGAGAAGGTGACGATCAAATCGAACATAGAAAGTGCATCACGCAATGCGCCGTCTGCTTTCTGGGCAATAAGATGTAAGGCTTCTTTTTCTGCTTTGATATTTTCTTTAACTGCAATCGTAGCTAAATGATCTGCAATATCTTTTATTTGAATACGGTTGAAATCAAAAATTTGACAACGCGATAAAATCGTTGGTATAATTTTGTGTTTTTCAGTTGTTGCTAAAATGAAAATTGCATAGGCAGGTGGTTCTTCAAGTGTCTTTAAGAATGCGTTGAACGCAGCAGTAGACAACATATGGACCTCATCTATAATATAGATCTTATATTTTCCGTATTGCGGAGGATAGCGCACTTGTTCAACTAAGTTACGAATATCGTCTACCGAGTTGTTGGATGCTGCATCTAATTCTTGAATATTGAACGAGGCATTGTTGTTAAAACTTTTACATGATTCACATTCGTCGCAGGCTTCAGTATCCGCTGTAATATTGGTACAGTTGATTGTTTTGGCAAGAATACGTGCATTTGTGGTTTTACCAACCCCTCTAGGACCGCAGAATAAAAATGCTTGCGCTAAGTGATTGTTTTTAATGGCATTTTTCAGCGTAGTGGTAATATGGCTTTGTCCCACAACGCTGTCAAACATTGTAGGTCTATATTTACGTGCTGAAACAATAAAATTATCCATCCTGCAATTTACTAAAAGAATAGGAATGCTGTAAAAAAGTTGTTAACAGGGGATGATTAGAAGGTTGTTAAGTGTTTGATAATGTGCGTTTTGTTTATGGATAACAAAAAAATAACTTTCAAATTCTTCAAATATATTTTATGAGAATATGAAAGTTATTTTGTGTGATTGATTTTGTATTTCCCAATACTGTTTTATTGGATGCAGATTTTTTGAATATCAGTTCCTTTATCTGTAATTATTTTGATTGTGTAAACTCCAGCCGCAAGGGAGTTTATATTGATTTTGCTGCTTTCTTTTGCTTTTAGCACTTCATTTCCAAGCATGTTGTATAGTATAACTTCTTCTATTGCACATTGAGAATCAATATTAATATATTCGGATGTTGGATTTGGATAAATCCTAATATATGTTAATGATGGATTTGTTATACTTGTTGGTTCTGTATCAAGCGGAGCTGCTCCATTATAAAATGTTAGTAAGCCTGTATTGTCGGCATTTCCGCAAACAATATCTAGATCACCATCGTTGTCAATGTCGTTTGCTGAAAACAATAAAATAGCCGTATTTATAACAAGTGTTTCTGAAACAGTGAAATTGCCCGCTCCATCATTTTTCATAATCGTAATTCCTTCTGAAGAATTTAAACTAGAATACATCAAATCTATATCGCCGTCTCCATCAACATCCGCAAGATCAAAATATATATGATAGTAAGGAGCATTAATTTCTTTTAAAGTAAATGTGTTGCCATTGTTGAATCCAACATTAAACCCCCCCGTTATACCTTTAGGTGTTATGAAATCCATTTTATTATCATTATTCAAATCTGCAACTTGCATACCTACAGCATTGTCTAATTTGCAGATTTTATTTTTATATGAAAATATTCCGTGTCCATCGTTTTCAAATGCGTATAGATTGTTCGGATCTGATGAATAAGCAATTATATCCATGTCACCATCGCCGTCTATATCGATTGACGTCACGTCAATTACATCGTCCGTTTCTGTTAATGTAACGACTTGTTCATTAAAAGTTTCGTTGCCCGTGTTGGTATTAATAGATATACCTAATGGATATGCACAGGTGACAAAATCCATGTTTCCATCTCCGTTAAAATCTGTTACAGCGAGGCCAGCCGGCATGTTCGGTAAGGTAAACGTTGTTTGTGACATAAAACTTCCATCACCATTATTCTTGAATATGGAAATACTGTATTCGTTGACGGTCATAAGATCCAGATAGCCATCAGCATCTATATCTATAACCTCTAATCTTCTTGGGTCGCCATTGCAAGGAAGATCTATTTCGTTTTTTAACTTTTGAGCCGTATTTAAATAAATGGAAAGTTGTTCAGTACCGCCCTGTATAATCGCTATATCCAGATTGCCGTCGTTATCAAAATCTCCGGATCTGCTTAATCTTACATTTGAATATCCTAAGTTGTAATATATGTTTGTATTATAAGAAGAACTTTTGAAGAAAAACTTACCATTACTTGGCGAAGGTTTTACAGAAAATTCATATACAAATGGTTTGAGTAAACTTGCATTACTCGTATTTTTTATTTGCGTTGTTATACTCACCGAAACCTTTTCATTTGGAAATAAATTTCGTTGAGTATTGAATGAAATGGATGAAGGGGAGGGTAATGAAAACGTACCTTTATTTGAATTATCCCCAGTGTAACTTCCCGATATACGAAGATTTTGTGCATTAACGGATGGTAACGAAACATCTGTTGTGAAATTTGTTTCGATGGAATTCACGGATGCAATATTGGTACTGTATGCATTAGGTACTAAAGTCGAAATGAAGAAACAATCTTGTCTAATATTTATATCTGAACCATTATTTGTTCCAATAATTCCTAAACTCGTACATACAGTTCTAATTCTATAGCCAACCCCAGCTGTTATGCTTGGAGATATGGTGCAAGTGATTGGAGAACTTGTTCCCGTTCCAATAACAATAGGTGTGTGTGCAAACGAGCCTGTTTCATTACTTAGTTCAACAGAATAAGTATTTTCATCAACTATTCCATAAGGTATGAATGAAATATTAAATGCTACTTCACCACAAATACTTAAATTATCTATTGGCTGTATTTCTATAAATGGTTTTGTATTAATTAAAATAATTAAATCGGAATTCGTGGTTAGTGCAATATCTAGATCACCATCGGAATCAATATCGATTGGTTGTGCATTTTGAACGTACACACCAACAGGAATTGATTCAGATAATGTAAATTGGCCTGTTCCATTATTTTTATACGTAATTAGGTTTTTTGAACTTGGAATGATTATATCAATATCACTATCGCCATCGATATCTGCAGTTTCTATTGCATTAAAATAATTATCTGTTGGAATGATTGTCAAAGGAAATGTTCCACTTGTATTCAATCCAATGTAAAGGAGTTTTGGATTGGTCGATGATTGGAAAATAAAATCCAACTTTCCATCGTTGTTAAAATCCACTACACTCAGATTGTTGGGCCATTCAGTAAGGCTTATTTTATTGTTATCGGTAGTGAATTTACCTTGTCCGTCATTTGTAAATGTGATTATGTAATTCAAGCCAGCAGATGTACGAGCATTAGCCAAAAGATCGAAGTCACCATCCTGATCCATATCAGCTGGTATTATTGTGCCTACAAATAAATTTTCTTCGCTTGGATATATATTCATATCAACAGTCTTTAATACGTATTTTTCAGTGAAAACACCTTGCCCATTGTTTATACCTACAGATATATAATATGAATTTGTTGTAACAAAATCCATATTGCCATCACCGTTAAAATCTGCATTGCATATGTTAACTGCAGATTCACCAACTACTGCTATATTATTGGATAGCGTAAAATTTGCTTGTCCATCATTTATATATATAGATACACCTTTAGTGCTGTATAGAGACGTGGTTATAAGGTCTAAGTCTCCATCAGCATCTATATCGAAAATGCTGATGTCACTAGTGTTGGTTAGAGTAGATAATTGAATAGAAGTTGTTTGTCCGTTTAAAAGAATTGATATTTTATTGGCGGTTTGATCAACTATAAGTAAATCTATTTTTTCATCATTATTAAAATCACCTGATTTAAGTAGGTTGCAATGTCCAGGAGATTTATTTGTAAACGTATTTTCTTTTATAATAAAATTACCTGATGTAACAGTTGGACGAATATTGAATTCATATACATAAGGTAAAATGAGTGAAACACCTTTCGTGTTTTGGATCTCATGTGTTAAAGATACTGAAACTCTTTCTCCAGCAGAGAAGGGAGAAGGTGTTTCATATTGAATTGTTGCAGGGCTTGATAATGACAAGCCTTGCTGACTTGATTTAAAGCCTGATTGATTTCCGAAAACACGAACGGTGTTTGAGTTAATTGAAGATGCCAACAAGTTTGTATTAAAAACAGCTTGTATTGCAGGGCTGACAATAACATTATTGCTGTTTGGTAAGGGGCTTACAGTTTGTATCGCAGGGCAGTCCGTTGTAATGGAAAGATTGATTCCATTGTCTGCACTTATAAGATTCATGCTGTCACATACAATCCGAATTCTATAGCTAATTCCTAATTCAGTTGTAGCTGGAATGCTGCAAACAATAGGAGAAGTTTTTCCTGTTCCTATAACCTGAAATGTACTGAATCCGCCTGTGGTGTCACTCAATTGTGCGCTGAATGTTGTTCCAGTAGGTACACCACGAACGTTAAAAGGTATTTCAATTTTGCTGGTGGTACAGAATGTTTGTTCTGATACCGTAAGCGTTTTAATAGAAAGTTCATTAATGAGAGAACCGATTTTTAAATCGAGATGATTAATACCTATAATATCAATATCGCCATCGTTATCTACATCTGCAGGAAAAGTATTGTTTGTGTTAATTATTATTGTTTGCTGTATAAAATCTGATGCACCATTGTTTAAGAATATTTTCGTGTCAAGTCCATCTAGAATTAATAAGTCAGATTTATCGTCACCGTTAAAGTCAGCTAAAGTATATGCATATGCTTCAAAACCCCAATTGGTAGGTTTGGAGGCGCTAAATGTATGGTTGGCATCATTGAATATAATCTCGGAAGACCCTAGAATGTCAATAAATTTATCATTGTTAATATCACACAATAAATTGCCAAATGTCCAATTTCCTGAGGCGATAATTGATTTTGAAAATGTTCTTCCGTTATTATAATTATACAAAATGAATAGATGATTAGTGGTTCCACAAACAATATCAATGTCTCCATCATTGTCCATATCATCTATTGAAACTGACCATGTTTGTTCATGTAAATATTCGGAGTATTGATAGGTTAGATTTCCATTTCCATCGTTTAATAAGAAGTCCAATTTTTCATAACTTCCGTTATATAAAGAAATAATGTCTAGATACCCATCCGCATTGATATCACAGATTTTGATCAAACTACTTCCTGCAGTAATACTTTGTCTTTTAGTGAAATTAGCATTTCCATCATTCTGGAATAACTGAATATTACCACCGCCATCTATAATAGATATATCAAGGTCTCCATCTCTGTCAAAGTCCGCCAGTTCACATAATCCCTCATTTGAAACATATATTGAATTAGACTTAACAAAAGTTCCATCGCCTGAATTTAATAAAAAGCTAACAGAGTCCGTAATAACATCTGTTATTACGGCATCTATGTCGTGATCATTATCTAAATCACCAATTGAAATAATCATCTTACTTAAACCTTCTATACTTTCATAGTGTGTGAATAATGCAGGAGCATTCTGTGACTTAGTTGTATAGTTAGAAAGAAAAGGCTGCTTTAAGCGAGCTCCATTTGTAGATTTAATGGAAGTATCTACTATCACAGAGACCTTTTCCCCAGAAAAAAAATCTGAACTTGGCAAAAAACTTACTGTATTTCCAGATTTTGTAAAAGAACCTTTATTCGCTGAATGACTTCCGCTCAAAGATCCATAAATACTGAATTTAGTTGTTGTAGGTATGTCACCACTGAAAGTTGTAGTGATATTTTCAGTAACTGAAATGTTTTGATTGTTTGTTGTTGGACTGATATTAGTAAGTAAGAAGCAATCTTTTATGATTGTTATATCATATCCATTGTCTTTGCTTTCCAAGTATGGATTTGTACTTACAATTCGCATTCTGTATTTATTGCCAGCTTCTAATGATGCTGGTATTTGTGCGGAAATTAAATTCGATAATGTTTTTTGTGAAAGCCCTAAATTAGTTGGAGTAGTAAAGGTTCCATTTTTATCTGACAACTGCAGTTGAAACAAATTGTCTGTTTGGAAAATACCACTTGAACTTCCTATGATATTTATGGTTGAAGAAACACATAGTGATTCTTCAACGAAAACCAAATTAGCAATTAAAGGTTTTGTTCCATCATTTAGAAGCATTGAAATTGTATTTGTAACCATATTGACAAAGCCAATATCCATGTCTTTATCATTGTCAAAATCTGCAGCTATGAAACTTCTACTGTATGGGGAACTGCCATTTTGATCTGCTGGAATTATATATTCACTGTAACGGGTAAGATTGCCATTGCCTGGATTCTTCCAGATAACTATCGTGTCAGATGCTCCTGCTACAAATGTAGCCTGATTGTATAGCATTAGATCTAGATGTCCATCTCCATCAAAATCTGCAACTGGATATTCATGTGTACCACTTTGAATGTATTTTCCAATAGAGTCAAATACCATGAAATTTCCGCCCCCTAAATTTTTCATAACACCAAACTTTTTTTGAAAGGCAATGACTGGATCAACAAATCCATTTCCATCAAAATCGCCAATGGCAATAATTTCAGGGTATTCATTAGGTATTTGAATAGTAGGAATTACTATGGTGGTAAATTCACCCTGTCCGTTGTTTTGTATAAAATTAATATCCCCGTTTGAAGTTAAAAAGTCAAGGTCGCCATCATTGTCGAAATCCGCTGCTTTGTAGCTGTTAGCAATTGTATTTATGAATGTGTCTCCAATGTTGAAATTTCCTTCCCCATCATTCCATTGTATTAAAATACCTGAAGGTGAAGTATAGATACTACTTTTGAGTGCAATATCTAAATCTGTATCTCCATCAAAATCTCCCGTGATAACATTGTCTCCAGTAATAAATACTGGAAACCTTTTTAATGTGTAGTCATTAAATTGATTATTGTAAAAAATACTTACATATTTATTATTAGTGTTTGATTCTGAAATGCAAATATCATCAAAGCCATCACCATTATAATCAGCACTATTTATATCAGCGATATCTCCATTGCCAGATAAACTTTTTACAAATGAAAATTCAGCATTTCCTTTGTTTAAAAAGAGTGCTAAACCACTTATTGAAATCATATCTATAAGCCCATCATTGTTTATGTCAGTAGTTAGTATTCTATAGCCCCTTAATTCTGGATTTTCTATACCTTTTATAAACGTGGCTGGAGCAATTGCTGTGGTTGCTGTAAATTCAGATACATATCCACTCTGCATGGTTGTTCCGGTCAAATCACTTGCAGATGAATCAATCATGATAGAAATTTTTTCTCCAGGCAAGTAATATTGATTTGATGTAAATGTAATCGTACTATCAATTTTTGTATAGGTCCCTTTTAATTTACCCGAATAAGATCCATACACTGCAAAGATAGAATCCGTTGCAGTTGCATCTGACATTGTCTTACTAAATGTAACAGCAATCTGTGCAGATTCGGAAATATTTAATGAATTTGAAGTTGGAGATGTGGTAAGTACTATTGGGTAATCAACAAAAGGTTTAACAGACAACGTAATAATATTCGATATAATCGATTCAGGCTTCGTACATAAGGCATTACTTATTAACGTAGCTAAAATAATATCACCATCTTTAAGTGCAGTACTTGAAAATATATTTGAATTGTTTCCAACTACTATATTATTTACTTTCCATTTGTAGATAGGATTAGAGCCTGCAGTTGTTGCAAAAGCAGTAAATGTTACAATGTTGCCTGCAATAATCGGATTCTGTGATGCGGTGATTGAAATTGTCGGAACAACTAAAGGGTTTATTGAAATGGCTACGGGATTCGAATACAAACTTTTACAACCTGCTGCAGTTGTAACTCCGACAGAATAATTGCCTTCAGTTTTTGCATAGATAAATTCACTTGTGGGTTTGTTTGACCACAGATAAGAAGCATAACCCGTTGGTGCAGATAATTTCATACTGTCTCCGGTGCAGATACTATTCCCTGAAGAAGTAACGACAGGTGTTACAACATTAATAGGCGCCATTACAATTGCAGTGTCTGATACTAAAAAAGAAGGGCATTCAGTTTTTTGAGCATACACTGTAAAGATATTGTTGCCTGCTTGGATATTTCCTGCTGATATAGGAATTGTAATAGAATTGCCTGTGCCAATAAATTTTGTGAGAATATTTGAGCCAAGCTGTACGCTATAATTAATGCCAATTTCTGAAGTAGCCATTGAAATAGAGCTTTCTTTTCCATAGCAGGTAGCTATGCCACTAACAGACATTGTTAATATTGGATTGCTGCTGCAGCCGGAAAGATTTTGATCAATTATTGCACATCTGTTTGAAGCCAAAGAAAAATCTAAATCACCACCAGATACTAGAAATTTACCATTTCCTAATTTTACAATACTATATCCTTGAGTACCGATCCAACTATATGTATTACTACTCCATGAATTTGTTACAGGGTCGTATACTTCTATGACTTTCGTGTTAATTGGATTGAAAAAATCACCAAGTCCATATGTTAATACTTTCCCGTTATCCATTAACACTGCTTTACTTACTGCACGGTTATGAGTCATTGGTGGTACAGCCGTAAATGTTTGTGTTGTGGCATTGAAAATCTCTGCAGTTGTTTGGTCATCCGTAGATGTTGATCCGGTAATAAGTACGTTTCCATTGTTTAAAAGAACAGTACTGTGAAATGTTCTTTCACCAATAAGTTTTGAAGAAAGAAGTGTCCAAGTTTCTGTAGCTGGATCATAAATTTGTCCATCATGTTCATACGTAGAAAGTACTCTGCCGTCAGCAAGTAATACAAGATTTGCTCTATCAGCAGTAATTTTAGAAGGGGAACTTGTTAGTGTCCATTTATTAGTTGAAGGGTCATAAAGCTCGTAGGTGTTTTCACTCCCTAAGCCACCACCTACAAGGACTTTTCCGTTTTTTAATACAACAGCATTATGCATAATGCGTTCGCTATGCATACTTCCTGTGTACGACCAGGTGCCCGTTTGTACATTGTATATTTCACAGGTTGCCGTTATTGGATCTACTGCAGCAGATTGTCCACCACCGATAGCCATTATATTTCCATTAGGCAATACTACGGAAGCAAAACGTGTTCTAGAAACGTTCATGGAGCCTGTATTTGTAAAGATGCCAGTATTTACATCATACAGCTGAGCCGAAGAATGTACAGTTACGCCTGGAGTTAAACGACAGTCATCGCCACCAAAAACCAATACTTTTCCGTTGTACAGTAGTTGTGATTCATGAAACCATCTTGGCACACTTAAAGAACCTGTTTGAGTAATTGTTTGAGAAAATAATTGAAAAGTAATTAGTAAAAAAAAAGATATGGTGTAGAGGATGTTTTTCATATTAATTTCAAAAGAAAAGTACTATCGAATTATAGTATAAATATAATTCTATTAAAGGTAATTAGAATATTTTACAGTACTTTAATTTATATTTTAATATTTATATATTTGATTATTAGTTAGTTATTGTTATTTTTGGGATGGTATTAATATGTGGTTTATATTTGGCGGGTCGGAGAGGTTCTAAACGTAATAGGTATTTAATTTATTCATTGGGTGTTAAATTATGAAACGATTATACGTTACACGTTAAACTAATTTAAAACTTCTACTAAAAAATCGTACATTTGTAGCCCACAAAAGATGTTTGGGGTCGACAGGAATTGACAGGTTGAGTGATTACGAGTGTAAGCATGCAGGCTCATGGGATGAGAGCCTTAAAAGATAGTTCTAAAACATAATTGGCGAAGATTCTTACGCCATGGCTGCTTAATTACGAACTCAGTTTGTAATATAAAGCGTTGAGTGGAGCTATTTAGAATAGCACCCGGCCACATCTCACACGGCTTTTGTTTTGCGGGCTGTGAACTGAGATGTCGAACTGCAAGACTAGTGTATCATACGTTACGGGTGATGTGCGAACTAAAGTAACTAAGGTTATAGTTGGGTGTCGGTGACCTGCTACAACTCGAAAATGAACATTCGACTAAGCATGTAGAAGATTCGATAGTGGCCTTCTCTGGACGAGAGTTCGAATCTCTCCGACTCCACTAATTAAAGCCTAACTAATTTATTAATAATTAGTTAGGTTTTTTTATTTAGTGGTTGTAACAGCCTTTGCAACGAAACCTTGAATAGTATATTTGCCATATACGTTAAAAGTAATTTACATTCGATCTAGGATAGTGAAAAACTTACCCATTTCTACTATTTATTTCTGCCGTAATACCTCTAATTATTTGATCCATTTCTTTCGCAGATTTTGAAATATACTCAATATAAAGTTCTTTATTACTTGTCGTAGTATCCGTGTAGTATAATTGTAATAGTCCTAATATACGGCTAAGCGGGCCTCTTAAATCATGCGAGTTTTTAAAGGACAAATTATCTATGAAGGATTTTATTTCAGCAATATTTTTATTCTTCCAATCTAGATCAGTTAAAAGTGTATTATTTTCACTAACAATTTTTTCATTAATTGTTCTCAGTAATGTATTTTGATTTTGTAACTGAGTGGTTAAATCTTCTAAGGAATAAGTTTGTTTTTTTCGGTAGATGCAATAATACACGATGCTTGTATACATAGCAATCGTTTGTGCAAAAAGGATATCAATCTCATTCCATTTAACAGTACCTGTTTGGTCTTCAAAGCATAGTATTCCTTTAAATTGACCGTCAATGAAAAATGGAATATCCATCATTGCTTTGATGTTATTTGGAATTAAATAATCGCTTGCAAATTCTTTGGTGATTTCATTTGTTTCAGCTTCGTAAGACAGGAGTAGCTCTTTCTTTAAAAGATGCTTAAAATAGGTTGGGTATTTTTCTGCTAATAAATTTCCTTCTTTTGTATATGCTTTCTTTGTGCTATCATAACATACAATGCATTCGATACCTTTAATAGTTTCATTGTATTCCCATATGCTTATTCTCGATGCATCAATATTTTCAATTACAAATGTTGTTATTTCTTTAAATGCTTCTGAAATGATTTCACTATATACATTTTTGTTTTTTGACAAGGTAAGAATGTTTTGTGTGAATGTTTTTAATTGTTGAACTTGATTAATCAACTTGGTTTCAATGTCTACTTTGTTATTTTTAATAAGTAACATAAGATACACTAACGATATAAAGTGAAATAGTTGAAATATTTTAAAATGAAGGTAGTTGTCTAATATGATGGAATAGTTAAGTGTAGGTACACTATTCATAATGATTATTTTATCATAAAAAAGTATGCTGGTAAAGAATACTATAATGCATAACCACATAGATTTTTTCTCATTCGGTAGGTTGAATGAGTTAATAACAAACAAAGAAGCACCAATGAGCGCATAACCATACGTTAAGAGTGTGCTGCTTTTTTCTACCACTGAATAAACTGGAGCTGCAATTATAAGTATAGGAGTTAGTATACCCCAAAGCATCTTTGAAATATATAATTGATTTTTATAGATAAATAATAAACAAATACTTGACAATACAGTGAAAGATGCACCTAAAAATATACTAGTAGATTGATTAGATAGTACACTATTAAACCAGATCAATAATCCTGTTGCTATTAAAAAATAGCCTGAATAGATGTAAGCCTTTTTGTTCTCTGTTAGGATGATATCCATGAATAAAATTTTATAAAAAATCTGTTTGTTTTAAAATCTATTTGTAAAATTGTAAAAATAATTATAGCTAATTTATTATTCCTTAATGTTTATTTTCTCTTGATAATAAATACGTTAAGATACATTTTTTGTTTCGATTTTATCTTGAAATGATAATTTCTAGTAAGGAAGGTAAATCTATATGATTTTTTCTTTTGATAGATTTAATTTGTTGGAATTGTGTGAAATAATAATTGTGTGAAATAATATTTAATCCAGTGGGGAAAATATGTGTTTATTTCCTTAAAATATTAATTCAAGATAAAAACACCCTCATACTATTATAGGTTAAAGGTGTTATTTTCGTATCGTTTTTGTAATTTTTACATTGTTTATTATAAGATTGCCATATTTTTTCATTTATTAAAAAAGATGATATATATTATAAAATCAGATTAATTTGTATTTTTTAAGAAGCTGTATTTTCTTAAACACAGCTAATACTTAAATTGTATATAAATTGATTTGTAGATTATAATATAAACTAAATACTATAACTATGATTATTCAAATTGAAAACTTACCTGCCAATATGGTCGGGTTTAGAGCAATTAATGAAGTTACAGAAGAGGATTATAATAGAGTAGTGATACCTGTGGTAAAGGGCTTGATATCTAAAACAGATACATTAAATTATTTGCTTATTTTAGATACTTCTGTTTCAAACTTTGTTCCTAACCGATTGAATAGTTGGACCAGTTTGGTGGCATAAACTGGAACAA
>NZ_CALMGQ010000126.1 GCF_937863595.1 uncultured Cytophaga sp.
CGGAGTACGGAGTATAGAGTACGGAGTACGGAGTATAGAGTACGGAGTACGGAGTTATGAATGTAGAAGTTTAGAGGGTAAAAAATAGTGGCTAGTGAAAAATAGTGGTTAGTGAACAGTGGTCAGTTGTCAGAAAAAAAAGAGAATTGCTAAAAGTGGCGGATTCCTCAGGCTGAAAGCCTGATACATCAAAGCTAGGGGCAGCGCCCCTAGTGGGGGTAAATGCAGTCAAAGACTGCAAAATGATACACACCAGACTGAAGTCTGGCGGGAGAGGGTGCGTTGTACTCTGTACTCTGTACTCTGTACTTAGTACTTTTTTTCACTGACCACTTTTTTCCCTATATTTATATTTCAAACAGCTATACTTTTATGTACCACACTACTATTGAGACGAGTTCCTTTTCGGAGCCCAAAATGCCATTATATAATAATCCTGGTATATATATTGATCCATTAACCGATTTCGGATTCAAATATTTATTTGGTAAGGAATTGAATAAGGACATTCTGATTGATTTTTTAAATAATTTATTTCAGGGTAAAAAGACTATCTCAAATCTTACGTTCAACAATATTGAAAAGAATGGAGAAGCGCTTGAGGATAGAGATGTTTATTTTGACCTACTGTGCACCGGCGATGACGGAGAGCAGTTTATTATTGAAATGCAGCGAAAGTTACAAACCAATTTCATGGATCGGTGTGTGTATTATACATCGCGAATTGTAAACGAGCAAGCACCTGCTGCCGGACAAAAATGGGACTACAAAATCAAGGGGGTATTCTTAATCGGAATACTAGACTTTGAATTAAATACACCAACTGGTGATCATTATTTAACGACCGTCCAACTTGTAAATCTGAATACAAATGAAACTTTTTACCCTAAATTAGGGTATCTATTTTTAGAATTGAGTAAATTCGATAAGCAAGTTCATGAACTTGAGAACGATTTGGAACGTTGGTGTTATGTATTGAAACATCTGCACCGCTTAAACCAAATGCCTACGTATTTAAACAAACGGGTATTTAAACGCATCTTCAAACTTGCTGAAGTAATGAATCTTAAACCTAAAGAACGCGCCATGTACGACAGAAACCTAAAAGCCAAAAGAGATTACGAAAATACCATCGACTATGCCGTGGAGGTAGCTGTGGAGAAAGCGGTGGTGAAAGCGGTGGAGAAAGAAAAGTCTGAAAAAATATTTATGATAAATCAAATGTTTGTGAATGGCTTATCGATGGAGATGGTGTGCAAAATCACGGGGATGGCCGCGCAGGATATAGAAAAGATTGTTCAAAAATAGTTGACAGCTACTAGTTTTTAGTTTCTAGGTGCTAGACGAGGGGAGACATAATTATGAGTTATGAATGAGAGAGTACGGAGTACGGAATTATGAATGATAAATTATGAGTTATGAATGAAACGAAAGTGGTCAGTTGTCAGAAAAAAAAGAATTGCTAAAGTTGGCGGATTACTCAGGCTGAAAGCCTGACACATCAAAGCTAGGGGCAGCGCCCCTAGTGAGGGTAAATGCAGTCAAAGACTGCAAAATGATACACACCAGACTGAAGTCTGGCGCGAGTGGGCACTGATCACTTATTCCAATACTTTGTACTCCGTACTTAGTACTTAGTACTTTTTTTCACTGACCACTGTTCACTGACCACCGATAGCTTCAGATGTTATACTTTTTTAATCATTTTTCAATCCGTATAATCACACGAATCATAGTTCAGACATCAAAGCTAGGGGCAGCGCCCCTAGTGGGGGTAAATGCAGTCAAAGACTGCAAAATGATACACACCAGACTGAAGTCTGGCGCGAGTGGGCACTGATCACTTATTCCAATACTTTGTACTCCGTACTTAGTACTTAGTACTTTTTTTCACTGACCACTATTTAACTCTCCTTCCTATTCATTACTTGAAGCAACTTGCGATTCCAACTTTCATAGACTGCATCCATTTGAGTTTCTAAAGATTTTAATTTTTCTCTTTCACCATTCAATTCCTTCCAATAATTGGCTATTTCTAAATCCGTGTCTGGATTGCGCCCACTTATGGTAAATAGAACACGCGCTTTAAGGGTATAAAAAATGGGTGCAATTCGAGAAAAATATTTTCTACGAATGAATTGTACTTTTGTTTTTGCAAAAGCACCATTTTGATACGTACAGCCAATGGTATCCAATAAACACCTAAATATTCTATCGGGTAAAGATTCGCTATAATACAACCAAGGTTTATATGGAGAGACAAAATGGTAATTGATGTCTCCTAATAATTTAACATAATCTGTAGTAGCAGTATACGATATTTTTCGAGACAGTGTATTCCAAGATGGATCGATAAAAACAACGTCATTATACAGCATTGCATTTAATGCGCTTTGATCGTGATAGGTACATTGTTCGGGATGTTCCGTCAAATACGAGAGGGCTCTTTTCATCACGTCCTTTTTTTGTTCGGATTCTAAATCCAATACCAAAAGACCTGCATTAAAGTACGGGGCTGTAGGTTCAATTCCTAATTCGGCACAAATAGAACAATCCATATGCATTTGAGCAACGCTGGGATCTACTATGGCTGCTGCAGTTTTGCCATTGAGTGGTACAGCCCACAATTCCACTATATCTTTTGTAAACAGAATATCTGTATCAATATAAATAACTTTTTTCTCTTGTATGAGTGATGGAATCAAGAGTCTTACATAGGTCATCATGCTACCAAAAAAAGCAGGAAAGCTTGATAGACTCGTAAGATTTGGTTTAATAAAGGCAATCGTTACCTCTTTCGAGATGAACGTTATCGTTCTTTCTAAATCCTGTTTATTTTTTTCTGATATTCCTCCATCAATCACATACATATCTATTTCCATAGAAGAACTACACAGAAGCAATGAAGTAATTGTGCCTGCTAATCCTGGATAGAATTTATTATCACAGGTAAAAACCAATTTTATTCTATTCATCGTTTTAAATTTAAATTCGGATACAGCAATTCCTATTTTAGTATTCTGTAACACGTGCTTGTTCGAAAAGGCACAAGCAGGGCAAAAATCATGTACTTAGGTAGCAACGAAAATACAATCCGCAGCTTTTTTACCACTCAACAAACTTTGATCGCTCCATAGGTACCCCCATTCACCAAACCGTCCTGCATAGAGAATGCCTTTGGAATCAAGATAATTATGTACGGTTTGTGTGGCAGTCTTATGATGGTGATCAAAAATAACATTTCCATATTCAACCTTCCGATGATCTGTAAGCATTATATCTGCTCTGGTACAGATATTCATTTCTACAAGCTTTAAAATAACATGCGCTATCAATTCTTCCGGATGAAGATTCAACGACTTATGTTTAGAAGAATATATTTCAAATTGCAAGGAGCTACATCCTTCTGGAACATTGTCGATTGCTTTTAAACTCGGTGCATACGCTCTTGCAGGAAGAATGTCTTCGTCGTACATATAAAACCAGAGGTACTTAGGAATATCCGGCTTGCTAAAACCAATGGACACAAGGTCGACAGATGTCCAACTGAGTAGTTCAACAGCAGCCTTTACTTCATCTGGCACATTCGATAACATGGGAATTAAAACCGGCAATGGAAGTGTTGAAATAATTTTATCGTAGGATACTTCTTCGCTTCCGGAGAATGTTAATTTCTTTGATTCGGTATGTATGGAACAGACTTCCGATGAAGTTTGAATGCTTGTTTCTTCAGCCATTTTTTTGAGAAAGGACTTATAGCCCCCTTCAATCGGATAACGCATTTCGGATGCATAATATACATGTGCCGTTTGTTCTGTAAATGCGCCTCTTAATACTTCCTCAATACTTGGTTTATACATTCTACTGCCTACCCAATCCGTAGATAGATCCCTTGCTTCAAGCGTCCAATATTTTCTTGTATACGCTTTAGGGAAATGCTCTGTGAAATACGTTCCGTATTGTGCAAACAACCAATCTTCGTAGTTTTTTATTTCAGTCGTTTCTGCAGCATGTTCGTTCGTTACAAAATCGCTTATTATTTTTATTTTTTCTTCAGAACTCAGTGGGAATAAATTATTCTGAGCGGGATGTCTAAGCCAATGCCCTTTGTAAAAGTTTGAGGATTCTGGTTTGTGAACATGATACGCTGTTGATTCAGCAAAAAGATTCTGAACATATGCGTCTTTTGTAAAAGAGAGATGTACACAATGATCAAACGTAAATGCGCCAATTTTAAAATGATCCAACAAGCCTCCCCATGTTGCTCGTTTTTCAAGAACTACATTTGGGATATTTCTTTTATTTAAATGATACCCTGCTGAAATACCAGCTATACCAGCACCTAAAATATAGATCATGCGTTCCTGTCGTTTTTTATTGCGTATTTCAAAATACAAACGCTACAAGCTAGTATTCCTACTTATATATAAAATCAATATTCTTTTTGCAGAAATTCATGCTTCGCAGTTACAATCTGATTTGCAGGTATGGATTTGTAAATCAAATTATTTGCACCGATAACAACATTGTCACCAATCTCTACATTATTTAAAATTATGGTATTACTTCCGATCCAGCAATTATTACCGATCCGAACTGAACCAATAGAATATCCTTGATCTTTTATTAATTCATCTTTTGATTCATACTTGTGATTGTGATCATATATACGCACGCCTTCGCCCAATAAGGTATTTGAACCTATATACACTTCCCCCATACAATTGATCGAGCAAAACTTATTCATAAACACACCATCTGAAACAATGAGCTTTCCGTTTTTTGATACCACGAAAGAACAGTAATTTTTAATGATGACATCTTTACCTATAACAAATGAGGCATGTTCATTTTGAACCCGTAAATCAAAATACCGTTCAAATTGAAACGTACGATCGATTACAACATTCTTATTCACTATTTTATAGTGATTTAGAAGAAGTTGTTTCTCTATTCGAATAAAAAAACCATATAGTTTACTTACTATTTTTCTGAGTAGATAGTTCATACAAATTTTTTAATCTTCATGTATATATACTTCACTAAAAAGAAGGATACGTATTTACTACCGCTCTCTTTGATTAATAAACGGGCAACCTTTCCATTTCGTCTTCTGAATTGACTCATGCCGAATTCGTATAACTCATATTGTTTCCTTTTAATCGTATCCAATAAAAAGGGCAAACAAAAATGAAACGGTTCATAATGGGTTAAACTTTTAATAAAATTCAGTGTTTGTACTTCCGTTTTTCCATCATCAAAATCTCGACTGGTTTGCCCCGAATGTACTCTAAACTTAGTTAAACTTTCCTCGATAACATATATATCACCAATTAACAAAAGTTTGAACCACAATTCCCAATCGGCCCAAAGGTTTGAAGCTATATTGAAATTACCAACAGTTAAATCGCTCCTCTTAAACATAACCTGTGTGGGCGAGCCAATCCAATTAAAGGATGCAATAGATTTTAAGATTGCTTCCGTTCCCTTTATTAATCCAAACGTAACTGGAGGTGTGTAAGTTTTTTCTTCTGATCCAAATGTAGTATAAGAAGATGTTATAAGCGATAGCCCTGGATTTTTTTGCATTATGTCAACGTATTTAGAAATCACGTCTGCATGTAATACATCATCTGCATTTAAAAATTTTATATACTCCCCCTTTGCATAGGACAAACACGTATTCCAATTGCGTAGCATGCCAATATTTGTAGTATTTTTATATATAACAAGATTGGGATGCGACTGGTATTTTTCCAACACCTTCAAGGTATTATCCGTTGAATGATTATCTACTAAAATAATTTCACAATTTTTATACCTTTGATTCAATGCAGAATCTAACGCCTCTTCAATAAAAGATTCCATATTGTATACGGGTATTAGAATGGAAACCAAGGGTTGGTATTGCATAGGATATAAATTTGTATTGCGTTTATTTTTTTCAGCTATGTATTTTAATAGGGTAAAGATAAGATATATTTCCATACAGAAATATGCCATGATTTGGTACGTTTAGGCTCACAAATATCTTTCTTTTTACAAACGAGCTGCGCAAACTACCAACCATTTAGTCTAAGGCATACACCGAACACGGCTAAGCACTAGATAATGAGGTTACCCTTCACTTCTTATTGAACACATTCCCTTGAATCTTCTCATATAGATACTTAAATAAGAATAACGATATATAAGAGCTACCACTTGCCTTAATTAATACACGAGATGCTCGTATATTTCCTCTTCTTAATTGACTCATGCCATATTCGTATACCCAATATTGCTTTCTTTTTATCGTATCCAATAAAATGGGCAAACAAAAACTGAATGGTTCTGCACGTGTCAAACATTTCAAAAAAATCAGCGTTTGAATTCTTGATTTTCCATGATTAAAATCTCCAGAGATTTGATTGGCGTGTATTCGATATTTTGTTAAACTTTCCTCGATAATATATAAGTCACCAATCAACAAGAGCTTGAGCCACAATTCCCAATCTGGCCAAAAATTAGAAGCTATATTGAAATGTCCTATACTTAAATCACTCCTTTTAAACATAACCTGTGTAGGCGAGCCAATCCAATTATGCGATTCAATAGATTTCACAAGTGCTTCTTTACCCTTTAGTAAGCCAAATGCAACAGGAGGTACATAGGTTTTATGCTCCGTTCCAAATGTTGTATAGGATGCTGTTACCAAGGATACAGTCGGAAATTCTTGCAGGATGTGAACGTATTTAGAAATCGCATCTGCGTCCAATACATCATCTGCATTTAAAAATTTTATATACTCCCCTTTTGCATAAGACAAACAGGCATTCCAATTGCGCACCATTCCTATATTACTAGCATTTTTATAAACAACAATATTGGGATGCGATTGGTATTTCGACAATACCTTCCATGTATTATCCGTTGAATGATTGTCTACTATAATGATTTCACAATTTCCATACCCTTGATTCAATGCAGAATCTACCGCTTCTTCAATAAAAGATTCCATATTATATACAGGTATCAGAATCGAAACCAAGGGTTGATTTTGCATATTATATAAATTTGTATTTACGTCTAATTTTTTCTGGTATGTATAGGAGAAACTCTTTTCGCAATACAACAAACCAAGCAAAGAACATCAGTACCATACCTATAATTAGTCCAAAAATAATTATGCTAAGCCAGTTGCCTCCTACATATTCAAAATAATATTTAGCCCCTATATAACAGACTCCGGCAAAGGGCGTAAAATATGCAATAGGAATTAAAACAGGTTTCAAATAATCCCAAGTAGGTATATTAAATGTCTTCATGGTCTTGTAGGGAATAAACCAAGAAGTAGTGATTGCGCTAGCGAATAAGGTTGCGGCAATGATGCCAATGATACCGTATTTTCTGCCCAAATATAGAGACAGTCCCAAATTCAGTATTGCTTCTAGGATTGCCCAAACACTTAAACTTTTGATATCTCCCGAAGAATTTAAACATACCGCACTTACATTGCTCATAGTTAACAATACCATTAATACGATGTATATGCCTAATACGCCCCATCCACTAAAAAAATTAGCTCCAATCCAAAGTTCAATAAACGGTTTATCCAATACGCCTATTAAAATAACGGCACATACAATGATGGTCATTTGCAACAACATCAGTTTGTTGTGAATAAGCGCCATATCCTGTGTTGCGTTATTTTTAAAGCGTTCTACCAGTGCAGGGAAAGAACTGTTTGTAACACGAAATACTGTTTGAAGGCACAACTCTGGCAAACGCAATGTAATGGCATAGATGCTTACAGCACTAAGCGAAACGAGGGAGCCAACTAAAATACGATCGGTTTGAAATACAACTTGCACCGCTAACTGTATTAAAAAGGTATACATACCAAAACGAAACATCTCTTTAAAAACACGTGACTTGAAAAATTGAAACCGTATTTTAAGAAAAGGGTAATGCTTCAGAATAAAATAAACATTGATGGCAACGCTAATAAAAATGTTCAAGCCATTCGCGATTACAAATGCCCAAAGTCCAATTTCTTTCCATGTTATTAGTAGTATTAACGGAAGTACAATGGAAATTAAATTAGAAATAAAACCCAAGGTATTCGATAGTACCTGTCGTTGATGCGCATAGAAAATACCTGCGATTGCTTTCAAAGGAAAATTGATCAGCATAAAAACTCCATACGAAATCAATATATCATTCAATACCCCATTAAACTCTGTGGGTATATCAAATACCATCGGTACATAAGGCATTGCGAGTAGAACCACTGCAAAGGATAAAATACCTATAAGCACATATACAAAAAACGAAGTAGAAACCACGTGATTGATTGCAATTCTATTTTCTTCTTTTTCAATGTCTTTAAAACCTGCCAGCTCTCTTGTAATGCCTGCACTCAAACCCAAATCCATGATATAGACATAGGCAATAAGCTGAATGATTACCGTATATAATCCATATCCTTCTTTGCCAAGAATATCAAGGTATAATGGGGTTGTCCATAATGCCAGAAAAATGTTAATGATCATAAAAAACTGTGAAGAAAGTACTCCCATCACAGCCGATCGAACTCTTGACATAGTATTATTTTATAAAATCTTTCATTACCTGTACGATGTATGCATAATGTGCTTCTTCCAATCCGGGCCACACGCCCAACCAGAACGAACGATTCATTACGGTATCTGTATTTTTAAGGTCACCAACAATGCGGTGTTCTACCTGCGCATACGCAGGCTGTTTGGTAAGGTTCCCAGCAAATAAGAGACGTGTGCCTATTTTCTTTTCTTCTAAGTGTTTTGTTAATGCCGTACGATCTATTTTACTACCCTCTCTGATGGTGAGTAAAAAACCAAACCAGCTAGGCTTGGAATCTTTTGTAGGCTCGGGTAAAATAAAATGTTCTTCGAGTGGTTGAAGCAATTTATACAAGGTCGCATAATTTTCTCTGCGGCGTGCAATAAAGTGATCTGCTTTTTTCAATTGGCTGATACCGATTGCCGCTTGCATATCCGTTGCTTTTAGGTTAAAGCCAATATGGGAATAGGTATACTTGTGATCGTAGCCTTCTGGTAAGTCACCTAATTGCTGGGAAAAGCGTTTGCCACAGGTATCGTCCTTACCGGGTGCACACCAGCAATCACGTCCCCAATCGCGGAAGCTTTCTACAATCTTTTTAAGTGCAGGATTATTGACAAGCACTGCGCCTCCCTCTCCCATGGTAATGTGATGGGCTGGATAAAAAGAAAGTGTTGCAAGATCTCCAAAAGTGCCTGTTTTCTGCCCCTTGTATTCTGCTCCTAAGGCATCGCAATCGTCTTCGATCAACCAGAGATTGTATTTCTTTGCCAATGCCGTTACCACGCTTAAATCAAAGGGATTCCCTAAGGTATGCGCCATCATGATGGCTTTGGTTTTAGGCGTTATTGCAGATTCGATGCGATCTGCAATGATGTTGTAATTGGGAATATCAATATCAATAAATACAGGAATGCAACCGTATTGTATAAGTGGATTGATGGTAGTCGGAAAGCCTGCAGCTACAGTAATCACTTCGTCTCCGGGTTTCACCTGACGGTCGCCTAATTTGGGAGAGGTCAATGCATAAAAAGCGACGAGATTGGCGGATGACCCCGAATTAACCAGATAGGCCCAACGTGTTCCTGTCCACTTAGCCAATTCTTTTTCGAATGTCTCTCCAAATCGGCCTGTCGTTAACCAGCCATCTAAGCTAGCATCTACAGCATACAATAAATCATCTGCTTCCAATACTTTACCTGTTACGGGTAAATAATCATGGCCTGCAATCAGTACTTTTTTAGTATTGTTTGTCGCAATCGTTCTAAGTTGGGACTCTAAATCCGAATTAAAGTTCTTAAATGACATCGTTATTGAATTACGTATTCGTTTATACCTTGGCTTAAGGTTATTTGTGGCCGCCAAGAAGTATGTGCTCTTATTTTATCTGTTGCTAGACTTAGCACAGCCATGCTTTGATCTGTTTTCGAAACGTCGCCAAATGTAATATTGGCCTTCGGTTGAATGTGTGCAACAACCGTTTCTACTAGGGTACGCACAGAGATGGAATCTGTCGGTGCTACATTATAGATTCCCGCTTTTAAATATCCTTGAAAGATTTCAATTAACAAATCAATTACATCGCTTACATGAATGTACTGCCGTATCTGCTCTCCAGAAGAAACGTGTACAGGTTTATGTTCTTGCAATTGTTTTACAAGATAAGGAATCAATCTATGTTCATTTTCGCCATGGCCATAGATAGAGGCTAATATTAGATGATAGTGCTTGTATCCCAAAGATGCTGAATCAATAAACTGACTTAACATTCTTTTAGAAAGGGCATATTCATTTGCTAGTGTATGTGTTGAACACATGACTTCCTTCTCTTGAAAAGCCCTTACGTCTGTATTGTTTCCAATTTCAAAATACGTTCCAAAGGTAATCACGTTTCCCTTAAAGCCCACTTCTTCTAAGTACAGCAACAAGCGAATGGGTTCAAATACATTCACTTCATATATTAAAGCGGATGTGTAAGTTTTTGAAGATTGAATGCCTGCCCCTGCACAATATAGGATGGTATCACTATTCAGTAAACTTTCATAATTCAATTGCTGTGCTGGCAATCGAAAATCAAATGCACGTTCTCTTTCAGAAAGCAATTCGATATTGGAACCATATAGTTGCAGATTAATAGACGTATCGACAAGCAACTGCTTGCGAATGCGGGTTGCAAGAAATGAATTTGCGCCTATGATTGAAATCGTTTGCATCTGTTAAAATACCTTAAGAAAAATACGCAATGATTTGTGCATCGGTCACCGCACGTATGTCTGCTTTGTGCTCCTGATACCATTCCACTGTTTTTGAAATAGCTGTTTCTGCATTCCAACGTGGTTTCCAAGTTAACTCGAGTTGCGATTTGGTTATATCTAAACGCAGCAATCCTGCTTCGTGCGGGGCATTTGGATTGATCTGCACTTCATATTGTCCACTACCCCATGTATTCAATACCAACTGTACCAATTGTTCCACCGCTAGGGTATCTTCTGTATGTGGACCAAAATTATATGCACCAGCGAATTTTATAGGATCTTCGTGTTGTTTCTGTGCTAATTGTAAATACCCAATGATGGGTTCTAATACATGTTGCCATGGTCTTACAGAAGCAGGGTTGCGAATAATTACTGTCTGCTGTTGAAAGAGTGCTTTTATGATGTCTGGTATTAATCGGTCGGCAGACCAATCTCCCCCACCAATTACATTGCCTGCACGTGCTACCGAAATAGATTTTTGATGGCTCGCGTAATTCCTTGGATTAAAAAAAGATCTGCGGTAGGATTGTATGACAATTTCAGCTGCTGCTTTACTGGCGCTGTAGGGATCGTATCCTCCTAGTTCATCGGTTTCACGATAAGGATGTATCCATTCTTTATTTTCATATACTTTATCTGTTGTAATACACACCAAAGTGCATTTCTTCTCCAACAAACGTACGGCATCCAATACATGTGCCGTTCCTATTGCATTTACATGAAAGGTTTCGGCAGGTGTGTTATAGGATTCGCGCACTAATGGCTGTGCAGCTAAGTGAAAGATGAAGTCGGGTTGAAAAGAAGTTATTTCTTGTATTAAATATTTTTTGTCAGAAATATCGCCAATCACAGAATGCATCGTTGATGGATAGTCCAACAAATCGAATAATCCGTTGTGATAGACAGGTGCAAGTGCATAGCCTTTCACTTGAGCTCCTAATAATTGCAACACACGAACCATCCAAGATCCTTTAAATCCGGTATGTCCCGTAATAAATACTTTTTTTCCTCTATAGGTTTGTTCTAAGCTATTTTTCAATTCCATAGCTTCCATTGTGCTTGTCCTGAATTCCAATCTTCTTCCAATTCATTTTTATCGCGTAAGGTATCCATTGGTTTCCAAAAACCTTCGTGACGAAAGGCTGCCATTTGTCCTTCGGCTGCTATGGCTTCCATGGGTGCGCGTTCCCAAATCGTAGCATCTTCTTTAATATAATTGATTGCTTCTGGTTCGCACACAAAGAAACCGCCATTGATCCATGCACCATCCCCTTGCGGTTTTTCATAAAAAGAGGAAACAGAATCGGTATCATCAATACTTAAAGCACCAAATCTACCTAAGGGTTGAACAGCTGTAACGGTTACTAATTTTTTATTTTTCTTATGAAAATCTACGAGCGCTTTTATATCTACATTACCAACACCATCCCCATAAGTAAGTAAGAATGGTTCGTTATTTAAATATTTCGCTGCACGTTTGATTCGACCACCTGTCATGGAATCTATACCAGTATCCACTAAAGTGATTTTCCAAGGCTCAGCGTGCGAATTGTGTACTTCCAATTTATTTTCTGCAATGTCTATCGTTACATCGGATTGATGTAAAAAATAATTCGCAAAATACTCTTTGATTACATATCCTTTATATCCCAAGCAAATCACAAATTCATTGTAGCCATAATGAGAATAAATTTTCATGATATGCCACAAAATTGGTTTCCCTCCTATTTCAACCATGGGTTTTGGTCTTAAAGAAGTTTCTTCTGAAAGCCGAGATCCCAAACCACCTGCAAGCAATACTACTTTCATCGTTTATGTTAAGATTGATTTCATTTAAAATTTAATTGCAACAGGCAATACGTACACATAGTATGTATCTGGTCTGTATTATGCTAGAATATTGCATTTGATTCAGCCCCTCCCAACTGCAACGGACGTGTTTGAAATAAGGTTATCTTTTTTATGTCAAATACAGAAAAAGCGCCTTAGAGTACAAGCTAATAAAATGATTGCCCAGTACCATATATTCATTTTATTGAAATACGCAGCACACGTCGATAGTTCCTGTAAAATATGTAAAAAAATCCAAATTTAATAGAAAAACAGGGTTTCAATCCCGTATGGCAGGAATAATGATGAATGATGTCGTTTCCTTAAGATAAGAGGATAATGCATTCATGTATTTAATTTTAACAAAGGTCAGACCATTTTTTCAGTTGTTCTGACCACTGCGAAAATGGATAATCAGCGCTCAAAATTTTCTTAACTAAACGACATTGAATTTGCAATCTCGAACTTTTCTGGCGCCAGTCTCGACTTTCCTACACGCTACTATTTCCAATAGCATAACATCCAATAAAATAGCACCATCAAACAGCAAGCGGACTGGTGTCTATTAATTTTGTAGTCTTTGACTACGTTTTTTAACTAAAAACAGTGGTCGGTTGTCAGATTTTAAATGAATTAAATTTGACATATTAAAAAAAACGTTTTAAAAATCATTTCTAATCATTAAAATCAAAAGAATCATAGTTCAGACAATAGAAATTTGGCTGTTCGTGATTCATAATTTATAATTCATAATTATCTAACATTTTCCTCGCCCAAATCTCTGGTGAAAATTCCTGTATGATTTCTTTTGAACGGATTCCGAATTGATGAAGCTTTGTATCTGTTAACGTATTTAATTGATTCAGCTTTTCTGTAAGTTCAGATTCGTTATATGGATCAAAGGAGAATCCATTTTGATTTTCAACCAATAAATCTGGAATGCAACCGCAGGTGTTAGAAAGTAGGATCGGCAAGCCTGCTACCATGGCTTCGTTTACAACCAATCCCCATGGCTCGAACGTACTTGGCAATATAAAAGCTGTTGCTTGGGCATACAATTGCGGAAGTTCGTGATAGGTAAGCCACCCGGTTAAAATAACTTTTTTATCCAGTGCATGTTGATCGATGTACGTTTGTAAGGATGTGCGCAAAGGTCCATCCCCAACCAATCGCAAAATATAGTTTTCTGACAATACAGATTTTTCAAAAGCCTGTATTAAGGTCAATAGATTTTTTTCATCACTGTAACGTGCTACACACAAAAGTTCTTTTGGACTATTCTTCTTCGTATCCAACGCCTTTTCAAAATGCGCATTGTCTACCACGCTATATCCTGAAATGATATTGGCTGGTTTTATGTGATAGTTTTTTGTGAAGTGTTGGTACGCACGTTTGCCAGAAACAAAAAACGTGTCGCCAAGTGTTTTTAATAAAATGGATTTCAAAAAGTCTTTTGCCTTACCTCTGCTATACCAAGATTCTGAAAAAATGAGCGTAGAAATACCTGTTAATTTTGCATATGCTAAAAACAGATGGTACTCTGTTCTGCCATAAGGCATGGCAACAAAATCAATATTATGTTCTTTGAGTATTTTTCTAAATATCTTAAAACGATGCAATATATCTGGTTGCTCCGCAGGCTTTGTAGACAATACGGTATGACTTGAGTTTGCGATGCTATCCCATTTATATAATGCATCGGTACCAGCTAAATCTGCAGTATATACGGTTGCGCCAGTCTGCTTTTCTAACGCTTTTACGCGAGAGAGATGATAGTCACCAATGCGATCCCAAATGAGTAAGATGTTTTTATTCATAATTTTATGTAGGAAATAGTGGTCAGTGGTAAAAAAGTGGTCAGTGGAATGAATTATAAGTTATGAATTATAAATTATGAATGGAGTGATTATTGTTCGTATTTCCGCCAACAATACTTCGTTCTGTGAGTCACAGAACGAGGATGAGAAAGAAAATATCGCAATGATCGATTGTGGGTTATTTATTGTTTTTCAAATGTAGTTAAAGACAACAACAAGAAGCCACGAGTCACGCTTCGCTATAGATTCGCGCCAGAAATAACCAGAAACATTCCGCATTAATAAATAGTAGCGTAAACCAGTTGTTGGTAAACTGCGTGAATAGTTGTTCGCTATTTTTAAATTTATGCGGGCCGAAACACCAACAACGGCGTAAAGAGATTTGCAGGTTGTTGGCCGCTGGCACAACAACGGGTAGATTTGCGAAAACATTTGAATTATTCTACTGACCAATATTTTTTACTTTACACTTTTTACTTTTTACTTTACACTTTACACTTTTTACTGACCACTGATCACTGACAACTGTCCACTTATTTTCACTTTTTTCCTGTCCACTAATTTTTAATTTCTATTACTTCAATCAGCCTTTTCGTAAAGTTTTCCAGACTAAAGTGCTGCACGCGTTCTAAACATCGCGTGCTATATGATTCCAGTACTGTAGGTTCTGTAAGTATGCGTTGCAGTATTAAAGACAATGTTGCAGCATCTATGTGTTCCATTATCCATCCGTTGCGTTCTTGTTCTACCACTTCGCCGCAACAGGTGGTTGAAATGACGGGTAGTTTCCATGCCATCGCTTCAAGTTGTGTTAAGCCAAAGCCGTCGGAGAAGGTTGGAAATAGGAATACATCTGCTTGTTGGTATTCCAAGTCTGTTTGTTCTCGAGTAACGATGCCTTTGTAATGCACATTCGGCAAATCGAATTCGGATACATCCAATTCATTTCTACCTACAAAGATAAATTCAATTGGTATGTTCTGAAGCTGTTTTGCTGCTTCCAAGACTATATGAATACCTTTTCGTAAAGATAATGTACCTAAGAACAAGCAACGTAAAGGACGCTCTTTTGTAAAACTAGTCGGATAGTGACGTTGAAATAGTAGATGTTTGGATTCTACTGAAAAGGGCAATGGAATGATAGCAATTTTAGCTGCGTCGATACCTTGTTGAATCAAACCAATTTTACTCCAGTTTGAATTTACAAAAATACGATCGGACAAAGCACATTCCTTTCTCCAATTTTCCCAATAGCTTTTTGGTGCGCATTCCCAGGTGGTATTGAATCTATTTTCTTGAAGCAATTTCGCAACGCGTTCTTCTTCTTCAAAGCCGGGATCAATTTGAAACAATACTGTTTTCATTCCCTGTTGTTTTGCAAATTCAAAACAGAGCAATGACGTATATGAGATCCCTAATACAAGATCTGCATCGGGTATATTCTTTAGTTTCTGAAGAGCTAGAATTTCGAATTTCTGATCGCGTAATAAAGTAGAAGTCCACGAATACGTATGCTTCAAACGCAGCTTTAATTCAAATACTAAAAACCGAAAACCAAACGATTGTACTTTTCTTTTTGGAATGGCTTCGTGATATCTACCTGCTAATGACTTTAGGGCTGTTTGTGGAATCTTAGTAAATAGTTTTCGCAACCAAGATTGTTTTACCCAAGTATCGGTTATGAGCACATGTAATAACCCTGCATCTTGAAGTGCACGTGGTATAAGGTAATGTGCACGGGCCCCAATGTGGATGCAGATAACGTTAGGCTTCTTGTTCATCTCGCAAACGTTTACGCACATACTTTTTGTACTGATACACAAATACAATAATGGGCCAATAACTCATTAATACAATGGCTACGTCGCCCGCCAAATCACCACTACGGAAGATTGGAATAAGGGCGGTTAATAAGATACCAATTAATAAGTAAGATAAATCAGACTCATACGCAGACAATTTTCGATACAACCAAGATAAAAAATATGCCCACAATACTGCAAAAATAGGAATGGCGAGTACACCTCCTTCTGCGTAAAAAACCCCATATATCGTTGGTGAGAAGCCAATCGTAATAATTTCTAAGCCATACTTTTCTTGATAATTCTGGAACCATCCAGCTAAGGGTTTGCTTGACCATATGCTACGTGGAATAGGCCTAAAGATTATATTCAAATGTTCGATTCCGTAGGTATGATCCAAATACTTGGGATATACTTGGTACATCATCATAAAGCCATCTATAAAATTCACATCATCGGATTCTTGAAGACGTTCGTAACTTTCACCGTACAATTCTTCTGAACTTAATTCAGCCGCCTCTTGATAGCGCATCACCCGAGCTGCAGAAAAAATTACTAGAATACAAAACATGCCCACAACCATCAAATAAAGCTTATATACTGGCTTAACATTTCGCACTAAAAAATACCCAACGGGTATCATCCACCCTAAAAACTGAAAGCGCAACTCCGAACTATACGTGATGTAACCTATAGCCAAAAAACCAATTAGATAAAGTACCTTATCAAGAAATCTAGTTTTATTTGTATTGAGAAAGATTAAAAACATCAATAAAATAAAGGAGCTGTTTGCCAATTTTGACAGCAATCCATAACTGTCACTTATACTGGAAGAAAATACAAGTTGAAATACAGAGAAAAAAGAAAGTCCAATTAGAATGATCGTTTTTTTTGATAAAATAAAGTCTTTTAAATAATCATTTGTATCGTTCAGTCTTACCTTGATAGGCTTGTATAGAAGCATGAATGTATACATCATCACCGTTGATCCCAATAAAATAAGATGGCTAATTTCGTAGGCCATTTCCATGGTAAACTCAAAGTCAATTTGATAATTAAAATGAATAAATTGGCTATAGCCAAGTTCTAAGGATATAATTCTATATTGAACCAAAGCATTAAAGAGAGCAATAAAAATGGGAATCTCACATCCTTTTTTCAGATAGAAAATGACGGAAACAACCAAATTAATTCCTAATAATATATAAACAAAATCTTGAATCATGTGTATTTATGTCATCAAATGAAGAATTATTATCTTAAACGAACCGCTATTTATTAAAGATTTTAGATGTTATTTTCGTATAATAATATACTAAATAACGTATATACCTGAACCAAAATTGAAGCCTTTAGTTAGCATGTATTTTATCATATTCTTTTTGCTTGAGTCTGATTAAAATGTAACGTGTAAAACATGACATGTAAGTCTTACGATTTACTCCATAAGGATTTTATACCGCTGAACTGTATTTTTAAAATACTTTATCCATATAAAAGAAGAACTCCCCAACTTTTAGACAGACAAAGCTAGGGCTACCATCTGTAAAACACCTATTTTTTACCTTAGTAGTGTTTTGCACTGCATACATGGTAAGCGGAATCATATTTAAAACAACTCTCCTGGGATGCGCTTTAATAAAGTTGTTATAATAGGTTTCTAACGTAAGATCCGAAGATTCCTTTTGATATAAGTTCATCACAAAAGAACAAAACTCTTTTTAGACATGCAAGGCAATAAAATTTGTGTACCTAAAAAAGCTGCATAATGTCATGCCAACATATTTGTATGTATCTGCCAGAAGTTGAACATCTTCATACATCAATATATGGGAATCTAGATACAAGCAACATTGAATGCACATCCATTCAAATGCTTCAGAATTTGCATTAAAATATTTATAACCATCAACACTCGTATTTGCTTCATTTTCATATGCATATATGCTCTATATAGGGCTCATGCCTCTTCGTTTCATTAGAACCTATCAAATAGACTTAATCTTTGGGTACGAATGCTTGAGTTGGAAAAGCGCATTAAATATACAAGTACTATTCCCTGTTTGAATTAACACAACTGGTATCTTAATA
>NZ_CALMGQ010000127.1 GCF_937863595.1 uncultured Cytophaga sp.
GGCAAGAACAAAATCACATGGACTGAGGGAGAGGGTGGCCACATGCTTTTCAACAAGGACAGGAGGTTTCCCTACTGGCTGGTTTGAAGCCTAAACTCCTACTGGATGTAGTTTGGAGTATATGCTATTCAAATCATTATCATTAGCTATTTTTTTAAAAAATTATTAGTGGAGCTTGATGGGGAATTCTCTATTCATATTTTATACAATAGAGGTAGAAATGTCAATTTCTGTCAGGTGTATAAAATATTGAATGGCTTTTAAAAATTGGATATAAATGATGGTATTGGATTAACTATTTCAAATGCGCTCAATTAATAAAATAATAGCTGCAGATGCACCAGCTCCTGAAAAGAAAATTTTCCAATTGTTTTGTTCAATAGTCTTCCAATTATTAAGTAGCGCATAGCTCATAAAAAACACCAACACGATGCAAATTTGTCCAATCTCTAAACCTATGTTGAAGCTTGCTAATTCTATTAAAATAGTGTCATTCATAGAAATTGCAGAAAAGAAATTGGAAAATCCCATGCCATGTATGCAACCAAAAAATAGTGCCAATAAATAATGAAGTAGTTGCTGATTTTTTGTAGGTGTATAAATTAAGTTGGAAATACTTGTGATAAGAATAGTTACAGGTATTAATATTTCAATGAGGTAAGGACTAAATACAATTATTTTTAAAGCAGACAGCAAGAGCGTAATGGAGTGACCAATTGTGAAAGCAGTTATTAAAACGAGAACTCTTTTCCATTCTGATATTGAATAGATACAACAAAGAGTCAAAATAAAAAGAATGTGATCGAATCCTTTTATGTCCGAAATATGTTCAAAGCCTAAGAGTAAATATGTTGTAAATTCCTGCATCTGATTTTAATTGCTGTTTTATATTTTATACAATATCGGAAATAGAATGGTATTTTATTTTTTTATGATTTTAGTTACCACTATTCCATTTTCTGTTTGAATGATAACGGAATACAATCCAGAAGCTAAGTTTTCACCTAAGGTTATTTCCTGTGTATCCAGGTTGTTGAATGTTTGAACCAATGCAACCGAAGCATTGAATATTGTTATGGATTGAATGTTTCCTAGGTTTTCTAAACGTATACTTGTATTTACATCAAATGGTTGTGGTATTACTTTAATATCTGCACTTGTACCATTCACCGTTGCTGTTGATACACATGCTGTATTGCCAGTTGTTCCACCTACACAGATACTGCAATTATCAAAGAAGGCCGTTCCATTTGGAATGTTTGCGCAATCTAAACAAGAAGCTTCGGTGTTTCCACAACCGCAATTTCCAGGTTCACCTTTGTTAGCATCAGTTGGGCAGGTATCTCCAGCTGTTGAAACATATCCTTGAGGTTGCGTGCAAGAAAGTAGCATTGCATTTGTATCTCCTTTGCCATCGTTATCCATATCTGCATACCATGCAATGGTATTGGTAACACTGATTTGCGTTGCAGTTGATACAGCTTTGCACCCATTGTTATTTGTTACTTCAACGGTATATGTACCTGCATCTGTAACACTTAATGTGGAGGCTGTTCCTACAGGTGTTGTACCTTTAAACCATTTGTAAGTAGAGCTTGAACTTGAGGTTAATACAACTGTATTTCCAACACAGATAGAAGTAGTAGGTGTGGTGATGGTTGGAGTAGCAGCCGCCGTTACATTTATTTGTGTTGTCGCAGATACAGCTTTGCATCCATTGTTATTTGTTGCTTCAACGGTATATGCACCTGCATCTGTAACAGTTAAAGTTGAGGCCGTTCCTACAGGTGTTGTACCTTTAAACCATTTGTAAGTAGAGCCTAAACTTGAATTTAATACAACTGAACCACCAGTACAGATAGAAGTAGAAGTTGTGGTGATGGTCGGAGTAGTAGCCGTCGTTACATTTATTTGTGTTGTCGCAGATACAGCTTTGCACCCATTGTTATTTGTTACTTCAACGGTATATGTACCTGCATCTGTAACACTTAATGTGGAGGCTGTTCCTACAGGTGTTGTACCTTTAAACCATTTGTAAGTAGAGCCTAAACTTGAAGTTAATACAGCTGAACCACCAGTACAGAAGGAAGTAGTCGGAGCAGTAATCGTAATAGTAGGCGCAGCAGTAAGTATTGTAATTACAGGAGCAGATGTTACTTTACATCCAATAACTGATGTTGCATCTACGATGTAGCTTCCTGTAGTGGAAGTTGTATATATTGCAGAAGTACCAACTTGTGTCGCATTGTTTTTCCAAATATAACTAGCACCGGAACTAGAAGTTAATGTTAAATTATTACCCGGACAAAAAGTTGTAGCCCCGCTTAAGCTTACTAAACTATTTGAAACATTAAGAGTGCCTGTACTACCTATTTAGGTTGGGTAGTTTGCATTTTTGAAAGCACCACTAAGAATGTTTTCCGTGCCGAATACAGCAACGTTTACATTTAAATTTTGATCCAGATCAACGCCAGCAGTATTCGCAAGCATCAACGAATAAATACTTGCACCAGCTACTTCAATATCGAGTCTTGCTTCATTCAGAATCTGTACTCCGCATACCCCCAATCCTGTAGCAGATCGTACTTGTAGTTTGCCTTCTGTTACAATCCAATTTCCTTTGAAACTGGTTGCTGTACTGTTGATGCGTAAAATACCAACACTTGTTTTTGTAAGAGTTGCATTTCCTGTGATGGTACCATTGAGCGTAAATACGGTAGCAGGAACAGATCCCGCCATAATGGTTGATGGTTGTTCTACAGTAATGTCGGAAGTGAGTGCAAGTTCAGGCGAACTCGTGAAAACTTTCAGTGTTCCTCCCTGCATGTTTATTTTATTGACTGTTGAATTTGCAGTTACCAATCTCAGTATGCCATTTGTTTCTACATATACAGGAGCCGCATGCGTAAGCGCATTTATTTGAACTTCACCTGTACGAATGATTACCGTATCAATAGCCGTTGGTACAGCTTTGGGAGTCCAGCTGTTTGTGTTTGTCCATGCAATATTACCACTGTTGTCGTATGTGTAAATATATTTTTTTGGAGCCGCCGCAGCTGTGAGTATAATTGCTGGTGATGTTAGAGAACACATTGCAGAAATCGTTACCGTATACGAACCAGCGGAGTTGGCAGTATAGGAAGATGCTGTAGCTCCACTGATAGCAATATCATCCTTTTTCCATTGATAGGTATATCCGGTTCCGGTGGAAGCATTTAGAAGAATAGAACCTGTATACGGAATAAGGGTTCCAGAAGCAGAGGTGATCGCAGCTGTTGGTTTGGGTACTTGTAAAACAAAGCTACTTGTTGCTTTACATCCGTTTGCATCGGTATAGGTTGATGTATAGGTTCCCGCGTTGGCTGTTGTAATAGTTGTTAGTACAGGATTACGTAGGGTAGATGTGAAATTATTCGGACCTGTCCAGCTCCATCCTGCAGCAATGTTGGGCTGCGGACCTAAATTAACGGTGCTTGCTTCACAAACGGAAGCAGTTGCAGTTGTTAACCATGTACCCGCATCAATTTTTGCATATTGAGTAATAAGGGGTAGGGGATTTACGGTAAGTGCTTTAGCAAGAGAAGTTGCTTTGCAACCTGCCGAATTTATTACTTCAACAGTGTATGAACCTGCCGTTGTTGCCTTGTAAGTTGAAGCTGTTCCAACTTGCGTTGTGCCGCTAAACCATTTATAAGAAGAGCCTGGATTTGCTGTTAATTCAATCGAACCTCCTGCACAGAATGTAGTCGGAGTGGTTGTCGTAATCGATGCAACACAAGCGGTTGCTCCTTTGTACATGGCAGTATAAGATGTGGCAGAAGTTCCCGATGTTACTGTTGTAAGAACCGCTGTGGATAGTTGTCCACCAGCAGCATTGTTCCAATTTTGAAAAGTGTTTGCTGTCTTTGGTATTGTTTTAAGGGTGATAGTTAAGCCTTGTGGATAGCTTGTGGTGTGGGTGGTAACAATATCTGCACCCACAGGATTTACTGCAACCGCTATTTGGTATTCTGGTTTTAAAAAAGGAATAAGCTTTTTAACATTGGGGTCTGCACTCAAATCTCTAATTCCTTGCGCAACCAATTTAGCCATTTCTATTGCACCCATTTCTTGAAAATGAACATTATCGGCATTCCCATTTTTATAATTTGGATATTCTCCTATTTCATAATTATTATATAAAAGTCTGGTTGCATAGGTTTCTCCAACAGATTCTAATAATACTTTTGCTTTCGCATCTAAATCAATTAATGGTACACCTAAATTTTTTGCTGTTGTTCTTGTCGCCACGGGATGGTCGTGATACGCATCGTAAACCGTTCCATCGGTATTCCATGCATTTCTTCTGAGTGTTGCAACCAATACAGGGAAGGCACCTTTAGCTTTTGTTTCATTCACATATTTGGTAAGATAACCTTCAAATTCGCCACCTATTGGCGTGTATCGTGCAGGGTCTGCATTGTTTCGATCATTGATACCAAATTGTATAAATACAAAATCTCCTGCTTGTAATTCATCTCGTACAGCGGGCCAAAATGAATTGTAAAAACTTTTTGAACTTGTTCCTCCAACAGCCCTGTTTAATACGGTTACACTTGCAGCATTAAAAAATATGGGAAGTACTTGTCCCCATCCTTTTCTAGGATAATAACCCGATGCATAATCCTGTACGGTTGAATCTCCAATTGTAAATACACGTATAATTGCTCCGGAATTTGTTAATCCAATGATGGTTTGTTTTTCAATTACATCGCCATCAAAATTCGTCATTTCAAGTTTGTAAATTCCAGGACTTGTTATTTCCAGTTCTTGAGATGTTGCGTCATTAATTTTTATATTATTCAGATACCATTGATATTTAGTTCCTTCTGAAGCAAATAAGCTATGTGATTTAATTTTAATTTCATGTGTTGGATCCTTTTCTCTATGAGACCAATTGTTTGCTTTTGCATTAAAAAGGAATAAGCAAAAAATACCTATGAAAATATATTTCAACTTAGACATAAGATTTAATCGTAGTGCAGAACTTAAATGAATGATTGAAATAAGCAAATTGAAAATAATGCTTTTACAGTGCGAGAGAATGGAAAATTCTTTCATAATTGCTATTTAGGTAATGAAATTAGTTTCGTCTAGTTTAAAGACTAAAAAGTCCGCCAAAAGTAACCAGTATTGGGATATAATTATCTAAAAAATATTTTTAATGATTGAATTCGTGCGTTTTGACGCTGCCAGTTAATAATTAATCTATCGTCGATAAAATGGCTTGAACATTTTATCGACGATAGATTTTAGAGAGATTTTTATTTTTTTACAATCTTGGTTGTGTATATGTCATTTTCGGTAGTGATAATAACAGTGTAAAGTCCTGAAGCAAGTTCTTCCCCAAGTGTGATTTTTTCTGTGTTTAATCCTTGTCTAGTTTCAACAAGTGCACCTGATGCACTGATAATAGTGAATGATTGTATCAATCCTAAATTATCAATTGAAATGGTTGTGTTTGCATCAAACGGTTGTGGTATTACGCTGATTTTTGCATTTGTACCGTTAACCGTAGCAGTAGAAATGCAGGCTGTATTGCCTGTTGTTCCTTCTACACAGATGTTACAGTTATCGTATACAGCTGTTCCATTTGGAATTCCTGCACAATCCAAGCAAGATGCTTCGGTGTTTCCGCAACCACAATTTCCATTTGTTGTTTTATTTGCATCAACTGGACAAGCATCGCCTGCTATAGAAACATATCCTTGAGGTTGCGTACAAGAAAGGAGCATTGCATTTGCATCTCCTTTACCATCATTGTCTGTATCTGCATACCATGTTATGGTATTGGAAACACTGATTTGCGTTGGAGTTGATACTGCTTCACAGCCATTGGTATTTGTCACTTCAACGGTATAAGTACCTGCATCCGTAACGTTTAATGTTGACATTGTTCCTACAGGAATAGTGCCTTTAAACCATTTGTATGTATTAGCTGTGCTTGATGTTAATACTAGGGTATTGCCTGCACATATAGAAGTAGAAGCAGCGGATATGGTTGGAGTAGCAGTAGTCGTTCTATTTATTTGCGTTGGAGTTGATACTGCTTTACAGCCAGTGATATTTGTTACTTCAACGGTATACGCACCAGCATCCGTAACATTTAATGTTGACGCTGTTCCTACAGGACTTGTACTTTTAAACCATTTGTACGTATTTGCTGTGCTTGCAGTTAATATTACTGAACCACCCGCACAGAACGCAGTATTAGGTGAAGTGATAGTTGCCGTTGGTAATGCCGAAACTTGAATGGTAAAAGTGCTCGTTGCTTTACATCCATTTGCATCAGTATAGGTAGTTGTATAGTTTCCCGAATTGTCAACAAGTATATTTGTAAGTACAGGGTTACGCAGTACGGAAGTGAAATTGTTCGGTCCTGTCCAAACCCATCCTTTAGCACTGCTTGGTTGCGGGCCTAAATTTATTGTACTTCCTTGACAAGTAGCAACAGTTGTAATACTGTTCCATGTGTCTGCATTAACTTGAATATAGGGCGTTATAATAGGTAGTGCATTTGCAGATATTTGTGTTGTAGTTGAAGTAGCTTTACAGCCTGTTGCATTTGTAACTTCTACCGTATATTCACCTGCCGTTTTAGCGGTATAGGTTGCAGAGGTTCCAACTTGAGTTGTTCCATTAAACCATTTATATGCAGAACCAGTACTTGCTGTAAGTATAACTGATTCACCTGCACAGAAAGAAGTAGCAGGTGCTATTATGCTTGCCGTCGGATCAACACTCATTGTTGTTTCAACCGGAGCTGATGTTACTTTACATCCTACAGCATTTATTGCGTTTACAGTGTAGTTGCCTGTTGTTGATGTTGTGTAGGTTGCAACTATACCTACTTGTGTCGTATTGTTTTTCCAAATATAACTTGCACCTGAAGAGGAGGTTAATGTTAAACTGTTACCAGTACACAATGCTGTTGAACCGCTCAAACTTATTAAGCTGTTAGATACATTTAAAGATCCAGTACTTGCTATATATGCAGGCATGTTTGCATTGGTATACGTTCCTGTAAGTTTATTGTCAGGACCGAATACGGCAACGTTTACATTTAAGTTTTGATCTAAATCAACACCGGCTGTATTTGCAACCACTAATGAATAAACGCTTGCACCTGCTACTTCAATATCAAGCCTTGCTGTGCCTTCTACTTTCACACCACAGATACCCAAACCGCTAGCTGAACGTAATTGTAATTTGCCATCTGTAACAATCCAGTTTCCTTTAAAACCACTTGCAGTACTGTTGATGCGCAGATTACCTACACTTGTTTTAGTAAGGTTTGCATTTCCAGTGATGGTTCCATTTAATGTAAATACAGTAGCTGCAATAGATCCTGCCATAATTGTAGATGGTTGTTCAACGGTAATGTTTGATGTGAGCATCATTCCTGCTGCACTAGTATAGGCTTTTAATGTTCCACCTTGCAGATGCATATTATCAACCAATGATGTGTCAATAAGTCGTATGATTCCATTTGATTCTACATACAAGGGGGCAGTATGATTTAAATTTCCAATCTGTACTTCACCCGTACGAATGATTACGGTATCAATTGTTGTTGGTATGGCTTTGGGAGTCCAGCTGTTGGTATTGCTCCATGCATAATTTCCACTGTTGTCGTAATTGTAAATGTATTTTTTTGCAATAATGGGTAGGGGGGCAATTGTAGTAGATTTTTCAACAATAAAAAAATCTTGCATACTCTGCTCTCCCGTAAAACCAATAGATAGATTTGTCGTTGGTGCATTTGTTTGTACAACTTTGTAATTATATGTTTTTCCATCTCTTGCAAATATGACTATCTTATAGGTTATGGTAGAGCCTATTCGGGTGATTTGGCAATCAATATTAGCACCAGAAATTATTGAAAGAAAAGTATTTGTGGTGTAATCATTACTAAATGTTAAATTTCCTAATGGTGTCAAGGCAACTCCGTCGGAACGTATGAGCATGGTGTTGTTTCCAGAAAGTACACGAAGAATATAATTATCCCAATCATTTACACTTTTGGGGTTATGATAATTATTGAAATTATATCTTAAATCAAAATTGCCGCTTACAGTAGTTGTTTTACCTAGGTTAGAATTGAACGGAACGGTATATGTACCATCTTCATTTGTTGTACCAACAACTTCACGTGCACCAATTGTTGCTACGGAAATTTTCTTTACATCCAGATAACAGCTTTCACCTCCTAAATATACATCTACTTGACTTGTTGGAGAGTTTTTTGACGTGCAGGTATAAACGAGTACATCATTTGCATAAGCAAAAATGTTTATACTCGTGCCTATTCTGGATACCTTTAGTGTTACCTTTTTATTTTTGTATACCTCTTTGAATTGTGCCCAGTCCCAGGTATATGCATGATCTACCGTAGTGCCTGTGAATGTTCCAACAGAAAATGCATCTGCTCTCAAATACCAGGTCTCTGCAGGTGTTCTGATAGCAAGCGCCCAGTTGTGCCAGTTTTCTGCAGCTAAGGTATTGTTGTTAAATGTATATTCTATTTCAAAATCACCACTTACTGTTTGCTTATTGAAATTTGCATAGTCGCCATACGACAATGAATATTGTTGATTGCCAATTAAAAGTGCTTGGTTGCCATAATTGGTTGTGTTGATTGTAGCAGTGTTTGTTCTTTTATATCCCCAAAGACATTTTTCATTTGCGGAATTCATTCCTGTGAATGCAATTGTCTTTGTAGAAATACCGTCCATGAGTTGTTCGCATACTGCTGCTTCAAATGTACCCGCATTGGTGGTGAGTGTAAGATATTGTTTGCCGGCAGAAAAACTATAAGCCCATGTTCCTGTATACGCACCGGTTAATGTACCGTCTGCATTTACGTACATTTCTGCTTCTACATTCGATTTTAAATTTGCATAGTCAACTGTATTGTGGGTGATTATATTATAGCGTCCGGCAATTTCTACTTTGCTATGTTCCAACTTTGATAAGCCAAAGTTTTTTCGATACTCAAATGGCGCAGCCAATGGCCATCCGTTTTTATTGAAAAATAATTGGTGCACTTCTACATTGTGCCAAGCAGTACCATTGTCAAATTTTGTGTGATATACTAAATATGCTGAACCGTCTTCATCTGTCAATACAGAGTTATGGCCTTGAGCCACATCTGCCATACTCCACCAGTTGTACTTATAATTTTGCATAATGGGCATTCCGTACTGCGTATTGTTTCCATAGTTCAATACATATTTTGAAAAAACAGCATTATCACCAGTTACGTCTGTATATTCCCCGCCGATAGTACTTGCGCGAAATACGCGCATGGTGTAACCACCATCTGGTGAATAGAAGCCCATGGATATAAACATATAATAATAACCAGTGCCATTCGCATCTTTTATGTAGCGAATATATGATCCTTCGCCAGATACATAATAACCGCCCGCTATATGAATGCCCATGTATGGGTCATAACGCAAACGGGCACCATTCCAAACGGGCGCAGTGCCAAATCCATAATCGTATGAATAATCTCGAAGCCCTGTTTGTTCGCTTAATTTTAACAAGAAAATCCCTCCCGACCATGAGCCATAGCTCATCCAAAGTTTTCCTGATTGATCATAAGAAACTGCTGGATCAATAGAGCTTACTGCATACGTGTTATCCCATGCTCCAGCATTATCTAAATACCTAGTGTCAACGTTGGATGTGCCTGTTACTTTTGCATAATCTGCACGACCAACACTTGTAGTACTATTGGTGAAGCCACCATAGGCAACAACCCCAACGCGTTCATAATTTCCTTCAATTTTACTTGAAGTAAACATAATGATGGATGATTTAAATGCATTTCCAGATAAAGAAAAATAAAGGGTCCATTTACCTAATGCTTTGTTGTAGATAATATCGGGAGCCCAAAGATTTCCAAGCACATCCTTTGAAGTTGTAAGTCCTGCATAATCAGCTTCACTTTTAATCAAATTGTAATAGTTGGTTGTTGCTACACCATTGATAGAAAACGTAGGAGTGAAGGCCGTCCAGTTGATCATATCCGTTGAATAGGCTGCACCGAGTTGTGTTCCAAAAACATAATAATATTTCGTGCGTGTAGCGCCGGCGTCGTTTGTTGGATAAGTGTTTCCGCTTGCATCTTTATATGCAATTGTTATCGATGGATCATGTACAGGAACTGTAGCCCCTTCAACGGACTGTGTTATATATAGACAAATACCTAATAGTATATATATGACTTTTTTTGTCATTTGTGAGTTGTTTATAAAGTGTCTCATAAGAAGAATAAAAAACAATACGGTCTTTTTTGATTTTGAATCTATTGTGTTAATTTTTAATACAATAGATTTTTTAAAATGTAATTCTATTTTATTTTTTATTCTTCTTAATGCATTTGTTGTTTCAGATTCGAATTGTTATGTATAAATAAAGTCCTTTCTATAAAATTCACCGTTGTTTATTTTATAGAAAGGACTTTAAAAATGGTATTATTTTTTAAGTCCTTAGTTGTGTACGTACCTTTTGTGTGTTCATTTTCTGCTGTAGAAACATTGACAATATTCTTTTGGTCTGGAAGTGTACGCAGGATTAATGCATTTTTAATTGTTATATACTGAATAGGATTATTATCTATTAACTTATATTTTATTGTGCGTACAATCATCGCATTATGTGAAAAAATCGTATTTTTTAACCATTCCATGGCGAACAAATAAGGTATTAATTGATCTTTATTAATAGCGATCGAAAAACTGTTGTTAGCATATTTTTTTACGGGTACGATTATATTTGAATCAAAAGGTTTTTTTACATAATCATTGAACCCCAATTCCGGATTCATTGCTAGTGTAGTATGTGTTAGATATTCAGTTGATATTTTCATTTTAACATGTATCTCATTATTTTCTTTTACGATTTCTGTTAATGAAATATTGTCGATCTCATGTGCAGAAATACTTCCTACACAGAAAATGAATATAAATGAGTATACAATATGACGGATCATCTTAAACTGCTTATGAATTATTGGAAGAGAAATTCTTTAATAATTGTAACATACGTTGAATGTTTGTTTTGTCTAATTTAAAGACAAAAAAATACTAAAAAAGTAACGGTTCTTTTGTTTTTTTTTAGTTGTATGATACTTATTTGTTTGTGTTTTTTGTATTTTAGTTGAAAGGTTACGTGTAGTGTGGCCCTAAATAATTAAAGGCTTTGTCTGTAAAACGTATGGTATGTTTTATAGACAAAGCCTTTTAAAAAATGCTTTATTCAATTTATTTTTTTACAATCTTGGTTGTATATACACCTGTTTCAGTTTGAATAATGACGGAGTACAATCCAGCCGCCAGCGATTCACCGATTGCTACTTCATTTGTATTTAATCCGTTGACTGTTTCAGCGAATGCACCGTTTGCACTGATGATTGTTATGGATTGTATGTTACCATAATTTTCCAATGAAATAGTAGTGTTCACATCAAAAGGCTGCGGCGTAACTTTTATATTATATAAAGAACCATTAATGGTTGCTGTAGATACACAAGCTGTTTTTTTAGTTGTGCCACCCGTACAGATGTTACAGTTGTCGATTTCTGCAGTTCCGTTTGGTATGCCAGCACAATCCAGACATTCAGTTTCATTTTTGTTACAACCACAATTACCCGCGTTGATTTTGTTTGGATCGGTCGGACAAGCATCGTTCGCAGTTGCAACATACCCCGAAGGTTTAGTGCAAGCAGTTTGAGAAGCAGAAGCATCACCTGCGCCATCACCATCTGAATCTAAATACCAAATGGTTGTTGCACCTGGATTTGGATCTAGTGGAGCACAATCGATTGTATCAGGAATGCCATCGTTATCATCGTCACTATCTGTACAGTCAGGTGTACCATCGTTGTCTGTATCTGTTTCTAGATTGCCACATCCACATGCGCCAGCAACAGTTTTGTTTGGATCAGTCGGGCAAGCATCACCAGCTACAGAAACATATCCTGTTGGTTGCGTACATGCAGATTTAGAAACAGCAGGATCACCTTTGCCGTCCTTGTCAGTATCGGCATACCAAACAGTTCCGTTAGATGTCGTTATTTGAGTAGTCGCTGAAGTACCTTTACATCCATTGGCGTTTGTTACTTCTACTGTATATGCACCAGCCGTGTTCGCTGTATAGCTGGCTGTTGTAGCAACTTGATTTATACCGTTAAACCATTTGTGCGACGAGCCAGCACTTGCTGTTAATAGTACCGAACCGCCTGCACAGAATTCCGTGTTAGGCGAAGTGATCGTTGCCGTTGGCGTAGCTGCTAATGTTATTTGAGTGCTAGCTGAAGTAGCTTTGCAACCCGCTGCGTTTGTTACTTCTACTGTATATGACCCAGCCGTGTTCGCTATATAGCTAGCCGTAGTCGCAACCTGATTTGTACCGTTAAACCATTTGTGCGACGAGCCAGCACTTGCTGTTAATAGTACCGAACC
>NZ_CALMGQ010000128.1 GCF_937863595.1 uncultured Cytophaga sp.
CTACTACTACTACTACTACTACTACTACTACTACTACTATTACTACTACTATTAATCACTAATGTGTTGTTTATATCCCCGAGCAAAAACCAATGTTGATAATATGTAAAATAAGAATAATCATTATAATAAAAAGGTGGAGTATAAGGGAAAGCACCAATAGACGAATTTGGATTTACTTTATACAAAATAAAATCGTTATTCTTCCCATAATCCAAGGGTGACACTTGAAAGACTGCATTGTAAGAAGGCATATCTACAGAGGTTCGCGTATTTATGTCAAATTGAGTAAAAAAACTGGATTTTTTTTGTGAATAATAATATATTTTCCCTGAATCATGGGAGAACAACGCAGGTCCAACTGTATAAGTGTTGAGATAGCGGCTAGTAGGTCCTGTGGTATTAAGGCTACTAATGTCAACCACACCTGTAGCATCGTCAAATTTAGCATAGTGTAAATAAGAATACCTTATAGTATCGCCTTTTGGCAATTGGTCGGATAATTTATATCCGTTAAAAGTAACGTAATCGCCTTTTGTTGAATAAACTATTTGAAAGCCAAAAGTAAACCGAAATACATTTGAATAATTTATTGGTTCAACTTCATACTCAAAATCAGGAATGGTACTTATTACAGGTGGACCAATTGCGCAGGAGTTGACTTTGAAATTATAGATCTTATTGGACTTAAATTTCATTACAGTAACCCAAGTGTCAATATTATTTTGGTGTTTAACTCCGCTCAAAGTACTAGCAATAGAGTCAGCCACAAGATTATTTTTACTTATAATCACACCTTGTGTGCCACTAATTCCCATATCAATTATATGGTACTGAAGCTTACACAATTCAAGAAATTCAGGACAAGCGACACTTGATCCACAGGCATTTTGTGCTGTAGCCCAGTTTTCTTCATAGGGAATTGTTTCAAACAAATAATAATATCTTCTATTCCCCTCTTCAATTGGAACTATCAGTGTTGAATAATAATACGAACTAAAATTACGTGAATGAATTCTCCCATTAGCAAGTATATTTTTATTCTTTCCATAAACATTAATTCCATCATAATAAAAAAGTAACCGACCTGAGGTGTCACAAATGGAGTTGGCATAATGTGTAGCGTCATCGCCATTTGCATGCCAAACATTTGGATCAAAAAAGTTAGGTGACTCTATTGTTAGATTTGGATTTTTTTGGTTAAACTTTAGAAAGAGTTTAAAACCAATTACACGCTCGTCTGTTTCATGTTGTGCATGAACAACTGATATTAAACTAAGCGTAAAAAGTACTGCGAAGAAATGGTTCATAAAATAATAAAAAGCTTGACTATTGGTATACAAGATACACATAGCCAAGCTTTTTTATTTATTTTTCACACTTAATTATAAACTATTTTTATTTACCTAACAGTTGAGTCTTTTCTACCCAATAAACCAGTACTATTAACAGATGTCTTTTTAGTGTTTATATTAGGCTCCATATTATTTATAGTGGGAAATCTACATTCAGTCATTTGGGTTTATGTGAATAAATAACTATGAGGTTTGACTCTGGTAGGAGTTCTCTATTTATAGAAAAAAATAAAAAAAGGCCGTACTGGCCATCGCTGCGGGATGGCGCGTAATAAATTTGGCATGGATGTGTTTTCTATAAACATGCGCCCCTTACCAAGGTCAGTGCTTAACGAATGATAATACAAATTAATTTTGAAACACCAAATGAATAAAAATTGGATTGATGTTATTTTTAGCTACATATTGCAAATCATATAGAGCCTAATTACAATTATTGCTGCAATATAGCTTGGGTTCGCGGTACTAGACTTCAACGCAAAGACTATTAATTAAACTCTAGCCAAACAAAATGAATAAGTTACACCCAGTCTTTTTACTGTAATTATTGTTTTTTTTAACTACAAGCAATAAAAAACGATTGGTTGTAGACGTAGGTCCAAATATATTAGTTGGTTGCTATTTTGGAAAAACAAAAAGTATTTCAACAAAATATGAATGGACCACTTTAGGTGAAACACCTATTTAGATACCTTTGTTTTTAAATAGGTGTAACGCATTTTATTTAAACAAAAGAGGAAAGAGATTTAAGCCTCTTTCCTCTTTTTATCTTTGTACTCTGTACTCCGTACTTTCTTCCTTAGAAATTAATTTCCACCAACTGATCCGCAACTTCATCTAAAATTGCTACCGTTTCTTCATACGTTGGTGCCAGTACCAAGCGCTGACGGTAAGGTTTAAAGTTCACAATCCCTCTGAAATAATTTGTGTAATGCATGCGCATTTCAAAAATACCTTCCTTCGGTCCTTTCCATTCCACCGAAAAGGCTAAATGTCTTTTACATAAATCTACACGTTCGCGTATATCGGGCGGCGACAGCTTTTCGCCTGTTGCAAAGAAATGTTTCACTTCTTTAAAAATCCATGGATAACCAATAGCGGCACGACCAATCATAATTCCATCTACTCCGTATCTATTTTTATATTCTAATGCTTTTTCAGGAGAGTCAATGTCTCCGTTTCCAAAAATTGGAATATGAATATCTTGATGATCTTTTACTTTTGCAATCCAAGACCAATCAGCTTCACCTTTATACATTTGTTGACGCGTACGTCCGTGTATTGTCAATGCTTTGATGCCTACATCTTGTAAGCGTCTTGCAATATCTACAATATGTATGGAATCGTGATCCCAACCCAATCGTGTTTTAACCGTAACGGGTAAAGAACAACGTTTAACAATCTCCTCGGTCATTTTGACCATTTTGGGAATATCCAATAAGGCTCCCGAACCAGCGCCCTTACAAGCGACTTTTTTGACCGGACAGCCAAAGTTAATATCTACCAATTCTGGTCCGGCTGCTTCAGCAATGGCAGCGGCATCGCACATGACGTCAATTTTATCTCCAAAAATCTGAATGCCCATAGGACGTTCATAGTCAAATATATCAAGCTTGTGAACACTCTTTGCAGCATCCCGAATCAAGCCTTCCGCAGCAATAAATTCCGTATACATCATATCAGCTCCTTGCTGTTTGCAAAGTGCACGAAAAGGCGGATCACTCACATCCTCCATCGGTGCTAACAGCAACGGAAATTCACCTAATTCTATATCTCCTATCTTTACCACTTGGTATCTGATTATTTTCCATAAATTTACATCTTTATACCATACAATACTATTTGACCTTATAAAATGCGCGGAATTCAATCCATTGGAAGTGGTTTACGACTATTTGCTTACTTAGTAATTGCTCAAGCCATCACATTAATGCTGTTACCCATTATTGGCAACTATCCAATAGAAGCTTATACAAAAATTGAAAAATTACAAACATTACCAGGTTTGTTCCAATCTTTTGTTTTAAGCGATATGATCGGCAAAATTGTAGGTTTTATACTCATACCACTGGTGTATTTGAAGCTTTCCAAACAAGAGAATGCAAATCCATTTTTTCAAGATACACGCATTCCATTTAAACCCTTAAGTGTTTTATTGGGTATTACAGCACTTCTTTTCAGCCTACCTACTATTACAATTTTAGCTGAAATGAATCAAAACATACACCTTCCAGAAGCATTTAGCGCACTCGAAGCATCCTTAAGATCCACAGAAAAATTAGCGGCAGAGCTTACTATGCTTTTTGTACGTGTAGATACGCCAGCTGATATTGCATTAAGTTTTTTTGCCATAGCCGTGGTACCTGCAATAGGTGAAGAAATTATCTTTAGAGGCTTTTTCCAACGTGAACTTATTCAGCAAACAGGCAAGGTACACCTATCCATTTGGATTGCGGCAGTTGTATTTAGCTTTATCCATTTTCAATTCTTAGGCTTTTTCCCAAGAGTATTATTAGGAGCATTATTAGGTTACATGTATGTATGGTCAGGTTCCCTTTTAGTCCCTATTTGTATGCATTTTACAAATAATGCACTTACTCTTGTATTATTAATAACATATAAAAAAGGCTTAAGTAATTTTAATCCAGAATCAAGCGAACAAATCCCATATGTATTCGTATTTTTAACACTTGTTATTTGTATTGCAATACTATACAACAGAAAAAAGACATACGACAAGAACGTATTATCATCTACAAACAATTCGCATGAGTAATTTACTTCAACGCACAATTACAGGAATTTTGGGCGCAGCATTTATGCTGTTTGCTATTTGGTTTAATTATATTTCTTTTATTGCTATTTTCTTTTTAGTTAATATTTTCAGTTTGTATGAATATTATCAACTTTTAAAAAAATCCAACATAGGTGCGAATGCAAGTGTAGGTACGATTGGTGGCATTGCGATCTTTATATTATTTGTTTTACACGAACAATATCTCCCAATATCTACGGGTATATTATTGGCAGCAACGTGTTTACTATTTATGGTACTTTTGCTGGTTGAGCTCTTTTCTATAAATGAGCAACCCCTATCACGCGTTGCATATACCATTTTCGGCATACTTTACATTTCCTTACCTCTAAGCCTGTTTACCAAAATCCCTTTAGATTATCATGGTTTTAACATACAAGATAATTTCCCCATTTATAGGTTTGAGATCATATATGCGATTTTATTTTTAATTTGGGCAAATGATATAGGTGCCTATTTTGCTGGAAAGTATTTTGGGAAACATAAATTATTTGAACGCATTTCTCCTAAAAAAACGTGGGAAGGATCTGCAGGAGGATTGTTAACTGCAATTCTTTTTACGTATTTACTGTATACGTATATCGGTATTTTTAGTATTCCCGTATGGATTGGCTTATGCATCGTTACTGTAATTGCAGGTAGTCTTGGCGATTTAGTGGAATCTATGATTAAGAGAACCTTAAATGTGAAAGATTCTGGCACATTACTTCCTGGGCATGGCGGCTTTCTAGATCGTTTCGATGCCCTTATTTTCGCCATTCCTTTCATTTATTTGTATTTAAATCTTGCAAACTAAGCCAATAAAAAATATTTTCATATAGATCGTAAAACCATTCGTTCCGTATGTTTTGTTTTTATTATATTTGTAACTGGTATAAACCTAAAAACAGAGCATGACCATTCATAAAGAAGGATATAGATCATTATTATACGTATCGATTTTTTTAGCAGCACTAAATATTCTTATTTCATATACGTTACCAGAATCTTTTATTTTACAGAAAGTTATATTATCGATTTCAGTATTAATATTCATTGTCGTATTGCAATTCTTCCGGAATCCTTCTAGAACAATCGAAATTAATGACAATCAAATAATCGCTCCTGCAGATGGTAAAGTTGTCGTAATTGAAGAAGTTATTGAAACAGAATATTTCAATGAAAAAAGAAGACAGATTTCCATTTTCATGTCTCCGTTCAACGTGCATAGTAATAGAAACCCTGTTTCTGGAATTGTTACATTTTTTAAATATCACCCAGGAAAATTCCTAGTGGCTTGGCATCCAAAATCAAGTACAGAGAATGAACGTACCACAACAGTGGTTCAAACAAAAAATAACCAGAAGATATTAATGCGCCAAATCGCTGGTGCTTTAGCACGCAGAATTGTTTGGTATCTTGGAGATAAATCCACACTTACACAAGGTGAAGAGTTTGGATTTATTAAATTTGGATCTCGAGTTGATTTATTTATTCCATTGGATGCAAAAGTTCTTGTGAACTTAAATCAAACCACCGTTGGAGGTAAAACTGTTATAGCTGAATTTAATTCATAAACAAGAATTTTAAACTTTATTCGAAAAAAGAAAAAATAATTCGAAAGACATTATATAAATTCTTTTTCGATTTTATAGATTTGATAAAAATTAAGAATCGTTGCACATATGAAAACAACCTTAGATGCTCTACAAAATGAAACGTTAGTTGTAGATACTATTTCTTTAGAGGATTTATTATCGGGAATTAACGGTATTGCATTAAATGATGTCTTAGCCAAAGCTAAAGGCTCAATCAAAGACGAAGACCTCGATGAGGAAGAAGAAGACGAAGATGATGATCTCGACAACGATACTGACGAAGACGACTTCGATGACGAAGAAGTAGAAGATTGGGATGAAATCGAAGAAATCGATCCAGAAGATTTAGACGAAGCGGAAGACGAAGACGACTTCGAAGACGACTTTAGTGATGATGATGCAGAAGAAGAGGGTGCTTGGGATGATACTAATTTCTAATTCCTATTATTAACATAAGTTAAAACTTTAAAATGTCAGGTGGTAACCTGACATTTTTTTTTTATACTTGTAGCATTATTAATTCTTCAACCAGCAGAAAAAGAAAAGATAATGATTGAACAAACGATACTTACAGAGCTTGAAGAATCTTCAGCTGTGTTACGTAATTTTATTGAACAAGAAACGAAGGAGTCTTCCATTTCAAAAGCAGCAGAATTTATCACTAAAAGCTTAAAAAATGGAGGTAAGGTAATTTCTTGTGGTAATGGGGGCTCTTCTTGCGATGCCATGCATTTTGCAGAAGAACTTACAGGCCGTTACAGAGAAAATAGAAAAGCGTTGCCAGCAATCGCAATTAGTGACTCCAGTCACATAAGTTGCGTAGCGAATGATTATGGGTACAAATTTATTTTCTCGCGCTATGTAGAAGCTTTAGGAAATAAAGGCGATGTACTTTTAGCAATCAGCACTTCTGGTAATTCTGAAAATGTATTAGAAGCTGTTAAAGAAGCGAAGAACAAAGGCATGTATGTAATTGCATTGACAGGTAAGGATGGTGGTAAATTATTACCCTTAGCCGATGTGTGTATTAATGTACCGCATGTTGGTTATGCCGATCGTGTACAAGAAGTTCATATCAAAATCATTCACATTCTAATTCTGCTGATTGAGCAATCTATGCTCTAAAAATCAGCTATGCTCGCAAAAACTTTTGGTAGCGCCGTTCACGGTGTGAATGCTTTTACGGTTACGATAGAAACGGTCGTTAATCAAGGGAATAAATTTTACATGGTTGGCCTACCCGATAACGCCATCAAAGAAAGTGAACAGCGTGTAGATGCTGCCCTTAAAAACTTCGGTTATTTTATGCCCCGCCAAAAGGTGGTGGTGAATCTTGCACCCGCCGATATTAAGAAAGAAGGATCCGCTTATGACCTACCAATTGCATTAGGCATTTTGGCTGCATCTGAGCAAATGTCTGGCGACAGACTGGATCAATACATGATCATGGGTGAACTCTCCTTAGATGGAGACATAAAGCCTATAAAGGGGGTTCTTCCTATAGCTATCGAAGCACGCAAACAAGGGTTCAAGGGTTTTATTCTTCCAAAGGAAAATGAACAAGAAGCAGCCATCGTAAATAACCTAGATGTTATTGGTGTTTCAAACATTATGGAAGCCATTGATTTTTTTGAAAACCGCTTGCACATAGAACCGCTCACAATCGACACACGCAGCCAGTTTTTTCAGCAAGTAGCTATCTACGAAGCAGATTTTGCCGATGTGCAAGGACAAGAAAACATCAAACGAGCATTGGAAATTGCCGCTGCAGGTGGACACAACGTAATCATGATCGGGCCGCCAGGAGCAGGAAAAACCATGCTCGCAAAACGTTTGTCATCCATCCTTCCTCCCCTTTCTTTACAGGAAGCTTTAGAAACGACTAAAATACATTCCGTTGCCGGAAAGTTGGGTTCAAAAACATGCTTAATTACTCGTAGGCCTTTTAGAGCGCCACATCACACCATTAGCGATGTTGCTCTTGTTGGTGGTGGTAGCTATCCACAACCGGGCGAAATATCTCTGGCGCATAATGGTGTGTTGTTTTTAGATGAATTGCCGGAATTTAAACGGGCGGTTTTGGAAGTTATGCGCCAGCCTCTTGAAGAGCGCACTGTAACGATTAGCCGTGCCAAAATAGCGATCGACTACCCAGCTAATTTTATGTTAATAGCAAGCATGAACCCCTGCCCTTGCGGATATTACAATCACCCAGAAAAAGAGTGTGTATGTGGACCTGGTATTGTTCAACGTTATTTAAATAAAATCAGCGGACCACTTTTGGATCGCATTGATTTACACGTTGAGGTAACGCCAGTAAAGTTTGATGAAATGGTTTCGAATACCCGCACTGAAACTAGCGAACATATACGCACACGTGTGATTGAAGCACGCATGATTCAAACAGTACGCTTTGAAAAATACGAGGAAGTACATTGCAATGCCATGATGCCCTCGCAAATGGTGAAAGATATTTGCAATGTAGGTTCTGCAGGAAATGCCTTATTGAAAACAGCAATGGAGCGTTTGGGTTTATCTGCACGTGCATACGACCGCATTTTAAAAGTTTCCAGAACCATTGCCGATTTAGCAGGCTCAGAAACCATCTTAACCGAACATTTAGCGGAAGCGATTCAATATAGAAGTTTGGATCGAGAGAATTGGGCAGGATGACTTTTAGTTTCCAGTTACTAGTTTCTAGGTACTAGAAAATAGTTGCTAGGTTTTAGGTACTAGAAAATGAAAAGGCAACTAAGCGCGATATAAACAAATTGAATAGTTAATAAAAAGATTTTATAAAAAATGCAGTAGAGAATCTCCACTGCATTTTTATTTATTTTATCGTATTGAAACTGAAGTCTAGTAAGTAAAGCAGACTCTAGTCTAGAAACTAGAGCCTAGTAACTAGTATCATTGCTTAATCAACTTTCTCAACTCCACACTACCATCTTGTTCAATGCGTATAAGATACATGCCTTGAGAAAGATCATTCCCAATTATAGCATTACCGTTAAATTGTTTTTGTGAAAGTTCAACACCTGAAGCGGAGTATATAGTTACCGTAAATTCTGAGCCTATTAATTCAATAGTAGAAATATCAGAAGTTGGATTGGGATATATTTTTAAATTTGTTGCCAATGCAGATTTCGTAGCTGTTGCCGTACATTGCGCAAGAGACGTTTTCGGAGTTATTCCAGTTGTACCACCTGAACACACATTACAAATATCTAGAGAAGCTGTGCCATTTGGAACACCTATACAATCCAAACAACTATTTTCTGTTACGCCACAGCCACAATTTCCTGGACTTATTTTATTTGCATCTAAGGGACAGGCATCACCTGCTTCTGAAACATATCCTACCGGTTGTGTACATGATTGTATGCTTGTATTGGGATCTCCTTTCCCATCTTTATCAGTATCTGCATACCACGTAACGGTATTCGTAACTACAACAGCTACTGATATTGCTGTAAGTTTGCAATTCGCAGCACTTCTTACTTCAACAGTATATGAACCAGTAGAATTTGCTGTATAGGTGGAATTTATTTCCCCACTTATTGCAGTACCATTGCGCATCCATTGGTAAGGGCCGGGTGTACTAGCTGACATTGCAACACTTAACCCTGGACAAATTGTGGTTGGTCCGGTTGTAGTAATTATAGGCATTAAAGATGGCTCCAATCTTACAGTTGTTGGCGTAGAAATTGATTTGCAATTATTGGTCCCGCTCGTTACTTCAACCGTATATACACCAACTGCCGATGCAGTGTAGGTTGCATTCGTTGCATTCTTAATGGCAGCACCATCAAGCATCCATTTATAAGCAGAACCAGCGCTTGCTGTTAACAGTACATTTCCCCCATTACAAATAGCTATCGTACCACTTGGTGTGATTGAAGTTTGAACCAGACTTTCAATTGGGAAGTTTACTGGGCTTGAAGTTGCTTTACAATTCGAAGCATTTGTTATTTCAACAGTGTAAGGTCCCGTTGAACCTGCGTTAAAGGTTGCATTGGTTTCTCCGTTAATTGAAGTTCCGTTAAGCATCCATTTATACGATTTACCAGCACTTGCTGTCAACAATACATTAATACCTTGACAAGCAGTATTTGGCCCCTTTGTAATTGTTGCAGTAGGTTTAGCATTTACGAGTATTGTTGCGATAGCTGTGCAGCCAGCATTATTAGTATACTTAACAATGGAAGTGCCTTCAGATTGCCCCGTAACAACGCCTGTATTTGATACTGTTGCAATAGCTGTATTTGAAGATGACCATGGTGAGCTAGCATTTGCTGTTCCTGAACCAGTTAATTGAGTAACCATACCTGTACAAACGTTTAATGTGCCAATGATTGTTGGCAAAGCATTTGCCGTAACAGTTGTAGAAGCCGATAATGCATCACATCCATTCGGGTTGAACACTTTTACATTGTAATTACCTGTTGCGTTCGCCGTATATTTCGCAGTTGTTTCTCCTGTTAAAAGTGTTGCTCCATTATACCACTGATACGATGTTCCAGTACTTGCAGTCAACACAACACTTCCACCTTGGCAGAAACTAGTTGCGCTACCTGCTGTGATGGTAGGTATGGGCAATGGAGTTACAGTAATCACGGTTGGTGCTGAAGTAGCGCTACATCCCAATTTCGTAGATGTAACCGAATAACTACCGCCTGTTGTTACAACTTGTGATTGATTGGCAGCCGTTGTGCCATTTAATAACCATACAAGTGTCGAACCCAGATCGTAGGTAACATTTAATTGTGTTTTCCATCCGGAACAAAAGGTGGATACTCCAGACACCGTAATGACAGGAATTGTTGGTATGGCATTCACCGCAACTGTTGTACCTAAAGATGTATTCGTGCACGAACCTGAAGTTACTTTAACGGAATATACACCCGTAGTTTTGGCCACATACGAAGCGCTTGTTTCTCCAGAAATATTCGTCCCCCCATTTAACCATTGGTAGGCATATCCTGTCCCTGTGCTTGCATTTAGCGTAACGTTTCCACCCGAACAAAATGATAAAGGTCCGCCAGCTGTAATGGTTGCTGAAGGTCCGCTAGTATTTACAACGATTGCTGAAGAAGTAGTTGTACATGCACCCGTAGCAGTAACATCTACTTTATATGATCCCGAAAGTGAAGCAGAATAAGTTGATGCGGTAGCGCCTGAAATAACAGCATTATCTTTATACCACTTATAGGTATACCCTTTTGCAACATTTGCTTTTAATAAAACATTTCCGCCAGCACAAAATGATGTAGGTCCTGCTGCAGTTAATTGTGCTGTATTGGTACCAGTAGCAACTTCATCCAACGTAATAACTTTTGAATGATTGTACACAAGACTCAATTGCGCTGGAGAATTTTGTTTTGCTGCCAAATCATCCCAAGACATGAAATAGGACCACTTCGCATCACTCGTAAAAAGTGCATCGGGATCTGGAATGGGACCATTTTCAGTAAGTGCCAACATTTTTTTCCCGCCAACGATGTCATACAATTGATCAAAAATTAATTTTTGTGTCCCATAATTATATGCTCCTGGATACGAGTCGTAACCCAACATATCTACTTTCGCATTTCCTGGATACCAGCTAGCTTCAGGTGTAGACCATTGCCAGATTAAATTATGTATGCCATGATAATTAACGAGTCTATTATACATAATATCATACAAGGCCAGCGCTGCTGCTGAGCCTTTTGTTCCCCACCAAAACCAAGCGCCGCCTGCCTCGTGTAATGGTCTCCACATTACCGGAACGCCTGCTGTTTGTAATTTTTTCAATTGTGTTGCAATCGAATCAATATCTCGAATAACTGCTGTATACTCTGCAGTACCTGTAATTACTGCTTTAGAAACATCAAATGTAGTATTTGCAGGAGCAAAGGTATTGGTACCTGCTATCCCTCCAAATGGTGAACACCAATGCCATTGAAAAGCAACAATTCCTTTTTGACACGTACTATCATACCACTTAATCGCAGCTTCTGTTGCACCATTATCTGTCCAACCAAAGGTATGACTTGCCGTTGCGTTATTCCATGCGTAGGGATAGCCTACGGTATAATGCTGAAAATCATAATCTCTAATAACAGGTTTCTTTGCAACATTAGGCGAAATAGTCATATAGTAATCGGCTGTTTGCCCTGAAATAATAGACTTTCCGTAATTCGATTTTAAATAATTGTAAAGCGCAATAGCTTCTGGCGTAGCTGCCGGATCAATAGGTGCCGCTACAACGGTTGTATAATCATGTAAGGGAACAGTATATAAGGTAATTTTATCAAAATCAGTATAGCCCCAGCTCTTATAGATAGATATGGTATTTGCACCCGCTTTTAAAAGTAAGCTCCCGGCTGTTAAATCAGTATATCCTGTAGTAGCTGGAAAAGATAAATTTGAAACAAAGGTTCCATTTACATAGACATCTTGAAACTTATCTCCATATGGGCCATTGTAACGAATTACCAATTTATAAATACCTGCAGAGGATACAGTAACTGGAAAACTCAAATTGTCACCTGAATTTATCATACTAGTCACATAACCTGTACCCGAATACCCTGGTTTAGATGTGCCAATAGTTAAGCCGCCTGCAAGGGTACCTATTTCAGCTTCCACACTTGTTACAAATGTTTGAGCAATCAAGCTCTCCATGTGCAAAAAATACATTGCGAACATACATACTCCCAAAATAATATTTTTGAAGTGCTTCTTTTGTATACATTTATTCATAAATATGCTTTGAAATTTTA
>NZ_CALMGQ010000129.1 GCF_937863595.1 uncultured Cytophaga sp.
TTCTTAAATTTAATCCAAATTCTAGCTATAAATCCGCTTAACTAAACGACATTGATTCACAATTCATAATTCATAATTCAAAATTCATAATTCAAAATTAAAAAAACATATGTTAGATCAACTTATTCAAATGGCTCAACAACAGTTGGCGCCTCAGCTTCAACAAATCGGCGTTCCTTCAGATAAGGTAAGTGGCGTATTTAATGTTGCAAAAGACACGGTAACGGATAGCTTAAAAAATGAAGCAACGAGTGGTGGACTTGATACTATCATGAGTATGTTTAATGGCAATGCTGCAGGTTCACAATCAAACTCCATGATATCCTCTTTATCCAATAACTTTGTTGCTTCATTAGCAAGTAAGTTAGGTATGGACCAATCTATGGCTACTAAAATTTCAGGACTTGTAATTCCATTTATTATGTCCAAATTTTCGAGTTCAGAAACAGGCACAGCTTCATCTGCAACAGATTTAGTTTCTCAATTAGGCTTTGGTGATATTGGGAGTTCACTAGGAAATATACTAGGGGGGAAAGATAAAGGAAGTGATTTATTGGGTGGTTTAGGGAAATTATTCTAAAAATTACTTCTTTAATCTAATTCAAAGGTCTGAATAGGTAACTATTCAGACCTTTTTGTTTTAAAGGTATCAAATTGAGTGTTATATTTGTTGTTAAATTTTAAAAATGGAATCTTCAGGAAATTATCTAAAGGAATTACTTTTCAATAGCACATTGCGGGTAAAATTATCTGCCTTATTTTTAATTGCAATGTACATCTTGCCAATTATTTCTAATTTGGTAATCATTGCCTTGTTTGCCACCCATATTGACAGTATTAAAGATTGGGAACAAAGTACTATTCTAATCTTAGGTATCGTATTATTCTTCACATCTAGCTTTTCAATCACATCTACCACTCTACTATCGGTTGTTTGTGGGTACCTTTTTGGATGGATCAGCTTTCCTGTATTACTAATCATGTTTAGTGTGGGGTCTCTTTTAGGATATTTTTTAGCAAATGTATTTGACAAAGGCACCATTATGACTTGGATTAAGACAAATGAAGTTGCGTATAATTTTATCGTAAAGTTAAATCAACGTGTAAATCTGATGGTTTTTGTAATGCGTTTAACGCCCATCTTACCTTTTACTGTTACAAATATTTTATGCTCGTATTTATCTGTTCCATTGAAAAATTATTTAGGAATGGGCTTTATTGGAATTGGAATACGCACGCTAGCGATGGTATATACAGGCTCACAAATTAGTTCTATCATAAATATAGATGATGATCCTGTATACAAAGCTCAAAAAATCGGATTCTTAATTTTATCTTTTGCTCTTTTTGGTCTTTTATATTATTTAGTCATGAAACAAAAAGATAAAATTATAAACGAATAAACGTATCCTATTAATAATTAATTTATACTTCAAACAAATCTATAAATGAAAAAACTTCTACTTTTATTCTCCCTATTTTTAACGGGGATTTACGCAGCATTCGGTCAAGCTGAAGGCAGCGTTGTTTCAGCAACAGCTCGTGCTGGTGTTGCAACAACTTTTGTTACAGATTACCACAGTATAGGTATTAACCCTGCAAATTTGGGTTTACGTACCAAATATGAAACAAAACATTTTACCTTTGGCCTTTTAGAAACCAACATATCTGGCTTTGCAAAAGGTGTTACAAAAAGCCAAATGAAAAACTATCTTTTTTCTGGAAAAAGCTTAAGTGTAGACAATAAAGTGAACGCTTCAAACATCTTTGCACAAAATAATATCTCATTGAATATTGATGTTATGTTATTGGGAGCAGCTTACCAATCTGATAAGTTTGGCGGACTGGCTTTCAGCATAAATGATGTTGTTCGAAGCAATGCCAACATGTCACAAAACTTTACAGATATGGCTTTTACTGGTGGATTATCTACAACCTATTTTAATCAATTAAAATTAACTAATAACACTACTGTTACAAATGATCCAAGCCAATACAACAATTATCAAAATATTGGTATTGATTCGGCTATATCTACAAAAGGCTTTACCCCTGGACAGATTTTTAATGGTACAAGTATTAAAGCACATTATTACAGAACAATCAATGTTGCTTATGGTAAAGAAATTTTCAGAAATGAAGTTTTTAATGTAAGTGTGGGTGTAGGTGTAAAATATGTAATGGGATATTATTACATGAATGCACAGTCTGATAACGGTGTTATTACAGGTAAGGTAGCTGAGAATCCTTTGTTCTCTTCAGTATCTGAATCACTTAATCTTCCCAATTCCAACCAAAAGAACAGTTATATTAGTCCACAAGGTCAAGGGTATGGTTTTGATCTTGGCGTTACAACAGAAATTTATGACAAGTTAAAAATAGGAGTTTCATTATTGAATGTAGGTAGTGTTAAGTATACCCGAAACACATCAACTATTCAAGAAGATACGATTCATGGATTAAAATATGACAATAGTACGGGCGATGCCTTAAAGAAATCCATTAATTGGACCCCAAGTAATTCATTTAAGGTAAACCTTCCAACAACACTCCGCCTAGGTGCTAGCTTAAGCTTATTTCAAAAGAAACTAGAAATAGGTGGTGACATTATTGTACCTCTTAATAAAGAAGCTGGAAATATCAATAAAGCAATATATGCTTTGGGTGGAGATGTACAGTTAAAGAACTGGATTAAACTTTCATCTGGTGTTTCTATTGGAGGCAATTTTGCAAATAATATTAATGGTTATGCAACCCATGTTTGCGTGCCATTGGGAGCAACATTTATAATGGGAGAAACGGGTAATTGGGAAATTAGCCTAGCAACGCGTGATATCATAAGCATCGTGGACTTTAATGGAAAAAGCCCACTTTATTCAGCAGGCTTGTGCGGGATAAGATTTAGAATGTAATTTTATATAAATTAGAATAGAGCGTAGAAGACACGTTCTATTCTAATTTCTTTTTTAAGTTTCCTTCCATATTTTTTTTAACAGAAATGGAGTTGCAAACGTTGTTACGATACCAATCAAAACTAAAATAGAAAACGTACCATGGTTTATAAAACCTGCTTTTAAAGCTATATCTGCAATCACCAACTCCATTATTCCTCGTGCATTTAATCCCACACCAATTGTTAATGCATCGTTGTGATTATAGCCTGCAAACGTACTTCCCAAATAACCACCTACAATTTTACTTGCAAAAGACACAAAAATAATAACCACTAAAAATGGAATATTATAAAGTGTATCCATTTGGAATTGCAAACCCACCGTTGCAAGAAATATAGGAACTAAGAATCCCATAGCAATTGTAGAAACACTTTTTTCAACTATTTTAAAATTTTCTTTACCTAACAATTCATTGCTCAATAACATCGCTCCGAAAAATGCGCCAATTACAAAGTGCAAACCAACGGCTTCCGAAACACTCGCAAATGCTAAAATAAAAACGAAAATAATGGCAAATAAGGATTCTTTACTTTTTAATGTCCCAACCATTCGATCAATTTTCATTTTAGTATAATTTTTCTTTTGAGACAAACGATCTACGATTCGGAAAGATATATATACCAATAAAATAAAAGCTATCAATTTCAGTAAGGTAAAGCCTACGGAAATGCCAATGTTACTTAATGAAATTTGATTGTAATCTTTACCAGAGGATTTAATTCCATCCATTAAAATACCCAGTATTGATAGAGCAACCACATCATTAAAAATAGCTGCAGAAACGATTTTGTTTCCTATATCCGTATGGAGTTTCCCTAAATCCATCAATATCCGAACACTAATAGGGAGTGCTGTTATGGAAATACATAAGCTTATAAATAAGGTTTCTACTATTTCTAAATCAAAGGCATATCCAACAAGTAACCCTGAAAAAAGTGGGACAAAAAAACCAGCAAGCGATATAAATAAATTCCGTCCCTTTAATCCCTCAATAATGTTTACAACATTAATTTCCATACCTGCAATGATCACAAGCATAAATACACCTAATTGTGAAAACACATTCAATTCTGAATTAACGTGTATGATATTTAATACCGATGGGCCTAATAATATACCTGCTAAAATTTCGCCCATCATGGCAGGCTGACCAATGCGTTCCATTAGCTCTCCCATTACCCGAGCAAAAGCTAACAACAATAATAATACTACAAAAAAAGGAAGCTCTGCAATTGGCTCCAATACATGATTCATAAATCCCCAACAATTATATAGCTCCTTTGATATAATAGAAAAATAGCTTGTTCAATGAACAAGCTATTTTATGATTTACATCACGTCTAAATCTTCATCTATTTCATCTCTCCAAGCAATAATACCGCCTTCTAGATTATACAAATTTTCATATCCAAAATTGCTCTCTAAAAACGTAATTGCATTTGCACTACGCTTGCCACTGCGGCAATGCACAATTACTTGTTTATCTTTAGAAATTTTATCTACGTTTTGAGGTATCGTTCCAAGTGGAATTAATTCACCACCGATTTGGGCAGATTCAAATTCAGCAGGTTCGCGTACATCTATTAATTGTATATCCGCACCTGAATCGATCAATGCCTTAAGTTCTGTTACGCTTATCTCTTTCATAATTCTGTAATATATTTAATATCAAATTTACTGTATTTCTTTAGCTATTTGAATGAAGTCAATATTATTTTTTCATGAACGAAGCATCATTTCTGCTCTTCTTTCATAGCTTTGGTAATCTCATCCATTTTTTTGACTTTATATTCAAAATCACCCTTCAGCTTATTTCGAATGTCATTTAATTGTTGCAAAATGTCATCAATACTATCAGGCAAAGCCTCTTCTAATAATTCACGCATCCGCTTAGCAAATGTTGGCGATTGCCCATTCGTAGAAATGGCAATTTTTAAATCACCTTTCTGAACAATAGAACCCAAATAGAAATCACAAAGTTCCGGAGTATCTGCCACATTAATGAGTACACCACCATTTTTTGCATCTAATTGAACTTGTGCATTTAACGGACGAATACACGTGGCTGCTACAACCAAGTCCATGTCAATTAAATCTGTTTGATTGTATTCTTTATAATTTAACGTTAATCCAGAATATTGAACAGACCAATCAACAATCTCTTTACTTATTTCAGGTGCAACAACATGGATTGTAGCAGCAGGACTATTCTTTAAAATTGCACCTATTTTTTCAGTACCAACAAGGCCTCCTCCAACAACAAGTACTTTCAGTTTATCCATTCTAAAAAAAACAGGAAAGAGTTCATTCCCTTTCCCGTTTTTATTCGTATTTAATATGTTATTTTCTGCATCCATAGTTTAATTCTATGTTAACTACAATTGTGCGTGGTATTTCAAGAACCAATAATTTCTTTTACTTTATGTTTCACAAAATCGGGATGCAATCGCACTACTTCGCCAATCACAATAACAGCAGGCGAAGATATACCCGACGCGGCAACATCTTGTACAATAGTGGAAACAACTCCGAGTACAAATTGTTCGTCTGGCATGGTACCATTATGAATAATGGCAACAGGCATTTCTGACTTGCCTTCATGTATAAATAACTGTACAATTTCGCTAAGCTTTGACATTCCCATCAATACAACAACTGTTGCATTTGATTTTGCAGCTAGCTGAATATCTGCGGAAAGTTGATGGTCACGAGTTGTACCAGTTAGTACCCAAAAACTATCGTTAATTCCACGGCGTGTTAACGGGATACGTTGCAATTCTGGAACAGCTATACTGCTTGAAATTCCTGGTATAACTTCGGTCTCTATATTGAAGGATTCAACGTAGACTAATTCTTCATGACCTCTTCCAAAGATGAATGGATCGCCACCTTTCAAACGCACAACATGGCCATGTTTCAGAGCATATTCAACTAATAATACATTAATTTGATCTTGTGGGAATTGACATATACCTTTCTTTTTTCCTACAAAGACCATTATTGCGGTAATGGGTGCAAAGCTTAAAATTTCATCGTGTATTAAAGCATCATACAAGACTACATCAGCAGATGATAAAGCCCGCATCCCTTTCAACGTTATTAACTCAGGATCGCCAGGACCAGCACCAACCAATGTTACTTTTGCTTTCTGCATATTATGCCGTAACAAGTGCTTTTGCTCTAAATGCTTTTATTTGAGCTATAAAAGATTCTACAAATGAAATATACGTATCTGCAAATTCTTTAGTTGGTTCAATTTCACTTACGCGTAATACATTTTCTGCAAACGTACCCGATGTAAATGAGAATTTATTTGTAGCAACTAAATGTTTATCAAAATCATTCATGATGCCTATTTGAGTATTACAAGAAACACCTTCGCCTGTCAAAATTGCTTTAGCGCCACATACAGCTGCTGCATAAGCAGCATAAATAGCATCTCCAAAAGATTCTTTTGATTGCAAACGTTTTGCCCATGCAAATTTTTCTTCTGTATCAATAATAAGCGTAGCTACTAAATCAATCATAACGCCAGCACATTCCCCAACACCAACTTCCGTAACATATTGCTCTTCGTGGCCCAAATCAATATAATCTTCCGCAGTTAATGTTTCCAAATCAGACAATGGTTTTAATAGTTTGTAGAAATACATTTTGTCTACGGCTATTTGTCTGCGGTAATAATCATTAAAATATTCGCCTTCTGTAGCATTTAAATCGTAATCATTCAAAATAACACGTACCGCTTCAACACAACGTCTTGTTGGTAATTTCAATACTTTATCTGCAATTGTACCTGTACCGTCAGGTTCCAATCCACCGCCTAGCATAACTTGCATAGCGGGTAAAACATTTACACCTTTTTTAATCGACATACCATGGAAGCCAATGTTACCAATCGTATGTTGACCGCAAGCATTCATGCAACCACTAATTTTGATTTTAATATTTTTATTGAAAACGGTATCTGGAAATTCTTCCAACAACATTTTTTCCAATTCAACAGAAAGTCCTGTACTACTAGATATCCCTAAGTTACACGTATCTGTTCCTGGACAAGCAGTGATATCTGCCGTACTATCAAAACCAGGTTCAGCCAAGCCAATTTCATTTAATTCATTAAACAAACCTGGAAGCGCTTCTTTTTTCACAAACTTCAATAACCAACCTTGGTTCACAGTTATACGAATGTCTTCCGATGCATATTTTTTTACAATTGCAGCAAATACACGTGCCTTATCACTTGCTAAATCACCTAAGTGTTGTTTTAATTGAACTCCAAAATATCCTTTTTGCTTTTGTTCAAATACATTTGATTTAACAAACCTTTCAAACTTAATAGCATCTACAGGAGTAGCTTCCACAAATGAATGAACAACAGGAAGGATCATTTCATCCACTAATGAGCGATCAATTTTATATGTTTTATCTTTAATCGCGTTACGTTCTTTTTCAACCAATTCTAAAAAAGCTTTAACACCAATACCATTAACTAAGTATTTCATACGTGCCTTATGACGCTTGGTACGCTCGCCATAGCGATCAAATACTCGGATCACAGCCGTAGTAAATGGAATCAATTGGTCTTCTTCTAAGAATTCATTTACTAATTGCGCTATAAAGGGTTGTGCGCCTAATCCGCCACCTACAAGTACTTTGAATCCACGAACTTCTTTCCCATCTAAAATTTTAACCCGTGGTATAAAACCTAAATCATGAATAAAACCGAAAGCTGTATCTTCTTCAGAAGTTGAAAATGAAATTTTGAATTTACGACCCATATCTTGACAGATTGGATTACGTAAAAAATATTCAAATAAATTATGCGCATAAGCAGATACATCAAATGGTTCCTTAGGATCTACTCCTGCTGTGTAAGATGCGGTAATATTTCTAACTGCATTCCCACAAGCACCACGCATGGTGATACCCACTTCTTCTAAATCATTCCAAACAAAAGCAGTGTTATCTAACTTAACGTAATGCAATTGTATATCTTGACGGGTAGTCAAATGTAAATTACTTGAGCCATATTTATCAGAAATATCTGCGATTCGAATAATTTGATCTGCAGTAACTTTACCGTAGGGTAATTTAATTCGGACCATCTGAACTCCTTCTTGACGTTGTCCATATACACCACGCGTCAATCTAAACGAACGAAACTTTTCAGAATCGATAATATTCGCTCTAAATCCTTTTATTTTTGAACTTAACTCAAGAATGTCTTCTTGAGCAGCAAGAGAAACCTGAGGTGCAAAATTAAAATCGGATGTATTTAGGGTATTACTATTCATGATTTTTGTGAATTTTCGTGTTTTGAAAGAGACTCCTTTGCGATTTGATATCAAAAGAAAGTTTAGACATCAAATTTAATAAATATTTTATAAATATAGACATTATCAAAATTTTATTTTAATTTTACAGTGATAAATACAGTAATAGCAAATATTATTTTGTTATTTATAGAAATAACAAATAAACAGTATCTATCTATGTTGTAGTCAAAAACTATATTTTGCTTTATAATTCATTTGTAAAATAATATTGGGATTATTCGATACAAAACAGCAAAATTAAACAACTACATGAATAGATTAAATGTCTAAAATCTGAGTTCTACAAATATGGAAATAGAATTAAACTTATTAAATAATGCCTACCATTTTGAAGCTAAAAATGAACAAGGCAACAGTATTTCTATCGATGCATCTCCAGCAATAGGCGGAGAGAACAAAGGTCCGCGACCAATGGAATTATTAATAATGGGTCTTGGTGGCTGCAGCGGAATTGATGTACTTAGCATTTTGCGTAAACAAAAAATTGAGCCTGAAGGGTTTCGAATCAAGTTGCATGCAGATCGAGAGAAAGATGCCGTTCCTTCCCTATTTACAGAGATATTAGTTGAATTTATTTTTAAAGGGAATATCGATCCAATAAAAGCAGAGCGTGCAGTAAAGCTGTCCATGGATAAATACTGCTCTGTTGCAAAGACCTTAGAAAAAACAGCAACAATCACGTATAAAATTACAATGGAATAATTGTTGATTTATAAAATCAACAATTATTCTAAGAAATAGATAACATAGAATCTGAAGAACGATGGAATATACCAATTTTGAAACACAAGCGATACGTACACAAACAGAGCGTAGTCAAAACAGGGAACACAGTACTCCTTTATACATGACTTCTAGTTTTGTTTTTGATGATGCAGAACAAGCACGTGCTATGTTTGCGGATGAAGTAAGCGGAAATATATACACCCGATTTTCAAATCCAAACAATTCAGAATTTATAGAAAAAATGTGTTTGATGGAAGGCGCTGAAGATGGCTTTGCTACTGCTTCTGGTATGTCTGCTGTCTTTTCTAGCATGGCACCTTTCTTAAATAATGGAGACCATTTATTATTGTGCAAATCGGTTTTTGGATCAAGCTTGCAAATTGCAACTCAAATTTTTCCAAAGTGGGGCATTGAACATACGTTTGCACCTATTGATCAACCTGAAATATGGGAAAGTTTAATCAAACCAAATACAAAAATGGTTATGATTGAAACACCTTCAAATCCTGCATTGGATTTAATCGATATTGAGTGGCTTGCAACATTATGTAAAAAGCACAATATTCTTTTAAATGTTGACAATTGTTTTGCGACACCTTATTTGCAATGCCCAATAAAATTAGGGGCCGACATTGTGACGCATTCTGCAACAAAATTTATTGATGGTCAAGGTCGTGCAATTGGTGGTATTATTTTAGGCACAAAAGAAATAATTAAACAAGTACGTTTCTTCTGCCGCCACACCGGTCCAGCATTATCACCATTTAATTCTTGGATATTCTCAAAAAGTTTAGAAACACTTGCTGTGCGCATGGATCGCCACTGTGAAAATGCATTAAAACTGGCGCAATTTCTAGAAACACATCCCGATGTAGAACAAGTAAAATATCCTTATTTGCCAAGTCATCCGCAATATGAGTTGGCCAAAAAACAAATGCGCGCAGGTGGTGGTATTGTAACATTCATCATAAAAGGTGGCGTTGAAAGAGGTAGGAAATTTTTGGATGCAACAGTAATGTCTTCACATTCTGCTAACTTAGGAGATACAAGAACAATTGTAACACATCCGGCATCGACTACCCACTCAAAACTATCCGATATAGATAGAGCTTCAGTAGGTATTTTACCAGGATCTATTCGCGTTTCAGTTGGATTAGAACATCCAGACGATATTATTGCAGATATCAAGCAAGCATTAGAAAACTCAAAATAATCTAACTTATACAGGAGAATGGCAACTATTAAAGCAACACTTTCTTCCATTCTCGAAAACAATTCAAAAAATACACAATTAGTTTGGTTAACACGTATCGTTAACTATCTAATTGTGGTATTGGTTTTACTAAATGTTTTAGCTGTAATTTTTCAGACCGAAAAAAGCCTTGCTATAGATTACAAAACCTTTTTCATCGTTTTAGAATTTATATCAGCAGCATTTTTTACTATAGAATATATTATACGTGTTTGGGTTTCTAACCTACATCGCAGTTACCAGGAGCCTTTTTGGGGTAGATTAAAATACATGCTAACACCCATGGCAATCATTGACTTATTATCTATACTTCCATTTTATTTCCTACTTTTTACAGCATTTGACCTTCGCTTTATCAGTATATTACGTTTTTTCAGAATATTACGTATTTTTAAGTTGAGGAGGTATTCACAGGCCGTTCATACAGTTTGGCAAGTAATTGTAGATAAGAAAGAAGAATTAATTATTAACTTTGCAACAATTCTTGTATTGCTTGTTATATCCTCTTGTTTGATGTATTATATTGAACATGATGTGCAACCCAAAGCATTTTCAAGTATACCTGCTACTATGTGGTGGAGCGTGTCTACCTTAACAACGGTAGGTTATGGAGACATTGTTCCAATTACCACATTTGGCAAATTATTATCTGCCTGCATCGCTATGTTGGGTATCGCCATGTTTGCTTTACCTGCCGCTTTACTTTCATCTGGCTTTACAGAACAAATAAAAAATCAACGCAGAAGAAATTTTCATTATTCATGTCCACATTGTCAAGCAAAAATTGACGGAAAAGATTTATTCAATGCTTAAAAAAATTCCAATCATTAGTCTCATCTGTGCAGTCATTTATGTGGCTGCAATAAAAATTATAACTGTTACCGGATTAACAATGTTGCAAATCCCTATGTTAGCACCTTTTGTATCCGTATCGATCATTGCTATTCCATTGTATTTTGGCATGTTGCATATCCGAAAAGTACATTACGACAACTCTATTAACTTCTCTCAAACATTCTATTCTGGAGTTATCATTTCAGTATTTACTGCAATATTTGTTTATGTTATTTTCTATTTATTAGAAATGAGCAACATATTAATTCCGGATTTAATTTTAGACAACCAACTAACTGCAGAAGCCTACATAAAAGCTTATAAACCTAGCGAAACAGAGATTGCTGAAATACACCAAAATACTAAAAACAGTATGGCCCCCTTTGTATTTGCTCAAGTCCATTTCATTATGGTCTTACTAATATCAGCCTTTAGCGCAACAATTTTATCTCTGTTTATTAGAAATAAAGACACCTTCACTGAAATTAAAAAATAATAAATTATGAAGAAATTAATTCTCACAACAACCATCTTATTTACATTTATAAGTATGGTTTCTGCACAGAAAATAGGCAATGTAACCATTCCCAAAAGCATAACAAATGCTACTTCTGCAGTAGGACTTTCAGAGGAAGATATCGCTAAAGGATTAAAAGAAGCGCTTACAAAAGGTGCAAAAATGGCAGCAGATTCTTTAAATAAAAAGAACGGATATTATGGAAATGCTTTGGTACGCATTCCTTTTCCACCTGAATTATCTAAAATGGAATCCACACTTCGTAGCATGGGTTTAGGAAATGAAGTAGATAAATTTATTGTTTCACTAAATCGTTCCGCTGAAGATGCTGCAGTCGAGGCTGCTCCTATTTTCACATCTGCAATCACAAACATGAAAATAACAGATGCTACAACAATTTTAACAGGCGCAGATACTGCTGCCACTTCGTATTTAAAAAAGGCAACATATCAATCGTTGTATTCTGCATTTAAACCACATATTACAAAAGCATTAGGTAATAACTTGGTTGCCTCACAATGGACTAACCTAGCAAACACATACAATAAATTGCCCTTGGTGCGCAAAAAAGTGAATGCTGATTTAATAGCTTTTACAACAGAAAATGCATTAAAAGGCTTATTTATAAAAGTAGCTCAAGAAGAAATTAAAATCAGAAAAAATCCTGCTGCACGTACCAGTGATTTATTGAAAAAAGTATTTGGTTCAAATTAAGAAACCTGCCCAAAGCTTAAGGCATAAAGCTAAAACATATTACATACGGGCTATTGAAATCACTTTTCAATAGCCCGTATTATTTTTTGCAATTCGCTTAATGTAGCATCTCGCTGTGTATGATATAAATTGGTATGTATCACATCTAACTTCGAAAGTGTATGCGCTAATTGTGATGCTTCTTCCTCTTCCAAAGGACCAAAAATAACAGAACCAATCTGTTCCATGTATGGATAACATCTTTGTAAAAACGCTTTTCCCTTTGCCGTAGTAGATATGGAAGTAGCACGTTTATCTTCAATATTCACTTTTTCTTTTACTAGACCCAATTGAATAAGGCGTTTTATAATTTCAATACCTGTGGTATACTCTGTTACATGTAAATCAATAAGTTGCTTTTTTGTAAGGGTGCCAAGCTCGGTTAATTTTTGTAAAAAAACAAAGTCATCCAAAGTCTTCAACTCCAGATCTACTAAATTTTTCCTAGAATAGAAAATAGACATTTTTGATAACCTGTTCAACGCCCTACCCAAAACTTTACCCCTTGGGTTTTCTTTTGTAAACTTTATCGAAACTTGTTTGTTACTACTATTGCCAAGTAAATAAGCTTTACAAAAATCATGGATTTCAGCTTTAGGATGCTCCTTTTCAAAAGAGTACCACAAATTGACCAATTCAACGAGCTTATCTGACATAATTCAATATTACGACGATATTGTTACATTTAAAAATATTTTACAATGTTAATATTGTTTTTAAACATACTTAAATTACATTTGATGTATGGTAATTGCTGAATTAAAAAATGCTTCGAAGGAATATCAAATGGGTGACCAAACCATTACAGCACTTCAAGCGACAAATTTTAAGGTAAACGATGGTGAGTTATTACTTATCATAGGTCCTTCGGGATCTGGGAAAACAACCTTATTATCCCTAATCGGTTGCGTTATCTACCCCAGTAAAGGAGAGCTATCCGTAAATAATGAGAATGTCAATGCAATGAGTCAAAGTCAAATGGCAAAGCTCAGGTTAAACACCATTGGTTTTGTATTTCAAAATTTCAACCTCATAGCGCCACTCAATGCATTCGACAACGTGATCCTTCCTTTGCAATTACAAGGGGTCGGTAACAAAGAAGCGAATCAGCGAACGGAAGACGCTTTGAAGAAAGTAGGCATGTTTGATCGAAAAAAGAATCTTCCAAAACAATTATCGGGTGGACAACAACAACGAATCGCAATTGCCCGCGCACTTGTTACTAACCCAAAAATAATTTTATGCGATGAACCAACAGCATCACTCGATAAAGATTCCGTAAGTGTTGTGATGAATGAATTAAAATCCTTAGCAGAAAATGGCAAAGCGGTTGTTGTCGTAACCCACGATCCACGACTGAAAGAATATGCGCACAGAATTGTGGAAGTAAAAAATGGAATAGTTACTGAATTAAAAGACTTAAGTCAAAATTTATGATACATAGAATAGTATTTATTGTTTGCAGCATTTCACTTTTTGCTTGCGGAGGAGAAAAAAAAGAAAAACCGCAATTGAATCAAATAGATTCAATGAAGATAAAAGAAGTAGTAGGTATCGCGAATATAGAGCCACTACAACGAATTTTATCACTTACCCCAGAAGTAAGTGGAATTGTAAAACAAATACATGTGGAAATAAGCCAATCTGTTAAAAAAGGAGAAGTCCTTTTTGTACTTGATAACGAAACAGAAACGGCTCAACTACATCAAGCACAATCAAAGCTTGCTACACAAAAAGCGGTAATTGAAAAAAACAGTGCTAACATTAAAACTGCTGAAACAAATTTAAAAAATGCCAACATCAATCTAGGTCGAGCTAAAAATCTATTTTCAGATGGAGCTATAACTCAAAAGCAATTAGAGGATGTGCAATTAACATTTGATACAAAGAGATTAGACGTAGAATCAAGCAAAACAGATTTAGATGAAGCTCAAAAAAGGCTTGTAGAATTGAGTGCTGATGTAGAGTATTATCAAACCTTGTTAAATAAAAAAACAATCAAAGCACCTTTAGATGGCACAATCCTATCGGTAAATACAAAACTTGGAGAAACAGTTACGAGTAGTACGGTTTTGTCAGATTTCGCTCCAAAGGGTCCAATCATGGCAATTACCGAGATTGATGAATTGTTCGCAGATAAAATAAAAGTTGGTCAATCTGCATTTGTTCGTGCGCAAGGAGATTCAATCGTTATTGCAAAAGGTAAAGTAATTTTAGCTGCACCTTATCTTAGTAAAAAATCATTATTCTCAGATAAAGCAGACAATCTAGAAGATAGACGTGTACGTGAAGTGCGTGTACAATTAGACAGTACAAAATCGCTACTTATTGGTAGCAGAGTTGAATGCATCATTGAACTAAAATAAGACTATGTTTTTTACAGCATTAAAATTTATTTGGTTCGACAAGCCTAAGTCCATTGGAGCCTTAGCTGGTGTTGTTATTTCGGTATTCTTAATCGGACAACAGTGCGGGATATTTATATTCCTTACAGATGCAATGTCCAGCTTGGTTCGAAACAACAGTGAATATATTTGGGTAACCGATGCAAAAACAACAAATGTAAATGCATTATCAGCCATTGATATTCGTTTAGGAAAAGAAATAGAAAGTGTTCCGGGTGTAAAAAAAGTTTCTCCGATTGTTATTGCAGGAGGCTCCGCTAAATTTGAAAATGGTTTATCAAGTGGCATTACACTTATTGGTTCTGAAGCACCCTATTTCTATGGTGGCCCTTATAACTTATATAAAGGAAGCAAAGAGGTTATGTTGCAAGAAGGTGCAATTATCGTAGATTATTTTGATAAAAAAACATTAGGTGAAGCTGAACTGGGTGACTATTTTGTAAAAAATGGAAAAAAAGTATATATAGCTGGACAAACGAAAGGCGTTCGTGGATTTGGTGGGCCTGCTTACTCCTTCACAACGATAGAACGTGCCCGCTATTTAACTAGTTTTTCAAAATACAAAGCCAGTGCCTTTTTAGTACAATGGGACAATACCGTTTCAAAAGAATTTGTCATAAGAAATATTGAACGACATGTTAGAGGAATCAAAGCATGGGATAGCGAAAATTTTAAAAATCAAACCATCCTTACTGTATTAAAATCAAGTGGTATAGCCTTATCTTTTGGCACATTAATAACTTTTGCACTAATCACAGGTTTTGTAATCATAGGTCTTACACTTTATTCATCCGCAATTGATCGAATAAAGGATTATGGGACATTAAAAGCAATCGGAGCAACCAACGGATACATCCGGAGATTAATATTAACACAAGCGACAATAATTGCTTTTGTTGGTTTTTTATTAGGCTATGGACTGGTTACAGCTTTTAAAAATGGCATTGCAAATGCAGGTACATTCTTTGAATACCCGCTATGGCTTAAAATAACATTCTTTGGTATCACATTATTTATTGCATTGGGTGGATGTTTATTTGCCATCAGACGCATCACAAAATTAGAACCTGCACAAGTATTTAGAGGTTAACCTTATGAACGCATTTATAAAAAACAGTTTAATAATACCTTTCTGCTTAATAAGTCTATTGACCTTTTCGCAGTCAGATACAAGCTTATCTTTAAGCTTGCAACAAGCAATAGATGTTGGCTTGGGCCAACGTTTTGATATAAAAAATCAAGAACTTGCCATACAAATTAGCGAAAGCAATCGTTTGCAAACTTTAAGTAAAAATTTACCTCAAATAAACGCAAGTATCGACTTTAGATACAACGCTATTTTAGCAACAAACTTATTGCCACCCGGAGCAATCAATAACAGCACAGATTATACTCCCGTAAAATTTGGTACGCCCTATAATACACTCACGTCCGTAACGGCAACTCAAAATATATTTAACGCTTCCGTTGCGGGAGACAAACTTACAAATAATGCTCAAAAGGAGTATGATATAATTAGTCTTGAAAAATATAAAATAGATGCAAAGACAGCTATAACACAAGGATACTATCAAGTACTTTTGAATGAAGAACAAATAAAATTAACATCGGACAATGTCAAAACTGCGGAAACAATATTAAAACAAGGTGAAAGTGAATATAAAAATGGCACCTTATTGCAAACAGATTTATTGAGATATAAATTAGATGTTGCCAATGCACAGAATCAATTAATCACTGCAAAACAAAATCATGAAAACAGTTTACTTATATTAAAAACAGCTTTAGTAATTCCGTTTTCTTCAAATCTTTATTTAACAGATTCATTGGTCAATCTAATTTCAAATGAAAACCAAGAAGTAAAAACTGAAACGAATCCAGAACAACGATATGAATACAAAATGGAATCAAGTTTGCTGCGATTAAATGAAATTCAAACTAAAAAAGTGAATCGTTCATATTTGCCTTCTGTATACTTATATGGTAATGCATCTTTACAAAATCAAAATAAGGAATTAACATTATTCAATACCAACACCTGGTATCCATTTGTATATGTTGGTATCCATGCAGACATACCTATTTTTGATGGCTTTCAAAAAAGCAGAACGAGTACAGGTTATAAACTTAAAACACTTCAGAATAAAAATAATTTAGCAAAGTTAAATTATGAAATTCAATCTGAAACGATCAATACACGAAATCAACTTTCTAGTTCTTTTAACCAATACCAACAAGCAAAAGAAAATTATAATTTGGCGCAGTCGATCATGAAATTAGATCAAGACCGTTACAAACAAGGCACCTTAACTGCTTCCGCATTAAAAAATACGGAGTATTCTTTACAAAGTGCACAAAATAATTATTTGACAAGTATTTACAATGTATTGGTTGCGCAGTTGAATTATAAGAAAGCGCTGGGACAATTATAAAAGCAGAACGCTTAAAGCTTAATGCCTAAAGCGATAAACCATAACGTTAGAGTAATTATTCAAGTAAAAAAAAGAGCTATCTATAAAATAATCATAGATAGCTCTTTTTTGCCTTAAGCCTTAAGCGTTCCGCTTTAAGTTTAATACCTCATATTCAACACCGTAATCCCTGCACCGCCGCTGTCTATGTGTTCATCGTTCATGGAAACAATTTGTTTGAATTGTTTCAGATGTTCACGCAACATTTTTCTTAAAATTCCATCTCCTTTACCATGAAGAATCCGTGCTTCTTCAATGCCTAAAATAAATGCATCGTTGATCCAACGATCTGTAAATGTGATGGCTTCTTCGGTACGTTTCCCTCTAAGATCTAACTGCATGGTAAATACTTGATGCTTTTGAATCAAGTCAACACCACCTGGCTTATTTCTTGGAATACGTTCTTCCGATTTATTTTTTAAATCTTTGGCAGTTGCCACAGCCAATTCAGAGAAATGTACCGTTGCTTTTAAATCCCCAATAAATAAGATAGCTAACTTCCCTTTTACTGATTCTATTTTACCCATAGCGCCATTGCTACGAATACGAACGATATCTCCTGCTTTCCAATCATAACGAATTGCTTCGTTATCTGCTTGCGTAAATTCAGGTTCTAGTGCTTTTTCATAGATACGGCCGACTTCACGTATTTCTTGACGAAACTTTTGTGCACTTTGTTTGTCCGTTGTATTCGTAATGGATTTCACCAATTCATCGGCCTTGTTGCTTGCCTTTTGAATGACGTGAAATGCCTCTTGTTTCGCTTCCAACATCAAACGTTTCCGCTTCTCTTGAAAATCTAATAGTTTCTCTTCATACTCTTTTGAAAGCTTTTCATGTTTTACTTTCATTTCTCTACCCGACTGAATTTCTTGTTGCAGTGTAGTACGCTCGCGTTCAATATCGCGCAGCAACATAGATAAATCTACTTGCTCTTGATCTAACTTTGTGCGTGCTTGTTCAATCAAGCGTTTATCCAAGCCCGACTTTTCTGCAATTTCTAAGGTAAATGAACTACCTGGCACTCCTATATCCAGCATGTACAAAGGAATCAGCTGGTCGGTATCAAAACGCATGGATCCATTAATCAATCCTTCCGTTTTTGAAGCCAATGCTTTTAATCCAGCATAATGGGTTGTAATAATACCCATTGCTTTCTGCTCATTCAATTTTTCCAAGGCTGCTTCCGCTATGGCAGAGCCATACATCGGATCCGTTCCACTACCAAATTCATCAATCAATAATAACGTTTTTGCATCTACATGCTTCAGAAAAAACGTTAAGTTTTTAATATGTGAACTATAGGTACTCAAATCATTATCCAAGGATTGTGAATCACCAATATCGATAAAAAAGTTTTCAAAAATACCAGCCACGCTTCCCTCCCCTACGGGTATCAACAAACCGCATTGCAACATGTATTGAAGCAAGCCAAGAGTTTTCATACATACAGATTTACCTCCTGCATTTGGACCAGACAATAATAAAATTCGTTGTTGTGCATCCAATTGAATAGACAATGGCATAACTACTTTTTTCACCTTCTGATTTTTCAACCACAATAAAGGATGTCGAGCATTTATCCAATTAACAACTGGTTGCTTTTGTAAAGCTGGTTTAATGGCTTGCACAGAAATCGCAAAGGTTGCTTTTGCTCGTAGATAATCAAACCATCCTACTAATGCATTTGCTTCAATCATAACATCTGCAAACGGACGAATAAAATCCGTTAATTGCATCAGTATGCGAACAATCTCTTTGCGCTCCCGAATTTCTAATTCCCGTACGCTATTATTGTAGGGCAACAGAGATATAGGCTCCATGAAAACCGTCTGTCCCGTGCCAGATTCATCATGAATAATACCTTGTACTTTTCTTTTGTATTCAGCCAATACAGGCAATACCAATCTTCCAGAGCGAATCGTAGCTTCTGTATCTTCAACCGTATAGCCTTCTTTCTTAAAGACGCGCAACAATCGCTCTACTTCTTTACGAAGCTTTATTTGTTCTTCTCGGTATTCTTCCCGTATCATGCGAAGTTCGTCCGAAGCCGTATCTCGTATAACACCATGATCATCGATTACCCGGTTGATAGACTTATATAAAGATGCATCTATTTTAACAGCATTGGCACGTTCTTGTAAATGTGCATATTGTTCGGTTTCTGTTTTCTTAAAAAAAGATTGGCAAGCAATTAATGTCGTTAGGAATAATTTACATTCCATCAATTCATCAATCTCAAGATAATTTCCTTCCAACCGAATTTTGTTTGCTAATTTTGTAATGTCTACAAAATCACGATCAGGAAATAATAAACCAGATTCGATTATTTTTTTAAACTCATCTGTTTCTTGTAAATCCTTTTCAATGGAAACTACATCATAGGAAGGAGTAAGTTCTTCTAAAATAGATATTGCAGCCCTTCCTTTACAGGATGCTTTTAATAATTCACGTATTTGGTCAAAACCAATTTTACTTTCTAAATCCGATGGATATATCATTCAATTCAAATATTTCAATGTATATGTAGCATTTTCATGCATACCTGTGTAAACATACGAGTCTTACAATATGTTCCACCAACAAAATTACAATAAAGCGCCGTGTTCGCCACAGCTTATGCCTTGAAAATCATATTTTTTTGTATCTTTTCAATGTTTTTTCATTATACCATTGACTTTGGAATCAAAATACCACAAAAATACCGCAGAAATAGAGGATGAATTGCATTGGATTGAAAAAGCCAAGCAAGATCCCAAGCACTTTTCCGCTTTGTATGAGAAATATTATAAAACAATATTCTTATATATATTCAGAAAAGTGAATGATATGGACGTGGCTGGAGATCTCTGTTCAGACGTTTTCTCTAAAGCCTTATCGAACATTCATGCATACGAGTTTAAAGGGGTACCCTACTCCGCTTGGCTGTATCGAATAGCAGCCAACGAAGCGAATATGTATTTCAGAAAATACAACAAACGCGTAACCATCTGCATAGACGACACCAGCATAGAACTTTTGAATGAAGACTTGCAAGAAAATAATGAAGAAAATATCTATCTCTCATTATTGCCCCTTTGTATGGAGAAACTAAAGCCAGACGAAGTTGCATTGGTACAATGGCGCTTTTTTGAAAACAAAGCATTTAAAGAAGTGGGCGAAATTTTGCAGATGACAGAAAATAATGCTAAGGTAAAAACATACCGCATACTTGAAAAAGTTCGCAAATGGATGTTAGAAATGAAAGGGAAAAACGATGAGTAAATACGATATTAAAAAGAACCCTCAATTACCGAGCGACGAAGAAATAAATAAACGCAAAAACTTCGATAAGGTATTGAATAATGCGGCCATGTTCGACTATAAAAAAGCGACCAAACCCGTTTATAAAAACACAAAAGTACTGAGCATTGTTGCGGTAATTGCTGCCGTAGCATTGATATTTATATTTGAAACACACGAACAAGAAGAAAGCGTTGAGAAAGAAACTGAAATAAAAGACACGATCAAAAATACACCTGCTGTTCCACTCATTGATACACTAGTAAAAGAGTCTACAAGAGAACAAAGTCCTTCTTCAACAAACATCCCAAGTACTAATTCTCATGCTTCTACAACAACACAAGTACAAAGTGCTACACATATAACTACACCAAATTCACCTGCAAGCATAGCTGTTGCCAATGATTTAGCAAATTTCCCTGGTGGAGACGAAGCATTACATTCCTTTCTAATTTCTACAATCAAGTATCCCTACAATGCTGTTGAAACGCCTTATTCTGGTAAAATTGAAGTTGATTTAACAATTGAAAAAACAGGAGAAATAGGAAATATTACCATCTACCATTCGCCTAATGCAGCCATTAGCAATGAGATTAAACGCGTAATTAAAAAAATGCCCATTTGGAAAGCTGCAGTTAAAAACAACCAAGCTGTTGCATCAACGGTTACGGTGAACTTTCCATTTACGTATGTTGGGGAGTATTAGTGATTATAATTACATTTACATTTTTTAAAAAAGATATTAGAAATTTTGAAAACTACTAAAACAAAATATTCTTGTCTGTTTGAATAAAAGGAAAATAAACAACGTTTTTTATTGAAAATATAAGCTATAAAAAATGTCCGACAGATTAAGCCTGTCGGACAAATTAACTAATGCCAATTACAATTTATTGACTTTATATGCATTTATGCATTGAACAGAGCATTAAATAAAATTACCTTTTGCTGAGATTGCCAAAATTTCCTTTTACGCTTTTAATAGATCCGCCAGCTACTGTAGCATCAAAACTTCCTGAAAGTTTACTATTTGCATTTCCTGAAATAACTAACGTACCTGTCATAGAATATGTATCTGACGCATTTAAAAAAGTTGAACTATTGTCTAGCGTATGATTACCCACATTGGAATTATCTAAATTTATTTCAAAAAAGCTCGAATACCCATTTTTGTAGGCTCTTACACCAGCTCCCCAAGTACCAGCAGTCCAAAATGCAGAATCTGCTGTGATAACAGCCCCATTATCTTGTGACCATGTAAATCCATTTTGAATAACTGGTGTTGGTGCAGGATCATCCTTTTTTTTCTTACAAAATGTAACAGAAAGACCAAGTAAACATAATGCTAAAAGAGTTGTGTGTTTTTTCATAAAAAAGTTTTTTTAAATAGTTTTAACAAAGCAAAATTAAAACATTTCAAATAAAATACCCAAAAAAACAAGTCCCATCCTATAATATGGTCCTTTTCAAAGCATTTCATATATAGCTATAAAAGAATATCAATTTCTACGAAGAGTAAAATAAATACCCTAAATGCATCACTACTTCAATTTCCCTGTAATTTCTTTCATACTTAAGCTATCTACAATTCGGGCATACATGGTATTAAATTCTTTTGAATGTTCGGAATAATATGTGTAACTGTCCTTAAATTGCGCCTCGGTAATCTGATGTTTCTTATAAATATCTTCTTTATAAAAAGCGAATAGTTTTAATGAAGAATCTCTATGGAAATTTTTTAGCGACAAGGCCGATTCGGTCAAATGCATGTCAATCAATACACCAACCATTTTATCTTCCGAAATCAAATCTGCAGGTTTAGTATCTGATATAGAATCAGAGTTACATGCAAGCACGAAACCCAAGCAACAAGCAATTATTAGTTTTATGTAGTTCAAAGCGATAGAATTTTTACTAAAATCAGTTTTTTTATTGTATTTTTAAAATTGTTCCGATGAAAGTTTCATTAAAAGATATTATCCGCAAGTTACGAAAATATGAGGTACGAATCCGCAAGGCAGTACATTCACATATGCACGGTAACTATCACTCCATCTTTAAAGGCTCAGGTATTGAGTTTTCAGATTTGAGAGAATACCAGTATGGAGACGATATTCGCACCATCGATTGGAACGTAACAGCCAAAGGGCATGGATCTTACATTCGTCTTTTTCAGGAAGATAAAGAACAACACATTATTTTTTTAGTAGATGTGAGTGCGTCGTTAGATATTGGAAAAGACAATCAAACAAAATTAGACATTATTAAAGAAATTACGGGTGTTTTGATGTTATCTGCCGTAAAAGAGGGTTCAGAAGTTGGTTTGGTGTGTTATTCAGATAAAAAAGAACTGTACGTTGCCCCAAACAAAGGCGTTAAACATGCTTATTTCCTCATCAATAAACTCTTTTCACTGGAAACCGAATCTAAGTTAACGGATTTAAATAAAGCAACACATTACACCCTATCCATCCTAAAACGTAAAAGCATTGTAATTGTATTGTCTGATTTTATTGATGAAAATTACGATAAAAATTTAACCAGCCTAAGTAAAAAACATGACTTAGTCTTGATTCAAATTCAAGACACAAGAGAAATGAATTTTCCTTCTATGGGAATTATTCCTCTTTTAGACACAGAAACAAATAAAACTATTTGGGTTAATTCTTCATCCAGCACTTTTCGTAATAAAATGCAAAAACGTTTACAAGCTACACAAGAAAAACTTGAAACTTTTAGCAAATCCAATGAATCAAATTACACCTGCATTAAAACCAACGAAGATTATATCATAAAATTGGTTGAATTGTTTAGAGTAAGAAATTTCCATAAGAAAAGTGCTTAAATACCTATATCTTATCTTGTTCGGTTTAATAAGCATGACATTTGCGCATGGACAAGAAAACTATACTGTTAAAGGGGCATTCATAGAAGACAGTTTCAGAGTAGGCCAACTTGTTCATTATCATTTACGAATTTCATATCCTAAAGAACAGATTGCAATTGTTCCAGATTCAGCTTATACTTTTTCTTCATTTGAATATGTCGCAAAATCATACTTCCCTACTCGAACAGATTCACTGTTTGCATATGATAGCATTCAATATATATTAACGAGTTTCAACTTAGATACCATTCAATACCTCCAACTTCCTATTTCTTTTTTTAAAGGAAAGGACACTTTGAAATTGAATACCTTACGAGATAGTGTTGCCTTCAAAAGACTAATCAAATCTACGTTACATAAGGATGTACTTGGTGATACCCAAATCATATCCACCATTCAAAAATTTAATTACCCGTATTTTATTGCAGCGGTACTAGGGCTATTTCTTTTATTATTTATATTATATAAAATATTCGGTAAAATAATAATTAAACGTTATCGCTTAATTATTTTAAACACATCACACAAAAAATTCATACGTGAGTATGACATTCTTGCTGCAGAATTTAAACGCACAGCTGATTTAAGAATGATTGAACAGACGCTAGCCGTTTGGAAAAATTATTTAACACGGCTTGAAAGTAAACCCATAAATACATTTACAACTAAAGAATTGATTGGCTTATACGATCAAGAAGAATTAGAATCTACCTTACAATCACTTGATCGAAATGTATATGGTGGTGTAGCAACAAAAGATTCCAATGATGCCTTACAAACGATAAAGCGCTTTACAAATAGAAGATTCCAAATTCGAAGAAGGGAAATAACCAATGGATAATTTTCAATACGATATAAACCAATGGTATGCGCTACAATACTGGCTTAAGCCATTTGTATTGAAAAGTTACCTCTGGGAAAATCCTCTATTTCTATATGCAATTTTAGGTACACCAATGCTCTTATTTTTCCGTTGGCTTGTATATTATAAATTTAGAAAAAAATATAAAGTAGCCTTAAATAAAAAAGATACTTCTTCTTTAAATTTAATTCAAGTACTTCGCTTTATACCTCATAGCCTATTACTTATTTCAATTGCTTTCTTACTCGTGTCTCTCGCTAGACCACAAAAAAGTAATGAAACAAATACGCAATATACCGAAGGTATAAATATCATGTTTGTTATGGATGTATCGGAATCAATGAAGATAACAGACATACACCCGAGTAGATTTGACGCAGCCAAGCAAATTTGTACAGATATCATTCAGAAAAGAAATTCTGATAGAATTGGAATTGTTGTTTTTTCTGGTGAAGCTATTACCCTTTCACCTCTAACAAATGATTACAGTTTATTATTAGATAAATTAAATGACTTAAAACAGAATAAAAAATTAACATCAGGCACTGCCATTGGTTCTGCCTTGGGTACAGCAATTAATCGGTTAAAAAATACCCAAACACAAGAACGACTCATTGTACTCATTAGCGATGGAGAAAACACATCCGGCTTATTAGATCCTGCAACAGCTGCGGAATTATGTCTAGAATATAATATTAAAATATATTGTATTGGCTTGGGTAAAGATGGAACGCATCAATTTAGAGACGAAAATGGAACCATACAATATGTTGAAAGTAAATTAGATGAAAATACGTTAAAAAATATTTCAACTATTACAAAAGGAAAATTCTACAGGGCGTACAATAAAAAGAGTTTGACAGATATTATCGAAAATATCAACCTATTAGAAAAAGGTAAAATCATACAACAACATTATACCGATATAAAAGATTATTACACAGTTTATTTAAAATGGTCTATTGTTTTCTTTTTACTTTGGACTGTAACACGAATTTCCTTTTTAAATAATTTTTTAGAAGATTAAATTGAAATTACCTCATGCCAGATTCTATTGAAGCAAAAGAAAAGGACTATTTGTATATACAGACTTCACAATTGCCAAATGCTGGCAACGGCTTGTTCACATCTATAGACATATTCAAAGATGAAGTAATTTCACTCTTTAAAGGTGAATCGCTCTCTGATAAAGAAGCAGCTAAACGTGCTAAAAATAAAGAAGATGGATATTTCATCAACATGCTTGACGGAACAATTTTAGATTCCAAAAATACTTTTTGTTTTGCCAAGTACGCCAATGATTCTCAAGGATTGAAAAAAACAGCCTATGTATATAATGCAGAAATTAGTTTAAACGATGAAGAAGAGGTTTGTTTGGTTGCCTTAAAAAAAATCAAAAAGGGAGAAGAAATTTTTTGCAGCTATGGAAAAAAATATTGGCAAAAATTCAAGAAGGAGCATAGTTCATAGGTGGTTGAGTTAAATTAAAACCCCATATATTAATAGCTTTACACAAGCAACAACCTCACATTTTTTATTATTAGCAATGTTCAGACGATTTTAGTTCTTCCGAACACGTGTAGATTCTAGTCACCTTCCCGATTAGTATGAGTTCTTAATGTCTGCCTTGGAACTGCTACATTTACTTGGACATTAAGTTAAGCTAAAAATTCTTATCTTAATGAATATGTCAAAAACGAGAAAAAAGTATGATCGCGAGTTTAAACTGATGGCAGTTGAACTGAGCAACAAACGCACTGAATTGGTGTCATTAGCCAAGGAGTTAGATGTGAGGCCAGAGCTTCTATACAGGTGGCGTAAGGAGTTTAGCTTGAAAAACGAAGTTAGCTTCCCTGGTAATGGGAAAGTCCTTCAGACGGATTTAGAGGCTGAAAATACTCGCTTAAAAAGACAACTTAACGAAAGTGAAATGGAGAATGCTATCCTAAAAAAGGCTGTAAGCATTTTCTCCAGGAGCGATGGGAAACATTCCAATTCATAAAAGGTCATATGAAATTGTTTCCTATTGAGAAGATGTGTACAGTTTTAAAAGTAAGTAGAAGTGGATATTATAACTGGCTTTCTAGGAAGGCTTCCAAAAGAACCTTGGAAAACAAAGCCATTACAACTAAAATTATAGCTATTCATTCTGAAAGTAAACATACCTATGGAAGCCCTATGATTACTGAAGCATTAAAAAAATCGTGTATACACATTTCAAGACCAAGAGTAGCTCGGTTAATGAAAAAGGCTCATATTCAATCTATAAGACATTGCAAGTTTGTAGTAACGACTAATTCTAATCATAAATATCCAATTGCTGAGAATAAATTAAATAGAGAATTTCATGCTCGCTCACTTGGAGAAGTTTGGGTTTCAGATATTACATATATTCAAACAAAGGAAGGCTGGCTTTATTTAACGACTGTTATTGATTTAGCAGACAGAAAAGTAGTTGGTTGGGCATTAAGCAAGACAATGAAAGCATGTGATACAAGTATTGCCGCATTCAATATGGCAATAAAAAACAGGCCTATTGTTTCAGAATTAATATTCCATTCAGACAGAGGGATTCAATACGCATGTACAGAGTTTAAAACCTTATTAGAAAGCAATACAAACGTTATCAGAAGCATGAGTCGTAAAGGTAACTGTTGGGACAATGCGGTTGCAGAAAGCTTCTTTAAGACGCTAAAGTGCGATATTATTTATGGAAATAAATTCCTATTCATTGATCAAGCAAAGTTAGAAGTGTTTCACTATATAGAAATATGGTACAATAAAAAAAGATTACATTCTGCTTTAGGATATAAAACTCCTGAAGAAATGGAACAATGGTTAACCAATAATAAATTAGTCGCTTAATATAATGTCCAGTTTATTGTTGCAACTCCACCTATCATAAGATTTATACTGCACGATAGTGAATTCATTTAAACCCTATCAAAGAAATCGTCGAAACACATAAAAATTGGTTGACGACACCTAAAATTATGACAACATCATTCCCATTTAAATCACTTCAAAATCCATAGTCTAGCAACAGGAACCTAGTAACTAGAAACTATTCAATAAACAATCGAATAAATCCATACGTTCTTCCCATAAATAGCCTCATTCATCTACTTCTACTAAGAATTTAACTTTGAATGCTTAACTTTATTCTTACGAACTTCCAATAATACAATCTAATATGAAATTGAAATATATAATTTATACGCTCATCTTTTTAGGAATAGGAGGATTAATATACTACCGCATTGTTAAAAATAAAGAATTAACAGATTCTAGCAAACCCAAGGGTATGTTTAATAAATCAATTGGGGTGAATGGTATTGTTTTAAAAGCGAGAGAATTTTCAAATACCATATCCGTATCTGGATCTATCGGTGCGAATGAACAAGTACAACTTCGCAGCCAGATTACAGGTATCATAACCAATATCTATTTCACTGAAGGTAGTAATGTAAAAAAAGGACAAGCACTGGTAAAAATAGATGACGCAGAATTACAAGCCCAACTATCAGAGGTCTTGGTTCGTGTAGAATTAGCATCTGAAAATGAAAAACGTGCAAATGCATTATTAAAAAAAGAAGGTATTAGTAGGGAAGAATATGAAATTACATTGTCTGCAATGAAGTCCTTACAAGCTCAAGAACAAATTATTCGTACACAACTTGCAAAGACACTCATCAAAGCACCTTTTGATGGAACCATTGGATTGAGAAATGTTTCTGTTGGAGTATATCTTTCATCAGATATGGTGATTGCAAATTTGGTAAATACCAATCCGATTAAACTTACTTTTTCTGTTCCTGAAAAATACGCTGCATCCATGAAGGTGAATACAAAAGTCCAGTTTACCTTTGCCGGTTCGTCCAAAACATATACCGCAACTATTTACGCTATAGAGCCAGAAATTGATGCGCTTACTCGCACATTGCAATTACGTGCAAAAGCATCCAATACAGACGGAGTCTTATTGCCAGGATCATTTGCAAATATTGAGTTGCCCCTTACAACTATTAAAAATGCGCTACTTGTACCTACAGAGGCGGTAATTCCAATTCAAGATGGCAAGAAGGTATTTATTGTTAAAGATGGAAAAGCAAAAGAAGCAATCATTGAAACCTCTTCTCGTACCGATAAAGACTTGCTTATTCTGTCTGGACTTAACGAAGGAGATACAGTAATAACAACAGGAGTAATGTCTATGAAGACAGGTACTTCAGTAAAAGTAAACCTTACAAACGTTGAACAACAAACGAAATGAGTTTATCGAGTTTAAGTATTAAGCGCCCTGTATTTACGATTGTTATCAATCTAATGTTAATTCTTTTTGGGGTTATTGGATTTACCTATTTAGGTATTCGTGAATACCCATCTATAGATCCTGCAACGATTTCCGTCCGCACCAGTTACTCGGGTGCCAATGCAGATATTATTGAGTCCCAAATTACTGAACCGTTAGAAAAAGCCATTAACGCAATTGATGGTATTCGTAATATTTCTTCTTCAAGCAATCAAGGTAGCAGCAATATCACGATTGAATTCAACTTAGATAAAAATTTAGAAGAAGCTGCAAATGATGTGCGTGACAAAGTTTCACAAGCAACTCGTAGTTTACCACAAGATATTGACGCTGCTCCAGTTGTTTCAAAAGCGGATGCAGATTCACAACCGATCATTATTTTAACGGTTAGCAGTACATCAAGAGATATTTTACAATTAAGTGATTACGCTGAAAATTCAATCGCACAACGTTTACAGACCATACCTGGCGTAAGTAGTGTACAAATTTATGGTCAGAAAAAGTATGCCATGCGCTTATGGATTGACCCTACAAAGTTAACGGCTTACGGACTTACCGTTGCAGAAATTAAAGCCGCATTGAGCAAAGAAAATGTGGAGTTGCCTTCTGGAAAAATTACAGGTGCAAATACAGAGTTGAGTGTGAACACACTCGGAAATCTTTCAACTGAGGATCAATTTAAAAAATTAATTATACGAACCGAAGGAGATAAAATTGTTCGATTTTCTGATATAGGAACCGTTGATTTAGGTCCAGAGAATTTAGAAACACAAATGACAGAATCTGGCAATCCCATGGTAGGATTAGCAATCATTCCTCAGCCCGGAACAAATTATTTAGAAATATCGAATGCTTTTTATGTACAACTAGAAAAATTAAAAAAGGAACTCCCTGCAGATGTTGAGCTAAAAATTGCTGTTGATAATACCTTATTCATCAAACAATCAGTAACAGAAGTAGCGGAAACCATTTTAATATCGCTCATACTCGTTATCATTATTATCTTTTTATTCTTCAGAGATTGGGGCGTAGCATTCCGACCTTTAGTTGATATTCCTGTATCACTAATTGCAACATTCTTTATTATGTATCTCTGTGGGTTCTCTGTAAATGTACTAACCTTACTCGCTATTGTATTGGCTACTGGTCTTGTAGTGGATGATGGTATTGTTGTTACTGAAAATATTTATAAGAAAGTTGAAGAAGGGATGTCCCCAATTCAAGCAGCTATAAAAGGCTCCAATGAAATCTTAATTCCTGTAATTTCAATTTCCATTACTTTGGCTGCTGTATTCCTTCCTGTAATATTCTTACAAGGTTTTGTTGGACAACTATTTCGAGAATTTGGGATTGTAATTGCATCTGCAGTATTAATTTCTGCATTTGTTTCCTTAACATTAACCCCTATGCTCAACGCCTACTTAATGAAAGGTGGCGTACATCAAAAATCAAAATTCTATCATTTAACAGAACCATTTTTTGTAAAAATGAATGAAGGATATGGAAAAAGTTTGGCTTTATTTATGAAACGAAAGTGGTTAAGTTTCCCCATTATTATTGCCTGTATTGGACTAATCGTTTTATTCTTTTCAATTATAAAGAAAGAAACTGCCCCTTATGATGACCGCAGTTACCTAAGAGTGCAAGTAACTACTCCCGAAGGAGCTAGCTATGAATACACAGACCGTTTTATGAAGGAAATGACACAATTGGTAAACGATTCATTCCCTGAAAAATTTGTTAACCTTGTCATTACCTCACCAGGATATGGTTCGTCTTCGGTTAACAGCGGAAGAATGATTATATCCTTAGTACCGCCTAATGAACGGAAACGCTCTCAAACAGACATTGCAAATGATTTAACTAAACTCACAAAAAAATATTCCGAAGCGCGTGCTATGGTTACCGAACAACCAACGATAGCTGTGAATAAAAGAGGTGGCCTGCCTGTTCAGTATATTATTAAAGCATTAAACTTTGAGAAGCTAAAAGAAAAAATACCCGAGTTTATGTCTGCGGCGGCAAGTGACCCAACATTTTCTACAACAGATGTTAATTTAAAATTCAATAAACCTGAATTAAATGTGACCATTGATCGCAGCAAAGCGCAAAGTCTTGGAGTGTCGGTATTGGACGTTGCACAAACGTTACAACTATCTCTTAGCGGACAACGTTTTGCTTATTTCTACATGAATGGAAAACAATATCAGGTTATTGCACAATTTGATTTAGTAGATCGAAATGCACCCATTGATTTAACCTCCATCTTTGTTAAAAGTACCAGTGGAAAATTGATTCAATTAGACAATCTCGTTACACTCAACGAACGTAGTAGTCCACCTCAACTTTACCATTCCGATAGATACATGTCAGCAACAGTATCTGCAGGTTTAGCTCCTGGGAAAAGTATTGGAGAAGGTATAGAAGCAATGGATCGGATTGCTGCTAAGGTATTAGATGATACATTCACGACAGACTTAGGTGGTGAATCTAGAGACTTTGTAGAAAGCGGATCGAACACATTATTTGCATTCAGTTTAGCACTTTTACTTATTTATTTAATTCTTGCGGCGCAATTCGAAAGTTTTATAGACCCCTTTATCATCATCCTTACAGTACCTATGGCAGTTGGTGGCGCATTATTTTCCTTATGGCTCTTCGGTCAAACGTGGAATATCTTTAGTCAGATTGGGACCATTATGTTAATCGGTCTTGTTACCAAAAATGGAATCTTGATTGTGGAATTTGCCAATCAATTAAAAGAACAAGGCAAACCAAAATTGGAAGCCATACTCGAAGCTTCGGAAGCTCGTTTACGTCCAATACTTATGACCAGCTTAACAATTGCATTGGGGGCTTTACCCATTGCACTGGCCTTAGGAGCTGCAGCAAAAAGTCGTGTTGGTATGGGAGTTGTTATTGTTGGTGGAACATTGTTTTCGTTGGTGTTAACATTATTTGTAATACCTGCTATTTATGCCATGTGGTCGAAAGAACACAAACAGAACAAAGAACTAGAAGAAGCAATCGCTTTAGAAAAAAGTATTTAATACGAATTGATATGAAAAAAGGTATTGTATTACTATTTGCACTTTTCATTTTACTGCAACATTCCAATGCTCAGAATCAACTAAGCTTAGAAGAAGCAATACAGATAACATTGGAAAATAATTACAACATTAAACTTATTTCAAACGATCTTGAAATAAGTAAAAATAATGTAAGCCCAGGTGTTGCTGGCGCTCTCCCCTATCTTGGAGGTAACTTTACGAACAATGGTAGCATACTTGATAGCAAACAAATACGTGCAGATGGAACTATACAATCAAAAGATGGTGCGCGTAATTCAAATTTAAATTATGGCGTAGGTCTAACATGGACGATCTTCGATGGCTTAGGGATGTTTGCTCGCTACGACCAGTTACAAGAGCTTGAAAAAATGGGAAAAGAAAATCTTCAAGTCGTAATCATGGAAAATGTTGCTTCGGTTACTTCAACCTATTATAATTTAGTGCAACAACAGCAGCAACTATACGCTTACGATACAGCCATTCTTATTTCAAAACAACGGTTGGATTTTGCTAAAAATAGATATCAGGTTGGTAAGGCCGCAAAATTGGAAGTTCTCAATGCAGAAGTGGATATGAATACCGATACTACAAATTTATTGCGTCAACAAGAACTGTATAATAATACTCAAACAACTTTAAATCAACTAATGGCCAGAGATCCTAGTATACGTTTTAAGGTAACGGATACAATACCGGTTGATAATACATTGAACATTGAAGTATTAAAAGAGCAAGCACTCAAACATAATCCATCGTTACAGGCTGCTATTATTAATAAACGTGTTAGAGAACTGGATTTGAAAATTGTTAAATCATATAGATACCCAATAGTTAATCTAAACTCAGGTTATAATTTCACAAATTCAAAATCAGCCTTAGGCTTTGCAACACAAACTTCTGGCAAAGGCTTAACTTACGGTGTTACTGCTTCAGTACCTATTTTCAATGGATTTACTCAAAACATAAGTGAACACAATGCAAAAATTCTAATAAATAGTGCGGAAGTTCAATACGAACAATTAAATCAAACCATTTTATCAGATTTAACTTCAGTCTACCAAACCTATCAAACAAGTTTGGTGCTTGTGAAAATGGAAGAACGAAATCAACGCATTGCAAAAGAAAATTTAGAAATCACCATAGATAAATTCAAATTAGGTAGTATTACAACCGTTGAATTTAGGGCTGCACAATTGAATTACATCAATGCAACGGTACGCAATAGCAATGCACAATTCAATGCCAAAGTAGCTGAAATAAATCTGAGCAGAATCTCTGGAGCAATGGAGTACTAATGATTTCGTTCTCACATAATTGTTATTTACTTAAATATCAGTTGAAATAAAGACGCAGTTATTACATATTGAATTTATTGTAGTTTTATTGGTCAAAATTCAAGATATTCATACTCGTAACAGATATAGTATGGTAAATACATCGGCTTTAAATACAATTTTAGATTTTTTAAAACCCCATTCAACTACATTAATCGTTGTCACAAAAACGCATCCAGTTGAAACATTAAAAGTGACATATGATTTAGGCCTACGCGTTTTTGGAGAGAATAAAGTTCAAGAATTGGTTGAAAAATCAGAGGCACTTCCTAAAGATATTGCTTGGCACCTAATCGGTCATTTACAAACCAATAAGGTAAAATACATAGCACCTTTTGTGTCTATGATTCATTCGGTAGATAGTTTCAAATTACTGAAAGAAATAAATAAGGAAGCAAAGAAAAACAATCGAATCATCGACTGCCTGTTACAAGTTTATATCGCTAAAGAAGACACAAAGTTCGGTTTGGATAAGACTGAATTGTTGGATCTATTAAATAATTCTGAATTCGATTCGCTAGAAAATATTTGCATCAAAGGTTTGATGGGGATGGCAACAAATACAACAGATCAAGAGCAGATTAAAAACGAATTTCATTCGCTAACCATCTTATTCGAAGAACTCAAAAATACAATTCATAAAAAAAATATTGATTGGAAAGAACGTTCTATGGGTATGACATCGGATTATAAAATTGCAGTAGAGCAAGGAAGTACGATGGTGCGCATTGGTAGTGCCATCTTTGGAAGCAGATAAAATTTATAGTGGTCAGCGATTTAGTGGTAGGTGGCTTACTGGTCAGTGATCAGTAAACAGTGGTCGGTTTAAAGTTTAAAGTGAAAAGTTGTAAACATACATTAACAATCATTCTAACTAGGGGCGATGACCCTAGTTCTGATATGTCAGGCTGAAAGCCTGAGTTCGCGGAACTAACGATTGTTCATCTTTAGAAATACCTTTAACGAGATATCATTCATAACTCAAAATTTATAATTCATAACTCATAATTAAAAACCCATGTTACATAAAACATTCTTACTCGCAGGCAGTATATTCGCAGGATTGGGCGTTGCTATTGGTGCCTTTGGTGCACATAAATTAAAAGATTTTTTGTTACAAACTGGCAGAACAGAAACATTTGAAAAAGCAGTGATGTATCAATTCTATCACAGCTTTGCGTTATTGATTGTTGGCGTACTAATTTTACAAATGCAGTTTAATAACAAATATCTAACCTATGCTGGTTATAGCTTTATTGCGGGCATCATTATATTCTCTGGCTCACTATATATACTTTGCTTAACAGAGACTCCAAAATGGGGTGCTGTAACTCCAATAGGCGGTGTATGTATGATCGCAGGCTGGATCTTAGTTTGTATGAGCTTTTTGAAGTAGATCATTTTAGTTGCCAGCTGCTAGGTTCTAGTTGCTAGACGAAGGGGAAAAGTACGGAGTACGGAGTATTGAGTACCCAAAAAGTATATCCCCTAAACTTCAATATTTAACAAAATAGTTTCAGATCTAAACACTTCGAAAATTGTTGTTCACTGGTTACATTGGGTCAGGTAAAAAAGCTGGGGAGTAACTGATAAAATATTAACTTTACAGGTA
>NZ_CALMGQ010000130.1 GCF_937863595.1 uncultured Cytophaga sp.
AATTGGTTGACAATAAGCTTTTTTTTTTTTTTTTATACTTTTTATAATCGCCTCTATCCAATGCTTCTTTATTGATTGTAATTTCAACCATACGGTCGTTTACCAATACAATTTTAGACACATCGTGCTGCAATACCATATCAAAGAATTTGTTTTTCGGGATTTTTTGAACGTCTCCAGAACTACTAAATAAAGCGATACCAAGTACTAAAAGCAACAGGGCGCTTATTAAAAAAATTTGATAATTGGTCTTTTGTACGGGATTCGGCAATGGATTTTTCCTCTTCTTATTATTTTCCTCTGGCATACTCATATCTATCTTTCCTTTACGAACAAATACTAGTCTAAATTTTCAATTTTTGTAATGACACCATCTCCCCATAATTCTTCCAAATTATAAAAAGGACGTCTGTCTTTTCTAAAGATGTGTGCAACAACATCTCCATAATCAACAACGATCCACTCTTTTTGTTGTGCACCTTCTGTTCTCCAAGGATGAATTTTATCTGCTTTGAAAACAACTTCATCAATAGAATCGTGAATTGCGTCGACTTGTGTATCTGAATTTCCAGAACAAACAATGAAATAGTCTGCTACAGATTCTTTTAGCTTTCTCAAATCAATAATTGAAATGTTTTGCGCCTTTTTTTCTTGCATGCCCAAAACAATTAAATCTGCTAAAGATGTTTTTTTTGTTTTATTTTTTGTGTCAATCACTATATTTTGAATCTATTTATCGAAATTTACCTAAAATTAACAATTTCATTGTACAATAACTCAGCCAATACAAAATTCATCGGCAAAAGTATACACTTTCTGCCAAGCTGTCACTCTACGAATGAAGTAGCAAGTGCATTGATTCGTTCGGAGAAAGCAGTTAATGGACTGACAGTCATAACAAACGACCAAACAGCAGGCAAAGGACAACACGGAAATACGTGGTATAGTTCAGCTAATTTAAATCTGACATTTAGTGTAATTTTTTTTCCAAAAGCACTTTTAGTAGCCGATTCTTTTCTTTTGAACATTATTTCATCCCTTGCAGTTGCCGATACCCTGGAATCTTTTTTAGACAATGACAAAAACGTCTGCGTAAAATGGCCCAATGATGTCTATATCGAACATAAAAAAGCGAGTGGGATTTTGATCGAAACTACGATACGCGGAAATAGCATTCATTCCATTGTAATAGGTATTGGTTTGAATGTGAATCAAGAAATATTTCAAATACCTACAGCCACTTCCCTATTTATAGAAAACGAAAAGAACCAAGATTTACAAGCCGTTTTTGATATACTTCTAGAACAACTTGAATATTATTATGAATTACTCTCTTCACAATCAAAAAGTGTTTTATTTGAACTATATAAAAAACGATTGTTTGGTTTAAATGAAGAAAATAGCTTTAAAGATCAAGAAGAAGTATTTAAAGGTTTTATTCGAGATGTAGAAGAAAATGGATGTTTGATTATTGAGAAAGAATCTGGAATTCGAAAAGCCTATCATTTTAAAGAAGTTCAATTTGAAATAAAAAATTGATTGTTCGAAATACATCGACGTTATAGCAATTCAACATTGAATGTCACTAATACGCATCACAAATAAAAACTACAAATCATTGATTTAATACACTAAATCAGTGAAATAATCTTTATAATATTATTTTTTTAGAATAAAAAACTAAATTCATGGAGTTTTAAACAACATTTGAACTTCAAAGGTTAAAGAATTATATTTGTAACCAAATTCATCATGGAAAATAACAACACAATGATAAGTACAATTGAAAAATACAAAGTAAAAGACATCTCACTTGCAGCGTGGGGTAGAAAAGAAATTGAATTAGCAGAAGCAGAAATGCCTGGCTTGATGTCTATTCGTAAAGAATTTGGACCATCAAAACCGTTAAAAGGTGCACGTGTAGCAGGTTGTTTACACATGACAATCCAAACGGCTGTTTTAATTGAAACATTAGTAGAGCTTGGTGCAGATGTAACTTGGTCTTCATGCAACATTTTTTCAACACAAGATCATGCTGCAGCTGCTATTGCTGCTGCAGGTATCCCAGTTTTTGCTTGGAAAGGTATGAATGAAGAAGAATTTGACTGGTGTATTGAACAAACATTATACTTTGGTGAAGATCGCAAACCATTGAACATGATCTTAGATGATGGTGGTGATTTAACAAACATGGTTTTAGATCGTTTCCCTGAATTGGTTAAAGATATACGTGGTATTTCTGAAGAGACTACTACAGGTGTATTGAGATTGAAAGACAGAGAACGTAATGGCACATTGGTATTGCCTGCGATCAACATCAACGATTCAGTTACAAAATCAAAATTTGACAACAAATATGGTTGCAAAGAATCATTGGTAGATAGTATTCGTCGTGCTACAGATGTTATGATGGCTGGTAAAGTTGCCGTTGTAGCAGGTTATGGTGATGTAGGAAAAGGTTCTGCTGCTTCATTAAGAGGCGCAGGTGCACGTGTTATTGTTACTGAAATTGACCCTATCTGTGCACTTCAAGCTGCAATGGATGGGTATGAAGTTAAGAAAATGATTGATGCCGTTAAACGTGCGGATATTGTTGTGACTGCAACAGGCAATAAAAACATCATCACAGGCGAGCACTTTAAATCTATGAGAGATAAAGCAATTGTTTGTAATATTGGCCACTTTGATAATGAAATTGATATGGCTTGGTTGAATAAAAATTACGGTTCAACTAAAGTGACTGTAAAACCTCAAGTAGACATTTACACTATTGATGGTCATGATGTAATTATATTGGCAGAAGGTAGATTGGTAAATTTAGGTTGCGCAACAGGCCACCCTTCTTTTGTTATGTCTAGTTCATTTGCAAACCAAGTAATTGCACAATTGGAATTATGGCAAAATGCAGCTAAGTATGAAAACAAAGTGTATACGCTTCCTAAATCGTTGGATGAGAAAGTAGCTCGTTTGCATTTAGATAAAATCAACGTAGAATTAGATGTACTTACAGCTGATCAAGCTAAATACATCGGTGTAACTGTTGACGGTCCGTATAAAACTGACGAATACAGATACTAATTTTACAGAAGTATTAAATAAAAAAACCTCCCAGTTGGGAGGTTTTTTTATTTAATACCATTTTATCACTTTAATACAAAATAATTACACAATACATTTTATATTATTTTTTTACATAAAATCCACATTTTCAAAAAAATATAAGATTTATTGAACAAAAAAACAACGATAACGTTTATTAAAGAACAGTAATACAACTAAAACTTACTTCAAATTACCATTAACCAGTCAAAAATATCTTTAAATGAAATAAAGACATTTTATTTTCAGTTACTTATTTATTGTTCACAATCCTAACCAATTACCACTATGGAAACGAACATCTTTATTCAAATTATTTTATTAGTCATCGTAACGACTACAATTTTGAATTGTCAAAAAAAAATAAGACAAGGTGCATCATGGGCATATCACATTTCCATTATTTTATCCCTATTATTGATATCGGTTTCTGTTTTTATGATGATTGCTTTTTATAAAGCATCCACTGCAAATTGTAATTACATTGATTGTTCTGCACTAATTATCTGGGGAATTATATTACTTATGTCAAGCCTCAATTTAATTTTAACCAAAAAAATTGAGATTACTCCAACCGATATTGTAATACACCCCTTAATTGGTGGTGCACATAAACACAACTTTTGCAAGGCTTTATATTTTACAATTCTAGAAAAGCACGACAGACACTGCGCGTGGAAAGAGCTTACGATTTGTTTCAAAGAAGACAAAGTACATATAAGCTCATTACAACATACAGATTTTGTTATCATACACAACCAATTATTGTATCATAGTATACCCGAAAATAAAAATGGTTAAGACTTAGGAGAATTTTCTTAGCGTAAAGCGGATTATAGCACAAGTACTTAAGTAAAACAAGGGCACTCTCCCTACTTTTAATTATCTTGCAGTATATTCGCAATTATGAAAGTAGCAGGCTTTACCTTTATTCGGAATGCAGTTAAATATGACTATCCAATTATAGAAGCGATCACTTCTATATTGCCCATTTGTGATGAATTTATAGTAGCACTTGGAAATTCAGATGACGAAACCCAGGCGCTTATTTCAGCTATTAATTCTCCAAAAATAAAAATCATCCATACTATTTGGGATGACACCTTACGAGAAGGTGGTAAAGTTTTGGCAGTTGAAACGGATAAAGCAATGGATGCCATTTCTAAAGACGTTGACTGGTGCTTCTACATTCAGGGCGATGAAGTTGTACATGAAAAGTATCTTCCAGTGATTAAAAAAGCGATGGAAGATAACTTGAAAAAATCACACATTGATGGACTTCTTTTCAAATACGAACATTTTTTTGGATCCTATGAATATCTAGGAGATGCACCAGATTGGTATAGAAGAGAAATACGTATTATTCGAAAAGACTCTACAATACGATCATACAGAGATGCACAAGGATTTAGAAAGAGCAATCAAAAATTAAACGTTGCACTCATCAATGCTTACATCTATCATTATGGTTGGGTAAAAAACCCCAGTTTTCAAAAAGAAAAAATAAAATCATTTTCCAAACTTTGGCATAATGATACGTGGATAGAATCAAACATTCCTGAAGTTGAAATGTTTGATTATTCTTTTATCAAATCGCTAAAGCAATTCACAGGTACACATCCGGCAGTGATGCAACATCGGGTTAAAAACCAAAATTGGAAATTCGTATACGACTTATCCAAAAAAAATCTTTCGTTAAAAAATACATTCAAATCTGTCATTGAAAAATATACAGGTTGGAGAGTTGGCGAATATAAAAACTACAAAATACGTTCATAAGTACCATGAAAATATCTGTAATTATTGGTTTTTATAAAAAATTAGACTTCCTATCCCTAGTGCTACAAGGCTTAGCCCTACAAACGTTCAGAGATTTTGAAGTACTTATTGCAGAAGACAATAACGACCCAAATACGCTTAATTTTATTGAATCTCTTGGCTCGAAAATAAATTTTCCAATAAAAGTTGTACAACAAGAAGATATTGGTTTTCGAAAAAATAGAATTTTAAACGAAGCCATCCATCAGTCAAAGGGAGATGTGCTTGTTTTTTTTGATGGAGATTGCATACCACATAAAGAATGTTTGAAAGAACATTATTTAAACACGGAAGAAAAAGGGGTTCTCTCTGGCAGACGGGTGTTGCTATCCGAATCGCTCACAAAAAAGTTATTAAAAACAGATGTATATCGGTCCATTTCATTTTCGAATTTAGTACTATCCAATTCCAAACATGTGGAAGAATCCATTTACTTCCCTTACCCATGGATACCAAAGAAAAAGAATCGGGGTTTATTGGGTTGTAATTTTTCACTTCAGAAAAAAGCACTCTTAGAAATAAATGGCTTTGACGAAGACTATCAAAAAGCAGGCGTAGGCGAAGATTCGGATATTGAATGGCGTTTACTAAAATTGGGTTATACAATTAATCCAATCAAGTTTAAAGCCATCGTGTATCACTTATTTCATGGTGCAAATTATGAAGAAGATGACGTACAATTCAATGCGAACATTATGCATACTAAAATAAATGCAGGAGTTATCTTTTGTACAAATGGGTTAAGTAATCATGTATAAAAGCAAGACACCCATTTCGGTTATACTCATTACCTTTAATGAAGAAGATAAAATTCGAAAAACAATCGAAGCAGTTTCTTCCTTAACGGATGATATTATTATAATTGATTCTTTCAGTACAGACAATACAGTAGAAATTTGCAAAGAGCTTGGTGCAAGAGTTATTCAACAAGTATGGCAAGGCTATGGAAAACAAAAAAACACAGGTCATGCGTATGCTAAATACGATTGGATCTTATCTATCGATGCAGACGAGGTAGTATCTCCAGCATTGTTAGCGGAATTGAAAAATCTAAACCCTCCTTCTGAAAAACAGGTATTCAGCATCCCTTTTAAAACATATTTTTGCAATACCCTAATACGATTTGGCGGTTGGAACCCTCAATTTCATATTCGGTTATTCAACAAGAAAAACGTGCAATGGGACACACTTGCAGTGCACGAAACCTTATCTCTAACAAACGACATAGTGGTTATTACCTTAACAGGTTTCATTGATCATTATTCCTACGACTCCATTGAAGATTATACAAGTAAGTCATCCAAGTATACCGATTTATTTGCCATTCGATTAAAAGAACGAGGCAAAAAATCCTCTTGGACCAAAATGTATGTGAGTCCGCTGTTTACATTTATAAAAGAATATATTTTCAAGTTGGGGATTTTAGATGGTGCAATGGGATTTAAGATTGCTTGTTTGAATTATAATTACACCAAACAAAAATACCGCAAGCTTCATTTGCTGCTCAAGAAATAAGTATGGTTATTTTAGAAATAAATACCGAGAAAAATTGGCGCGGAGGCGAGAAACAAACGCTACTAACAGCGGAAGGACTCATTCAGCAGGGACATACCGTACATTTGGCTTGCAAAACGCATTCTGCCTTATACCAAAAAGCAACGTCAAAAAACATCCCTATCATCGCTATACGTTCCAATATTCAGTTATTTTTATTTCTAGTATTCAAAGGGTTTCGCTACAACATTATCCATGCGCATACTCCAAAAGCCTTAACACCTTGTGCGCTGGCAAAACCTTTTTCCGCTGCAAAGGTGGTATTTTCAAGAAGACATTATAAAGTACCTACATCTTTTTTTTCTAAATGGAAATACAATGCAGCAGACTATATAACAACCATTTCGCATTACATTAAAAACCGACTTGTGCAGACTGGTATTACAACACCTATTGATGTTATATACGATGCATCCATTTTAATCCAACCCAACGCAATGCGTATCCAAAACGAATATAAAACGTTTGCGCAATCAAATAAAAAAATACTCGCAACGGTTGCTGCATTAGAAGACGAAAAAGATCCATTTACCTTAGTTGAAGCCATTGAAAAATTGTACAACAAACGAACAGATTTTATTTTCATGCATTTTGGAAGCGGCTCCTTATTAGATCAAGTAAAACAATTGATAGTTGAAAAAAACTTGGAATCCGTTTATTTTTTCATGGGACAAACTTCTGCAATTGAAGAACTATATTCCCTATTTGATGTATTTGTAATGGCATCTAAAAATGAAGGATTTGGCAGCAGTGTAATCGATGCGTTTTTAAATAAAGTGCCCGTGGTAAGTACAGATGCAGGTGGATTGAACGAATTGGTTACTGATAGAGGCTATGTAGCAAAGGCTGAAAATGCAACAGATTTATTTGAGCAGATTCAATCCTGCTTGTCTAATTCCAACGAACAATTGATTGCGAATGCCTTCGAATTTGCAACGACTCAATTATCTTCTGAATCCATTCAACAACAATACGCGGAATTATTTTTTAGACTAACTCAACCAACGATACATCCAACCCAGCGCAAAGTTTGAGTTTAACTTTGTTAAAAAAATCAATCTCGCGCTCGTTACTTTTCGCAATTCCATTCGATAAATAAATTCCTTTTTAAAACTGCGTGCATTTGTTCCTTTTTTACAGGTAAAGAAATACTGTATACCCAAACTTTTCATCCATGGAATAGATATCTGTGATTGATGTCCGTATGGCCAAGCAAAACCGATTGCCTTTTTGTTCGGTATATGTGCTTCAATTTGAGATTTATTTTCATTCATCTCACGTTTTACTCGATCTTCGAATTGAAGTTCCGTATACTTCTGAATGTGCGTACCTATAAATGTTTCTGTAAAAAATTGCTTCCCTAATTCAATGCGTTTCTTTTTTGACAATTCTTGCAAGTTATTTTTCAGTGCATATTCTTTAAATAGCACTTTCCCTTCCCTATCTATTTTATACCCTTGCGCAGTGAGTTCGCCACGCATTTTAAATAAAGGAAAACCTTCTTCTGGATCACCATCGAGCACAAAATAATCCCCTGAAGAAACACCATTGGAAGAAACGCTATTTTTAAAATCGGTATTTGAAAACACCATGCCGTGCCTGTGCGAATGGCATTGAATGTCTACCAAACCAGAAGCCTCCATTTCGTTTATCTCTTCCCAAGAAATATATTGACTGCTTGTTGCATCCTGTCCTTTAAAATAATTAGAAATCAACTGTGCGTTCAATGCATCTGAATGTTGGATCTGCACCAGAGGTCGTTCTGCTTTCTCTTTGATAAATAAGGTGTTTACAAAAAAAATAGCTTTCAAATTGTATTTTTTAAGAAGTGGAAAAACGATGCCGTAATTATCATAATATCCATCATCAAAAGTTAATACAACCGATTTGCCAGGAAGCTTCTTCCCAGCTTTAAATAAAATATCTATTTCTTTTAGTGTGTGCGTATGGTATTTTTTTTCAGATAAAAAAGAAAAAAAAGCATCTAAGGTTTCTGATTTTGTATTGGATGTAGTATCATTTACTTGATGAAACAACCAAATAGGAACCCCTTGATTGTGAAACATACACACCAAAACAAAAATTACGCTAAGTACAATAAACAAAATCATAGATTATATTTTAGAACAAACACGAATATATGCAATGCTAAAAAGCAAACTCGCCAATACAATACCCTGCTGCACCTCTAAAGTAGCTTCGGATAAGAATGAAGTATATACACCTACCAATACAGCAACACAGAACACATCAGTCATTACAGCTTTATTGAATAATGGAAATGTCAGACAACCTAAAAAGACAATCAACCCAAATAAACCCAAGGCGCTAAATACATAAACAAATTGATTGTGGGGAATCAACCAGTTATTAGGTGTAATATCTGGATATTCGTTTTTGTAAACCTGATTCATCGCTTGCTGTACATCTCCACTTCCTACACCAAACCATGGAGATTGCATACCAACTTGAACGCCTATTTTCATTGACAACAAGCGATTGCCGTCTGAATAATTATTGACACTTTTGCCAGTAGCAAATTGATTGATGTCGCGCACCATATAATTCACCTTATTATGTAAGGAAGGTACAAACCAATACATCGCGAATAGAAATGCAAAAAAAACGGGTATTAAACCAAGCAGATTTTTATTCCCATTTTGGATCACTTTAATTAAAATCCAAACAAAAATTGTTGCATACAAAGCAAGCAAACCACTTCTGATAGAAAGGATATGTAAAAATACAAATATAAAAATCCCTAAGCCTGCAATGAAACGCTTTTGCAGATTGGTTTTAAGAATAGTCGATTGAAAATACGCTTGAGCAGATGCAAAACATGCAATTGAAAGCAATAAACTATAACGAATATGCTCAATGATTGTAGGAATAGTTTTGGCATGTTTGTAAGACTCTGTAATCTCTGCGTAATGTAAGAGGTAATAGATAAAACTGCCTAAAGCCGTAGCAGCACACAGTGCTATAAATAACAAAATAACAAGATCAACAGATTCACGTTTTAACACATCCTTTACTGCAATAAAACCTAAGGGCAAAAACAACAATGGAATTTTTACTTGTATGCGTTCGCCCCAATATTCATAATCTTCCGTCCACACCCCCCCGATAAGGTAGATTATAAGAATAGGTGCAAGAAACAGAAGCACCCTATTACCTGAATGATTCAAAAAATTAATTTTCCAACCTTGATTTAACACATAGATTAGAATAATGCCAATCATACCAATACTAATCATTGCTCTAGAAAAAAAGATTCCGATTAAAGCAATACAAGCAGATGCTATAAACCAGCGATTTAATAAGGTAGGATTAGACGTATTTTCGACTAGTAATTTCATGTAAAAGACCTCATGCATTTATGACACAAATTGACAAAAAAGTGTATCTTTGGTATCATAACAATACCAAAAAGTCTGTAAATATAGACATTATTGATTAATGGAGGAGCAAAATTCTAAAACAACCTATAAAAGTAAGGAAGAAAAGGACAGCCTTTTTGAGAAGGAATTCATGCACCTCATTGGACCGTTATACAACTTTGGTTACCGATTAACCTTTGATGAAGACGATGCAAATGATTTAGTACAAGAAACTTATTTGAAAGCATATCGTTTTTTTGATTCATACGAGAAGGGAACTAATGCCAAAGCTTGGATGTTTAGAATCCTAAAAAACACATTTATTAACGAATATCGACGCAAGACAAAAGAGCCCAATAAAGTCGATTACCAAGAAGTTGAATCTTATTACAATTCAGACGATGTAAATGAAACTATTACGAGCGATTTACGTGTAGATTCATTGAACAATATGATAGGTGATGAAGTTGCCAATGCATTAAATGCCTTGGATGTAGATTTCAGAACGATCATAATTTTGTGTGATTTAGAAGGGTTTACCTACGAAGAAATGGCTAAGATACTAGACATTCCCATCGGTACTGTTCGCTCTCGCTTGCACAGAGCCCGTAATGTGTTAAAAGAAAAATTAAACGAATATGCCCAATCTATGGGCTATAAGGATCAAAGAAAGAAAAACGATTAAGCTGCATGATTGATTTCATTAAGGAGGTTGTAAACAAACTCGTGGGCAAGAAAGCCCAACAACGCTATTGTTGTAAGGATTGCTTGTGTAAGCTTAATTTAGTATTAGATGGAGAAGCCAGCACGGCTGAAATAGAACATCTTCAAAAACACATACACGAATGTGCGCCATGCTTCGATCATTATAATATCGAAAAATCTGTTAAAGAAGTCATTAAACATAAGTTGGAACAACGCCCTGTACCAGCTTCTTTGATAGAAAATATCAGAGGTAATATCAATAAAAACTGCAAATAATATATGGAAGGCAAATTATTCATTTTTTCTGCCCCATCCGGCTCTGGTAAAACAACGATCGTTCAACATTTATTAAAAACAGATCCACGCATCGGATTTTCAATCTCTGCTTGTACGCGTGAAATGCGCGAAAGTAAGGAAGCCAACGGTAAAGATTATTATTTTTTACCTGTGGAAGAATTTGAAAGACGCATAGAAAACGATGAATTTGTTGAATGGGAAGAAGTTTATCCTGGAAGATATTATGGAACCTTACGTTCGGAAGTACAACGTATTTGGGACATGGGCAAGCATGTTATTTTTGATGTAGATGTAAAAGGCGGATTAAGTCTAAAGCAACAATTCGGAGATAAAGCACTTTCCATCTTTGTAAAAGTGCCTTCTATGGAAGAATTAGAAAAAAGATTAATTGCACGCAATACAGAATCTGAAGAAAGCTTAAAAACACGTTTAGAAAAAATGAAATACGAAGCATCTTTCGAAGACAAGTTTGATGTAGTATTGCTGAATGATCAATTGGAAGATACATTCAAAAAAACACATATGATCGTTGATGTATTTTTAGCGAAGTAATTTCGCTCTAAAACTCTTGATTGGTATTTATACCGTAGCCTTTTATTAACAGATATCAATACCTATTGCATACATAGGTACCCCGTAGGTAAATACACATGAAAATTGGTTTATTCTTTGGTTCATTTAATCCCATACACATTGGACACTTAATCATTGGCAATGCAATGGTTGAGACGACTGATTTAGAAGAATTGTGGTATGTTGTTAGTCCACAAAATCCATTTAAAAAGAACCAATCTTTATTGCATGAATTTGACCGGCTTGATATGGTTACTGCGGCAATCAATGATAACCCTAAATTTAGAGCGAGCGACATTGAATTTAATTTACCAAAGCCAAGCTATACCATCGACACGCTTACCTATATAAGCGATACATACCCGCAACACACGTTTGTATTAATCATAGGGGAAGACAACCTCGTACAATTTAAAAATTGGAAAAATTACGAGCGTATTTTAGAGCATTTTGAATTATACGTTTACCCTAGACCAGACGCACAAGAGAGTGAATTAAAAATGTATTCCAACGTAAAATGTATTAAAGCTCCTTTATTAGAAATTTCTGCAACGTATATACGAACGTGTATTAAAGAAGATAAATCGATCAGATACCTCGTACATAAAGAGGTTGAAGAAATGATATTAAGCAGGAAGTACTATAAGTAAATTTAATGTAGTGCTGGTGGTTGGTCGAAAAGACACAGTTTATTTTACAGCCTCAGCCACGGCGAAATTATTCAATTGAAATAGTATTCGACCAAATACTATTTTTCTTCATTTCCGATTGAAGTACCTTTGCGATAGTTTGTCCCTTGACTATTTCAATCAAATTAAAACCGGTTTTAATGGTCAGATTTTTTGTATTCATAGACGTTGGAATATGTAACTTAAGAAGTACTTGATTCGATTGGCATGGCAACAGCAAAACTATAATTGGTACATTTTTATCACAATTAGATTCCTCAATTCTTATACGTGTATTATTTACCAGATACAAATCTTCCCAAGAACATGACATACTGCTATATCTTACAGTATCCTTTGACTGACTCCTTAGTGTTACAGGAACTTGAAAATATGTGCTATTGTTTTCGTTTATGAACGTTCCTTATCCTGCAATAAGAACACATTTGATTTCTGTTGTTCGATTTGAAGCGCATAGAACTAATACGGCAAGCAAAAATGGTATATAAACCTTAGCTTCATGCATAAATTTTTAAGGTCGCATTTTAAAGTACCTGTTTTTTGAATATATCATTCAATTTATTCAAATATTTTCTTGAATAGTACCTGTTACTTTTTCCACGTTGTAGTAAACCCTTCGCGAAGACTTCCCATTTCCTTTAATCCCTCTGGCAACTCTACCTCTTCTGTAACCTGCGTAATGAACCAGTTTTTAGTGCTTTTTATCGGATCTTCTTTACTGGCTTCCAAAAATACCTTTGAATCCATTATCAACAGATTCGATTTTTTAAATTCAGCATATAGATCTGCACTATAAAACATTTCAATTTGAAGAGGCTTAGTTCCACTTACCGAACCTGGATTTCGATTCTCCCAGGTTAAATTAAACAGCATCACCATATCGATCGTATCCCACACTTCAGGACTTACTTCTATTGTTGCTACGAGCGTTTCATTCTTCTCTTCGAATGATATTAACTGGACAGCATAGCTGATGCCAGAAGGTAGATAAAATTCAGTTGTTGTGTTGGGCATTTCTATTTATAATTTATTAATGTCCGATATTCTAAATTGCAATTTATGTATTTGCAAACCAATGCAAAAATTACGGTATTCTGTTTACGTACTTTTAAAGCATCCCGTTGCATAGTTATAATCCATATCAGCCATCATTACTACCATTGTAAACGATTCAAGACTTTTGCCTTATGATTTTTTCGTTCCTTTAAGTCTCTTGAATATCTTTACACATTCATACCAAACAACTGCAACAAAACCTACCCCAATACATATAAGCAGGTTCGAAATAGAAATATGTTCAAACTCAAAAAAAGTAGTCAAGGGAGCTACAAATAATAATAGCGTTGTTATACTTATTGTGATACCCATCATAAGCAACAACGAATTATTTTTATACTGCAACGTTGTAAGAATAGAATAATAAAAAGAACGATTCACCAGCGTTAAAAATACATTTGCAGATATCAATACCGTAAATACCATTGTTCGGGTGCATGCCTCATTAAAGCCTTGTAATACGGCATATTGATATACAAATAATGTACCTGCTGTTATAACCAACCCTTGAATAACACTGGTTGCAAGTTCTTTCCAATTAAAAAAAGAAGCTGTTAAGGAACGTGGTTTTTGAGACAAGGTATTTTTCTCCATCGGTTCATTTTCAAAAATAATAGAACAGGTCGGCCCCATTATTAATTCTAGAAAAATAATATGCACCGGAGAAAGTATGTTTGGGTATATCCACCCAAATACGAGTGGAAGAAATACGGTTAGGATAATAGGAATGTGTATGGAAATAATATACCGAATTGCTTTTTTTAAATTGGTATAAATTCTTCTACCCATTGCTACGGCATCTACCATTTTAGATAAATCATCGTCCACTAAAATTAAAGATGCTGCACGTTTCGCAATTTCAGTTCCCTTTTTACCCATAGCAATACCAATATGAGCCGCTTTCAAGGCCGGACCATCATTCACACCATCGCCTGTCATCGCAACAATTTGCTTATTGGCTTTTAGTGCATTAATGATTCTCAGTTTCGCTTCTGGAAACATGCGCGTATATATATTCGTCTCTGCTACTCTACCCTGTAATTCTTCATCCGTCAATAACATCAATTGATCACCTGATAAACTATTCTCTACCCCTCTAAATGCAACCTTTCTTGCAATGGCAGTGGTTGTTTCTGCATTGTCGCCCGTAATTATTTTTACAGATATCCCTGCAGTGTAAAATTGATTTAAAACAGCTTCAATATTCTCTTTTGGCGGATCATAAAATGCTACAATCCCTTTAAAATCAAATTTAAATTCTTGCTGAGTGTCCGGAAAGTACGTACCACTATAATTACTTAGACCAACACCTAATACCCTGTACCCATCCTCTGTTATGGTTTGTATCGCTTTTTCGATTTCGCTTCTTTGCTCTGATGACAGATTAGATACCTGCATCAATGCTTCGGGAGCACCTTTAGCTGCAATGATTCTTTTACCCGAACTATTTTCAAAAATATGTGTCATCATGGGAGGCTTCCCATCTAAGGGGTACTCATGGATTAATTTAAAGTTCGGTCGTTCATCATCCTTATATAAATCAGTGTACGCACTGTGTAAAGAAACCTCCATGGGATCAAACGGAATAGGTTCACTTGCCCACATAGCAATCCGTATTAATTCCTGCTCATCGTCATTGGTTTCAGAAGGATTCGTGATTCTGTTCGAAGTCAACGAAAACACTTTTGCCAATGTCATTTTATTCTCTGTAATCGTCCCTGTTTTATCTGTACAAATAACCGTTGCAGAACCAAGTGTTTCTACTGTTTTCATTTGTTTTACAATAACCCCCATCTTCATTAAACGCCACGCACCTATTGCCATGAATGTTGCAAATGCCATTGGGATTTCTTCTGGCAAGATACTCATTGCTAAGGTAAGCGCCTTAAGCAATGAGTCTAATAAATCATTGGAATGAACGTAATTAATCGCCCACACGACAAGGAAAACAAGTGCTCCAGCAAGAACCAACTTCTTAACAAAATTATTAATTTGTAATTCTAATGGCGTTTTTTCTTCTTTGATACCCTCTAGGCTTTTGCCAATTTTTCCTAATCTTGTTTCGTTCCCAATATGCGTAATGGTAATAATTGCCAAACCGCTAGAAACAGTTGTGCCTGTATAAATGAAATTATCCTCTTTTGATTTATCTTTGAACACAGAAAAAGATTCCCCAGTAAGAATGGATTCATTTACAGAAAAATCATTGGAATGAATAATGACACCATCGGCTGTAATCGAAGTACCTTCTTCAACAATTAAATTATCTCCTATTACTAAATCAATACTTTTAATGGTTTCTGTTTTACCATTACGAATTACAGTACAATTGGGCTGTGACAGTTCCTTTAACTTTTGTAAGGCATTGCGACTTCTTGATTCTTGAAAAAGAGTGATTAGAGAAACAATCATAATAGCTGCTGAAAGAAAAATACCATCTCCCACTTCTCCACTTATAAAATAGATAAGAGCTGCAATAAATAATAAAATTATCATTGGCTCTTTTATCAAATTTATTATGGCATCAAGCACCACATTTTCTTTTTTATAGTCGAATTTATTTTGGCCATACTTTTTTCTTGAAAGCAGAACCTGTTCATCCGTTAATCCTTGTATGTTAAAATTCGTTGCAATCATTGGCACAAATTAGTTAATACGATGTTGTTTTTGATGTAAAGGTAATGATTTGAAGCTTTTTCAATCCACATTAAATCACCAAGGACTTACATTTTATAGTTGCGCTAAGAAATACAGCACCTATTAGGTATTAAAGAAGTGTGTAATAACCTGTATCTATTGTTGTATATATATTTGATTTAGTGAATGAATAAGCATGATGTTCGTCATCTTTTCAACTTTTGTACTTCACCCATCAATTTATAAGGATGCACAGGTTGTATTGTTCCACAATCTTAATGTCTTACTAAAAAAGTCAAAAAGAATCAGATTAATTATGGGTTGCCTTTTACTAAAAATAAATTAGAAATCTGATACATATAAAAAATCTGCCTTACACTTGTTCATAACAAGGGCAAGGCAGACTTATACGTAATTATAATGTTACTGTTTAATTTAAAGAATCAATTATTTATTAGCGTCTTTCAGGTCTTTGTCTTTTTTGGCACCAATACCATAACCAACACTAGATCCTGCAGCACCACCTACAACACCACCAATAACAGCACCTTTCCCTTTGTCTTCACTTGCAGCTGCGCCAGTTAACGCTCCTCCTACAATACCAACTCCAGTTCCAATAAGAGCTCCTTTTGTAGTATTGCTCATGCCTTTTCTTTTAGCAGGTTCAGTGGTTTTAGTGTCATTCGTAGCATTATTGTTCGTGTTAGAAGAAGATCCGTTTGTAGTGCTTGAATGATGAATTTCGGAAGAATGAACTTCCTGCTGTTTTGATGCATTATTTACAGCGTCCATTGAATCTATTGTTCTTTGACGAACATCATTTTCGGTGTTCGCAGTATCAGTGTTAGATTTGTTGCAGGCAACAAAAGCAAACACACTTAATATGATTAAATACTTCTTCATTTTATTTTAATTTATTGAAACAATAATGCTCTGTCATCTTTTTTATTTAACAACACCAAGTTGAGAATTTTTAGTGGAGTAAGACTTACACCTTTAGTAAAAAAATCTACACAATTCACACATGTGCAAAGCGATAACCAAAATCGAAAATCAACATTTCTTCCATTGTTTTTACCATTCTTTTAATTTCGAGGGATTTATTTTGTCAGTCAATTGATGATAACTCTATTTTATAAAAATGCGCTATCGCAAGCATTAAAATCAAAGCTTTCTGAAACTCCCAATTACCCAACTTTAAGTTTACATGTATAAGAGACATAAAATCTTTTAGTCTTTTGTTTCAAATTCAATATGCTGATGATCTGTAATTATTTCAAGTAAGGCATCTGAAAATTCAAATCCTAATCTTTTAATACTCTCAGAGTAGTTTATCCAAATAATTTTTACAGGTTCTTCGTATTCATAAACACCAAATCCACCACGAAGCAAATCGTTTAATGCATTTAAATTATGTCCCGTTTTCCAATCAATATCTTTTGTCAATACTCTGTCTATTTCACAATAGAAACTTTCCGAGTCTGAAAAATTGTCACCGTTTATTATGATTGTCTGTTTGTTCATTGTCGTCTTTTTTAGCTTGAATATTAATCGAATCATGCAAGGAAATTTAGGCATAACTTCCTATTTTTTTTTTAGCAGGTACTTCTTGTTTATAATACCTAACGAGGCTTAGTAGGTGGTTTATCCCTATAGGTATCGGGATCAGCTCTACATCGCACACCTACACGTATCTTTTTACTCGCCTTTCCTTATCGTCATCACAACAATGTTTCCAAAATTGCAGCATAAAGTAGTTTGAAAACTATGCATGAACGTCGTATTCGGAAGACCATAATTTATTCTTTTGTACTTTCTGGAATTCGTGAACACTTCATTATACACCTTTACCACCCTTGCAAGCTAGCACTGAACTTCAAAATTGCACTGAAACCCGTATGATTTAAATTCTATGTGTGTGCTGCCTTTTTGTTAGTATGAACGAAAATTTCTTTCAGAGTTTATATACTCTCTTAATCTTGTCCAAGCAACAGGGTATCTATCATTGTCGTGTTTGTTTATTTCAGCCTTCCCTTCCATCATATCTCTCATATATTGCATTCCTTGCCATGCAGGATATAATTCATTTTTAGAAAAATCAAAAAACTTGGTAATTGAAATAATAACATTGAATAAACCAATGCCGCCTGGCTTGAAAATTTTGTACGGGGAGTCAGTAAGGTGAGTCATAATATCTGCCACGTCTGCACATGAAACACTTTCTCCTGCAATACTGAGATAACGAGGAGCTGTTTCGTCCAATGCAGCATGCGCAGTGTATTGGGCAACGTTATACGTTGTTGTCAAGTCCATTTTGATATTTTTATCTCCCCAACATAAAATTTTATTCTTTCCAAATAAAATGAGAGGCATATCGCCTGTGGTCAGCTCCATAAATGCTCCGTTAAAAATGCTCGTAGATTGTATGGGTTGCTGATTTAAATAATCATGAAACTTTTTACGAAAGTCAAGGTTGCGATTTTTGCCATAAATCAGATTTCTGAAATCTGTAGAAAAGTCGCTGGGTATAAATCGTGGGACCTTGGCTTTTATAGCAGCTTGTACAAGTATTTTTTGTGTGTCAACAATAGTGTCTTCAAAACCTGCTAAAACTGAAACAACACAGTCAACGCCTTTGCAAACCAATGCAATTTCTTCAATTGTATAAACGTCAACTTTGTAGATTTCTACATTTTTTGAAGCCAAATTTTGTATTTTTTTTTCGTCCGTTTGACTTCTTACTAATACTTTAACAATTGTGTTAAGTTTCAACAATTCATCGACAATTTTATTTCCTAAATTCCCTGTTGCTCCTGCAATTAAAATTACTTTACTCATTTTATTTTGTCTTGATACGTGCAAAATTTATGTTTCTAGAGCAGTCTAAATCTACCAAATGGTAGATTATATTATTGATATTTCCTCTTATTCTAATCAAATGTTAGCGTGGCCGTTCTTCGTGTTGCAGAGTCGGTGTTGGTGATAGGTGTTGCAAGTCTTGAAAGAAACAAACGTTCCTTAACATTGAGCCTGCTGCTCCCTATAGTTATCGGGATTCTTGTTTATACATCACAAGGTATACATTACCTACGGATGTACCAATTATATATGCGGAAATAACCTAGGGTATTTCTTATATTACGCTTGCTGAATAGTTGGACGATCGCCAAAATATTGTTTCCTGTAAAAACGATTTTCATACATTAGGAAAATTTTGTACCTATTAAAAAAACTGAAGCATTTTTATATCTTCCAACAAAATAAAAAAGCAGAACCTAAATTCTGCTTCTATATTAGTTTTTATCCACCGCGGCGGACGATTCAGAGGGTTCTGTCAGTTAGGACGAGACAGTACTTTGTAGTCCATTCTTTACCCAAAAATCTCCCAAGTTTCCAAACAGAATCTTCAAGTTTCTCTCCTTGATCAAGTTTTGATTTCAAATCTTGTATTAAAGGCTTATGTCGTCTGTTAAAATCAAGTAAATATTTTGGTTCTCCATTTTCATAAACGACCCATTCGTCAATCGAAAGTTTGTAAAATGGAATTACCCGAACTATTTTTTTCGATTTTTGAAAGAGATATGATTCAGCCTGTCGTTTTGTGGTCTCCATTGCATTGAGCTTTACGTTTTGCGGCTAAAAGAAGTTGGCGATTGGGAAGCACTAAACAGCCTGCCAACACAAAACTTGATACGAAGTACAAAGTTTCATTAACCACTGAATCGCCAATTACTTTTAGCCGCTATTATAGGGCGTTTTAGTCTTATAAATCCAATGCACTCATATTTATTCCTAAGGCTTTAGCAACACCTTCTCCATAAGCAGGATCTGCTTTATAGCAATTTGAAATGTGTCTTTCTTGAATAAATTTTTCAGCACCACCAATTTCACCAGCAGTATTATTAAACAGAACTTGTTTTTGTTCAGTTGTCATAAGCCTAAAAAGGTTACCAGGTTGAGTGTAATAATCTTCATCTTCTCTGTGGTCATAGTGAAAAGCAGCACCTTCTAATTCTAAAGATGGTTCAGCAAATTCTTTTTGCTCTTGCCATTGTCCGTAGCTATTTGGCTCATAATGAATTGTTGAACCTTCGTTTCCATCTACTCGCATGGCTCCGTCTCTATGTGGATTATGAAAAGGACATTTAGGCTTATTTACAGGTATTTGGTAATGATTTACACCTAATCTATAACGTTGAGCATCTCCATAAGAAAATAAGCGACCTTGTAACATTTTATCAGGAGAAAAACCAATACCCGGTACCACATTTGCTGGATTAAAAGCGGCTTGCTCAACATCTGCAAAATAGTTTTCTGGGTTTCTGTTTAATTCCATCACACCAACATCCATTAATGGATAGTCGCCATGTGGCCAAACTTTAGTTAAGTCAAATGCATCAAAACGATAGTTTTTAGCATCCGCTTCTGGCATAATTTGAACTTTTAGTTTCCATTTTGGAAAATCACCTTTTTCAATTGAATTATATAAATCTCTTTGATTACTTTCTCTATCTTTTCCAATAATTTCAGTTGCTTCTGCATTGGATAAGTTTTCAATTCCTTGTTCTGATTTAAAGTGAAATTTCACCCAATACCTTTCGTTTTTTGCGTTTATAAAACTAAAGGTGTGACTTCCGAAACCGTGCATATGTCTGTATGATTTAGGAATACCTCTTTCACTCATCACAATAGTAATTTGATGAAGAGCTTCTGGAAGAAGTGTCCAAAAATCCCAATTATGATTTGCGCTTCTCAAGTTAGTTTTTGGATCGCGTTTTACTGCTTTATTTAAGTCAGGAAATTTATATGGATCTTTTAAAAAGAAAACGGGTGTGTTATTACCTGCTAAATCCCAATTTCCTTCTTCAGTATAAAATTTAATCGCAAATCCACGAATATCTCTTTCTGCATCAGCTGCGCCACGCTCTCCTGCTACGGTTGAAAAGCGAACGAATAAATCTGTTTTTTTACCTATTTCAGAAAATATTTTTGCCTTTGTGTATTTGGTAATATCATGCGTTACTGTAAATGTACCAAATGCACCAGAACCTTTAGCGTGCATTCTTCTTTCAGGAATTACCTCTCTGTCAAAATGAGCAAGCTTTTCAAGAAACCAAAAATCTTGTAACAGCATTGGACCTTTTTTCCCTGCTGTCTCTACATTTTGATTTTCAGCTATCGGTCTGCCCGAAACCGATGTGAGTTTTTTCTTTTCATCTTTCATGTTTTGTTGTTTAAGTAATAAATTTATTATCGTTTTAAATGCCTACGTTTATGGTGGATTTTGTTGTAGGCGTTAAGAGCGCTGCGCTTTCCTAAACACCGAACCCGCGCGCCTTTTAAATTTAATCAATTTGCGCGGACTTTAATCCGCCAATCTCAATATTATCAAAGGAGCCAACAATAAATGTAAGCTTGTTGTTATTGTTCGTTTTTATTCTTTTCCTATTCCAGTTTTATTGATATGATCTAGTAAGGCAATTTCCAAATCATCACATATTTCCCAAAATTTATCATCCATTTCTTCAATATCATTTTCAAGCTGATCTTCAGAGAATTTATCAAATTGCTTTTGTCTGGCATTAGGTCCACTGGGTATTCCTTTGGGAAAATAAACCTTATTAAACTCACGTAATTGATTTGCAATTGAACTGAAATTCAAGTATTCTAAATCTTCGATTGCATCCCCGTTTTTATCAGCTCCATGATTTATATAATGATCCCATAGCCCATCAGTCGTTAATGGTTCTATGTTAAACCAAACTCGTTGTTCTCGAGTCAATTTACTATAATCTGAAAAACCAATATCTACTATTTTTTCCCACGCAGATTGGGCTTCTTCTCTTGTCATAAATTCAATGTTTTGTAGAATGCATCATAACGTTGATGGTGGCTTTTGTTGTAGGCTCTAATAGCGCTGCGCTTTCATAAACACCGAACCCGCGCACCTTTTAAATTTAATCAAATTGTGCGGACTTTAATGCACTACTCTCAATATTAGCAAAGAAGCCTACAATAAATGTAAACTAATTGTTAGCAACCGTGCTTAATTAGTCTCTCAAGGTTAGTATGCCTTTGTCATTTAACACTTCAGTCAAGGCAATTTTTAATTGATTAAATTTTGAATCATCGATCGACAAATCAATCTCAATAGTTAAATCACCATACTTCATGTGAAATTTATTTTTATATAAGTCAACAGAAAAATTATCCAAATCTCCAGATTTATCAGAATCGCTTAACTCAATATAATAATAGTCTGTCTCAAATTCATCCTCGGAATAAGTACGTTGAAACATCAAATATTGTTCAAGGGGATTTATTATCTCATCAAAAGATTTATCTTCATCGCCCGAATCTATAATATCAGAAAACGAAACTGTTAATCCAGAATCCGAATTATCTATAATTAATTCTTTGCAAGAAAAATTCATTTAATCAGAAGTTAAAATAGTGGTCGAAGTATGGTTGCTAATCGAGTCACGCAAGGGAATTTCACCCTCACGTTCTCACGGAACCGTGCTTGAGACTCTCACCTCACACGGCTCTTCTTGTTTATAAATCACAAGGTATAAATTACCTACGGATGTACCAATTCCCAATGCGGAAATAATCTAGGATATTTCTTATACTGCGCACGCAACCAATATCGACTTGCGTACTTGTACAAACCTTTCTCCCACTTTACCCATTTTAACAGACGTGCATTCAGTTGATTCCACACATAGAACATTGTCCGTTTATACCACTTATGATAGTGATTCATAAGTCCATTTATAATTGGACGTAGCTCCTTTGCAACCTCCGCTAACGACTTACGTTTCTTATGAATTTGCATCTCCTTGAATTTTCTAAGTATACTACTTTTAGATTGCATACTTACAAATATCCTTGGCACTAAACATGCCTTTCCTTTAAACGTAACCATTGCTAGACGTATAGTGAAACCTAGAAAATCGAAACTCCTAGGATAACTTTTAGAAGCCTTACCTCTCACGTGTACAATCTTGGTTTTAGTCAGATGCAAACTAAGTTTACATGCTTCCATACGTTCTCGTATTTCATTAAGTACATGTATTGCTTGTTTCTCTGTACTACAGTGAACAACAATATCGTCTGCATACCTTTCGAAAGGCTTCTCATGATGCTTCTCTTCCATCCACTTATCGAAGACTACATGTAAGAACAAGTTCGACAACAAGGGGCTTATTACACCCCCCTGTGGTGTCCCAAATTCTGTACGCTGAAGATTCCCATCGCGTTTTAGGACACCTGCTTTCAACCAACGCTCCACATAAAGCAATATCCATTTTGCATTGCAATAATGGTTAACTGCTTTAAGCATGAGTGTATGATCAATGGTGTCGAAGAAACCTTTGATGTCTAGGTCTATCACAAAGTTGTAATTGAAACTATTGTAGTTCGCTTGCGCTACTGCATCGTGACAACTACGCTTTGGACGATAACCAAAGGAGCTTGAATGGAAAATTGGTTCGAGTATTTTCTCAAGATGCACACGTGCTACTTCTTGGGCAATACGGTCTAAAAGTGTGGGGATTCCTAACAAGCGTGTACCGCCCGTTTTCTTAGCAATTTCTGTTTGGCGCAAAGACTGCGGAAAGTATGTGCCCGAAGTCAATCGATTCCAAAGTTTATATAACTCAGTTTTCTTATGTGCTTCTAGATATGACCAATCCATTTGGTCTACACCTGCACCGCCGTTATTGGCTTTCACTTTCTTGTAAGCCTGCCACACCATTACTTTGGTAATTGGTTGTGATTTTGTTTCAAAATAATCTGTCATCCCTTTGCAGGTTGTAAATATATTTTCAAAACTAAACAAGCCAAGTCCTTCGCTCCACTATCTTTCAATAGCTTCATTACTACTACGGCTTGGTCTGTCACCTGCATCTCTAGCCATCCTTGCTAGTTTGTTTCCTCTATTCGAGTTAGCAGAACGATACAGATTTCTCTTGTTCCTTAAAACAGCCTATGATGTATTCCTGCCACCTTTACCCCGGATGTCGTGTAACCAGTAATCAGGTTGCCGTTACACTCTTCTCGCAAATATAACCGTAGCTACTTGCTTTCGACATCGCATCCACCTTAACGAGGTTTAATAGGTGGTTCAATTTATTCAGCTCTACATCACGCACCTACAGGCATCTTTGCGCCCGTTTTTCCTTATCGCTCACCACAATAATGTTTCCAGCTATTGCAGCATAAGGTGGTTTGAAAACTACGCCTGAACGTCGTATTCGGAAGACCATAATTTGTTCTTTCTTAATTTTAATTTCTTAGCCATTCGCTTCGCTTGAACTCTACAAAAATTAAAATAAAACAAATACCCTTCCATCTGTTTTAAAGCATTCACATTTCCTTGAATAAAATGTGATTCAAGACACACACGGCTATGGTGGCTTTTGTTGTAGGCTTTAAGAGCGCTGCGCTTTCCTAAACACCGAGCCCGCGCAACCTTATAAATTTAATCAAATTGCGCGGACTTGAAAGCACAAATCTCAATATTATCAAAGAAGCCTACAATAAATGCCACTAATTGTTAGCAACCGTTTAAATAAAAACTCTCTTAAAGTGCCAATGCATTTATTAAAAACGAATGAAAAAGCCGATTCAAAATCCGATTATCAAATTAAAAAAAATATCCGATAGAACATAAATACAATTTGGTTAAGCTACAGTTTATTAAAAGTTATTTTATATTTTGGTGTCGAATCAAGTCATTTAAGCGAATCTGAATCCGATTAAAACGTATTATTAATTGGCACAAAAAATAAAATGAAATAAATATTCGGAATCCAATTTATAAACATCAAATCTTCGAAATCGATCTAGCCAAAGCAAAAGAAAAAATATCAATTAGAGTTCAAATCAAACCGTTAAAAATATTGGGCTGATTAGAAAACCCTGTTGTAAAATGGTTGCTAACGGTTCTCGGCTTGGCGAAGGTGGCGATTTTCACCACAAATGTTGATACGAAGTAGGAACTTCAAACTTACGAAAAAGTTTCAAACGAAGCACTAAACCGCCACTTTTGCCAAGCCGATGTTACCTGCTGGCGTTCTTGTCCGCCCACTATTTAGGTGTTGTTTAATAATTCAATGATAGTCCAACACCCAATCCCATATCACTGTCATAATGCGTTCTTATAGCCATATTTTTGTTGATAATGTACTTTAACTCTGCCATATATTCAAAATCGGTATTGACCATAAAACCTGCTCTTATTCTTTTAGAAATCGGTATGTCCTCACGCATTAGCGATAAACGGACAATTCCATCGTGATATACTTCTGCCTGAAAATTAATGAGCATTGGCAAAGTGTACATAAAACCTAAACTAACGGCTCTGCGGGTATCTTTCTCGTTTTTCTGACCGAATAAATTGGTTTCGTGTTCGTCCATTCCCATTTTTCGGTATCGGTAATCAAAACCGATAAACGGCATAAACCATTGCGCTTTTCCTATATATCTTCCTAAATGGGTTTCCACCTCGTAACCGTGCATATCATTGTAACCCAAACGCCATTCTGTTCCTAAAGACCATCTTGCATTTTGAACCATCGCTTCTCCATCATTTCCATTGGTTGCAAAATCGTTTTGAGCCATAAAATGTGGCATATTGCTTTCTCTTTGCAATTTATTGTAGGCTTGTTTTTTGTTGGGTAAGTATGGATTTTGGTAGTCATCAACTGCAAAAACTCTATTCATCCCGCCCATCATATGATAAAGGATATGACAGTGAAAAAACCAATCTCCTTCTTCATTAGCTAAAAACTCAATGGTATCGGTCTCCATTGGCATTATATCCAACACATTTTTTAGGGGAGAATATTCGCCTTTACCATTAATTACCCTAAAATCGAAACCGTGCAAGTGCATTGGGTGTCGCATCATTGAGTTATTATGAATGGTAATTCGTAGAATTTCGCCTTTCTTAACTGGTATTTTATCAACTTCTGAAAGTATTCTATTATCCATACTCCACACATAACGGTTCATATTTCCTGTAAGGGTAAATTTGAGTTCCCTTACTGGTGCATCTTTTGGTAGTGTTGTGTTGTATGGTGATTGTAGCATTGCATAATTCAGGGTTTTGATTTCTCCCAAAGCATTTGCATTGTAACGGTTGGGATCATTTTCCATATTCATATTGTGCTGGCTATGGTCTTCTTTCTGCTTAGAATCGCCTGTAATTTCTGGATACATTACCACATTCATATCCATTTGGTTCAGGCTCATTTTCATTCCCATATCGTCAAGGTTACCGTCCATCTTCATCATATCGTTCATCATCTTCATTCCTTCAAAATATTTCAATTTGGGAAGTGGGGAAATGAGTTGTTTGATGCCATTACCCACAAAGTAGCTTGCCGACTGTGTTCTGTCTTCGGTGGTTGCTAAAAATTCGTAAGCAACACCGTCATCAGGAATGGTAATAACAATATCATAAGTTTCAGAAACCGCAATAATTAGTCTATCGACTTCGACAGGTTCTACATCATTGCCGTCATTTGCAACTACGGTAATTTTACCGCCTGCATACCGCAACCAAAAATAGGACGAAGCACCACCGTTTGAAATTCGAAATCGTACTTTATCGCCTGCTTTTAGAGTTTTGCCATCAACCGTTCTTAAATCGGTCGTATGATTTCCGTTGATTAAAATTTTGTCATAATAAACATCGCTTACATCCATTGCCAACATACGTTTCCATTCGTTCTTTATTTTTGTTTTAAAATGTCCTTCTCTAATGGCTTCTGTGTAAGACTGTGTTGCATTTTTTTTGATGGCAGACCAATCATTGGCATTATGCAACATTCGGTTGATGTTATCGGGATTTAAGTTTGTCCATTCACTTAAAATAATAGGAACGGTAGGTAAATCATCAATTCCTTTTCTAAAGGTTTTATCATCATCCTTTTTCTTCATTATAAAACTACCATACATTCCAATCTGCTCCTGTAACCCTGAGTGTGAGTGATACCAATGCGTTCCGTGTTGAATGATTGGGAAACGATAAGTATATGTTGTTCCAGGTTCAATTGGTTTTTGTGTAAGCCAAGGCACACCATCTTCTTTATTGGGTAGGAATACACCGTGCCAATGCAATGAAGTACTTTCCTTTAATTGGTTGTGTACTACAATTTCAGCAGTATCGCCCTCCGTAAAAGTTAGGGTAGGCATTGGTATTTGACCGTTTACTGCAATGGCTCTTTTTTCTTTTCCTGCATAGTTTACAAGTGTGTCTTTTACGTACAAATCGTATCTCACAACCTTTTGAGCGAAAAGAGAAGTTGTCGCCAATAATATTAGAGCTATCGGCAACAGTTTTTTATAAATATTTTTTTTATTATCCATTTTAAGAATTTCATTTTTAAATTTTAATAGTTCTCAATCTTAACGCATTAACAATTACAGATACCGAGCTAAAACTCATTGCCAAGGCGGCTATCATAGGTGATAATAATATGCCGAAGGATAGAAATAACACACCTGCTGCGATGGGAATGCCCAATACGTTGTAGATGAATGCGAAAAACAGGTTTTGCTTGATATTTCTCATTACTGATTGACTCAATTTTTGAGCTTTTACAATGCCGTGTAAATCGCCTTTCACCAAGGTTATCATCGCACTTTCGATAGCGACATCCGTACCTGTACCCATTGCAATGCCTACATCACTTTTTGCTAATGCCGGGGCATCATTTATACCGTCTCCTGCCATTGCTACAACTTTACCCTGTTGTTGTAACTTTTCCACTTCTCTCAATTTATCTTCTGGCAGCATACCGGCTTTAAAATTTGTTAGACTAAGTTCAGTCGCTACGGCTTGTGCTGTGTCGTGATTATCGCCTGTTAGCATTATCACATCAATGCCTTGCTTTTGAAGTTCTGCAATCGCTTTCTTACTGGTTTCTTTGATTTTGTCGCCTATGACTACATAACCTACAACCTTTTTATCGACAGCTAAAAATGATACGGTTTTACCTTGTTGCTGATGTTTTTTCGCTTCATCCTGCATAGAAGATGTAATTTCAGCATTCGCATATTCCATCATTTTCGGATTACCCAAAGCCACTTTTCTACCTTCAATTGTAGCCTCAACTCCTTTGCCGGTAACTGCACTGAAATTTTCCGATTTTATAATTTCTGCATTTTGTTCTTTGCTATACTTCACAGTTGCTTCTGCTAAAGGATGTTCGCTGTTACTATTTACAGAAGCAATATATTGTAACACTTTTCTTTCATCGTAGTCGGCATTAAAAGTACCTATTTTTACTACCGTTGGCTTTCCTTCGGTAATCGTTCCTGTTTTATCTATAATTAAGGCGTTTACCTTGTTCATCTTTTCAAGTGCTTCTGCATTTTTAATCAACACTCCATTCTGAGCACCTTTGCCTACGCCAACCATAACCGACATTGGTGTTGCTAATCCTAATGCACACGGGCAAGCAATAATTAAAACAGCAATGGCATTGACCAAGGCATACACGTAAGCAGGTTCCGGACCCCATATCGCCCATACGGCAAAGGTTATCAGAGAAATTATAACCACAACCGGAACAAAATATCCTGAAACTTTATCTGCTAAATTTTGAATCGGTGCACGGCTTCTACTGGCATCATTCACCATCTTAATGATTTGAGAAAGTAACGTGTCGCTACCTATTTTTTCTGCTTTCATCAAAAAGGATTGGTTGCCATTGATGGTGCCACTACTTACGTTATCGCCATTGGTTTTATTTATGGGAATAGGCTCACCCGTAATCATAGATTCGTCAATAGTGGTGTGGCCTTCGGTTATCACACCATCTACCGGAATTTTATCGCCTGGTTTTACTTTGAGAATATCGTTTAATTCAATTTTATCTATGCTTACTTCAACTTCTTCATTATCGACCATTTTAATGGCTTTGTTCGGGGCCAATTTCAATAATTCTTTTACTGCTGAATTGGTTTTGCTGTGGGCACGAGCTTCTAATAATTGTCCTAAAAGTACCAAGGTTAAGATAACGGTAGCTGCTTCGAAATACACGTGAACTGCGCCAAAATGTGTTTTGAATTGGCTTGGAAACACATCCGGGAAAAGCATTCCAAACACGCTAAATAACCAAGCTACACCTGCACCAATTCCTATTAGCGTAAACATATTGAGCTTCCACGTTATGATGCTTTTATAGGCACGTTCAAAAAACATCCAGGTGGCATAAAACACCACCGGAATGGATAATGCAAACTGAACCCAATTCCAATATTTTTGATCCATTACTGCATACAATGGATTACTGGGAACCATTTCGCTCATTGCGATTACGAAAATGGGCAAGGTGAATAGTGTAGCTATCCAAAACTTTTTTAAAAGCTTCTTATATGTTTTTTCTTCTGCTGAAAGGTCGGGTTGCATAGGCACTAAATCCATTCCGCAAAGAGGACAAGCACCAGCTTGGTCTTTTACTATTTCGGGGTGCATCGGGCAGGTCCATTGTTCTGATGAAGTACTCGATAAGTTTTGCTCTTCAACTAAATCCATTCCGCAGACAGGGCAATTGCCCTCTTTGGAATATGTTTTATCTCCTTCGCAATGCATCGGACAATAAAATGTACCTGTTCCATTTCCTTTTGATGTTTCTTTTTTAGCTTCGGAAATGTGGTGGTGTTCTCCCGATTTGTGAATGCTATATTTCCCACCGTCCTTCTTTAAAGCCTCTTGAAAGGTTTCAAGTGGAATGTGTTTTTCCATTTCAATCGTAGCTTCGGCTTTTTTTAAATCAACTGTTGCTTTTGAAACTCCTTTAACTTTTGAAAGGGCTTCTTCTACGTGACTGCGGCAACCGTTGCAGGTCATACCGTGTATATGATAAGTGTATTTCATTTTTTTGTTATTTAATAAAAGCGTAGCCGTAAAAAATGACTACGCTTTTGTGTAAATTATTTAATTGTTTCTGTTGTTTTGCCACAAGAAAGCATAGAAGAACCGTAATACGGGTTTTTGATTGCATTTTCCTTACTCAACCAATTGGCACCTTTTCCATCGTTAAACATTGGGCAATGCTGATAATAAACAGAAGTTTCCTGTTTTGAAACTTTTATCAGTTTGTAGATATTGTCGGAAAGCGATGTAAAGTGGTCTCGCTGATGTCCTACGTCTTTCGTTTCAGCAATATGTTCTGCGTCAAAGGCAAGGTCTTTCATTACTTTCATCCAAACAGTGTGTTCCTCTGTCGTCAATGTTTCCATTTTTACTGATGAAATAGCGTTACTCAAATCTTTGGCTTTTGCAGACGCAGTATTGCCGTCTGATTTTACCAACGCATCTTTTATGGAAAAATAATTGTCAAATACCGCTTTCAGTTGGTTAGTATTTTGCGGTGTTTCCGTCATTGCCGAATGGTCGTGCATTTCCGTTTTTGAAGTATCGATTTTTGACGTTTCCGTCTTTGTAACTGTTTTATTTACTCGTTCGTATTGGCAACATTCAGGCAGTTTTGCATACACGTCATCAGGGGCAAGAAATTTATCACTGTCGTAACCTGATAATGCAATGCGTTTCAAGATTTCGTCTTGATTGGTCTTTTTTGCATCGTATGTAATGGTCGCCGTTTTTGTGTCTTTGTTCCAATCCACTTCGGCTGTTTTTTTAAGGTTTCCTGCTTTTTCTATGGTAGTTTCACACATACCACAATTACCGTAAATTTTTACGGTTTCGGTTTTTGAATTTTTGATTTGAGCGTTACCCACTCCGAATGACAACATTACCAATGTGGTCATTAAATATTTTAATGAGTTCATTATTGAAAAATTTAAATTTTTGAAAATAATTAATTGTGAAAGCAATTTATTTGCTTTCAATTGGACAAACCTATGGCTGTCAAAGCAAGAGATTAGCCTATTTTTGGCGGTAGCCAAATAGAATGGAAACCCGAAGAAACATAGGTTTTTGTGTATGCAATTGTTACCTTTTCGAGAAAGATGTTATGATATTTCATTTCGGTAACAAAAGGAAGTGCAATAGTAAGAAGTGCAGTCGGGCAATGACAGGAAGGGTTTTTACATTTCCCACCGCAACCATCATCGTTTTTGTCTTTCTGTGAATGACTTTTACAACAGTCTTTCTTTTCTGTCTGAGAATTTTCTTTTTTGCAACAAGACTTTTCGGTTTTTTCTGCTGGTTTACCACACGCATAAGTCTGTGTTGGTGTCAAAAAGAAACCAAGCATCAAAATCAGCAATATGGAAATTTGTCTTGTCATACGTTTAATGATACAAAAGTACACATTTTTTTCGTTCGTTTGGTTTTGTTAGCACGGTCGTTCTTACGCTTGCAGGTAACGTTTTGCGGCTACCCGAAGGGCGGGACTTTCACTACAAAACTTGATTTGAAAAACTAATGTTAAATTTAGCGCAAAGCTTCCTTTAAAACACGAAACCCCGCCTTTTGGGTAGGTGCTGTTAGCGTTCTGTTTTAATTATCGTAGTTTCAATTGTCAATATTATGAAATATTTAAATCTTCACTTAATTTATTTGCTCTATATAAGCCATTTTCAATAATTTACCTATTTGAGTTAATAAAACAACAAATTTTAGTCAAATTAAAGTAATCAATACTTAATTTTTCCTAAATTAAGGCTACATTTGAAAAATAACTGCAATTTTATCATTAATTTAGGATTATGATACTAGAATTAAAAGTAAAAAATTTTCGATCAATTAAGGATTGGCAAAGTTTTTCGATGCTTGCTGAAAATAAAGTTAAGGAGCACGACAATACAATATTCGAAAATGCTGGTCAAAATATCTTGGGAACTGCAATAATTTACGGTCGAAATGCGTCTGGAAAAAGTAATATTTTAAAAGCATTTCGAGCAATTCAGTTTATGGTAACGGAATCTGCTGAATTTAAGATTGACAAGGAAATCCCACCATTTCAGCCATATAAACTAGATGAGAGTTGTTTGAAACTACCAACGGAAATATATATTGACTTTATTGCAAAAGACAACATTCGATATGTTTATGAAATAGGGTTTACTGCAACAAAAATAACGTATGAAAATTTGAAGTTTTATCCTAAGTCTCAACCTGCAACTTTGATAGAAAGGAAGTATGGAGAACCTATTAAGTATGGAGAATACTTAACTGGAAGAAAAAAAGATATTGAGGAAAAGCTTTACGAAAACCAACTATTTCTTTCTAAAGTCAGTACTGATAAATTGGAAGGTCTTACATCTGCATACTTGTTTTTTTCAGAAGGTATATATGTTTCAACTTTTCACGACACTAAATATGACAATCTTTTAATTCAAACATTTACGAATAAAATGGCTAAAAATGATATTCCTTTTTTTAAAGAAAATATCAATAATTTAATGCGGGTTGCAGATACTGGTATAGATTGCATTGATATTAAAGAAATCAATACCGATACATTGCCAGAAGAAATGTCGGATGAGAAAAAACAAGAGTTAGTTGAAAAATATAAACACAAAATAAGAACCATACATAAAAAATTTGATGGCGAAAAAGAGGATGGGATTGTCGAATTTAAATTGACCGAGGAATCTACAGGAACAATTAAATTACTGGCTATGGGAGGTTTGATACTTGAAGCTTTGGCTGATGGGCAAGTTCTTGTTGTTGACGAACTAGACAAAAGCTTGCATCCAAAGCTAACACGAGCCTTAATAAATATTTTCCATTCTAAGAAGACAAATCCTAATAGTGCTCAGTTAATTTTTGCAACTCATGATGTTTCACTTTTAGACAATGAATTATTTAGAAGAGATCAAGTTTGGTTTGCAGAAAAAGAATATGAAGGTTATAGTCATTACTATGCAATTTCTGACATCCCAGGTGTTAGGCCAAATGCTCCATTTGAGAAATTATATATGAGTGGCAGTTTTGGGGCTAATCCTGTTATTAATGAAATCGAACTTAATTTTCAATTTTAATGGGGAGATATAGAGAACATCGGAAGAATATTTTTTTTAATAAGCGTGGATTGATACTATGCGAAGGGGAAACAGAAGAAAATTATTTTAAAGGGTTAATTTCCCAGCCAAAATATAAAAGGAAATTTCAACCTATTAGTGTAAGGGTGTTTAAGCCTAAGGACCATTCTCCATTTGGAATGGTGAAAGAAGCAAAGCGCTTGATAAGTATAGCAAAAAGCGAAAAAAACCCTTATCATTTTGTATGGGTTATGTTTGATAGAGATGGGCACGCTAAAATACCTGATGCATTTGAATTAGCAAGGACATCAACACCTGAAATAAAAATTGTATTTACTATCCCTTGCTTTGAATATTTTGTTCTTTTACATTTTGAAAAAACAACAAAACCCTTTAATAAATGTGATGATGTAATTCATCACATAAATAAAAATTGGTTGCCAGATTATGAGAAGGCTACAAACATATTTGATACTTTGTTACCACAAAAAGATGAAGGGCTAAAGAACAGCGCATGGGTTGTAAATCAATTTAATGATGAAATTCAATCCGGCAAACGAATTTATGAACTATCATCTTATTCAAATGTTCATGACTTGGTTAATTTTTTATACACACTTATCGAAGAAAAGGAAAAATAATTTTTCGATTGAACTACGGTTATTGAATAGAATATTCTAATTATTATCGTTTGTCTGATATTTTCACCTTTCAAAATGAACGCTAACGGTTTGTGTATGGTTAGTGGCGGATTAAGAAGCACTTAACTTTTGGTTTAACACTTGGTTTATTAAATGCTAAACTCTTGAAATCCAACACAAAACCGCCATTAACTATACACGTTGTTGTACAGCGTTTTTATTATTCAATCGGTATGTAAAGGTCAACAATTGCCTTTCTTTCGGGATGCTCATTAAAGTTGTTATGATAAATCTCGAAAGGGTTTTTGTCAGCTTTTTTATATCCGTTTTCATTCATCCATAAAAATAGTCCCGTCCACGATTTCTCAAATTCATTCAGCCCAATTTCAAAACTACCTACAATAAATTTTCCTTTTTGAATTGAAGTTAGTCCAATTTCGCCATCCGCTTCAACTGTTTTATTTAGCAAAATCGAAGCACTCATTCTTACTTTGTTCGGTTCTGTAACTTTAAAACTGTCGTGATAAATCGTAACCATTTTAGTTTGTTCATTCATCAAACCTTGAGGTGTAGCCCATTTCATTAATTTTTGATAGGCAGATTCAAGATTTTGTGGTCCAATACTTGACACATACGCCAAATCCATTTTTGGCATTTCTTTAATTTCAATTTTTGCATTCATTTCTGTCCATTTTTTTAGATTATTAATGATGCAAATGTATTTTTCATAGTCAGGATATTCTTGTCCATTCTTGCTTTTAAGTTGACGAATCTTGCTAAATTTATTCGGATTTTGGTTTTTAAATTCAGTCGGGCTTACTCCAAAATACTTTTTAAATGCTCTGGAATAGGAAGAATTATCACTAAATCCATATTTATGTGCTATTTCAGTTGCTGTTATGTTTTTATGTAACAAATCAGATGCTGATTTTTCTATTCTTTTTCGTTTTACGTATTCATTTAGAGTTTCTTCTGTAACAAACTTGAAAACTCGATGAAAATGAAATGGTGAGAAAAAAGCAATTTCCGAAACTGCATTTAACGATAAGTCCGATTCCAAGTTTTGGTCAATAAACTCAAAAACTCGGTTAATTCGATTTTTGTAATCAGCTTGTATTTCTTTATCTGTTAATGTCATTTCTTAAATGCTGTACAACGGTGTTGCTTGCTTTTGTTGTTGGCCTTGAAAGCACCTTGCTTTCCTAAACG
>NZ_CALMGQ010000131.1 GCF_937863595.1 uncultured Cytophaga sp.
CATAATTCATAATTCATAATTCATAATTCATAATTCATAATTCATAATTCATAATGGACCATAATCACACACATGATCACGGACACGACCATGAGCACAATCATTCGCACGAATCATTGGAAGAATCAGGATGGAAAAGCAATTGGAAATTATTGATATCTTTATCCATCTTGCTTATCATGCTTGTGCTGGAATATGGTTTTAAGTATGTCCCTACCCTAGCAATAAATTTAAGTATTTATATAACGGCGTACTTATTGGCTGGGTATAATGTATTGTACTTAGCATTTGTAAATGCAAAACGGTTTGACATTTTTAACGAATTCTTTTTAATGACGGTCGCAACTATTGGCGCATTCTCCATCGGTTCATTTAGTGAAGGTGTTGCTGTAATGGTATTTTATTCCATTGGAGAATGGTTTCAAGATTTAGCCGTAAACAATGCGAAGAAAAGCATCAAAGCATTGTTGAATGTGCGCCCGAATGAAGTCAGTCTGATTGCGAATGGAACGACAACAACGGTCGATCCTAACAAAGTTATTATCGGAGATCGTATACAAGTGAAGGTTGGCGAAAAAGTAGCCTTAGATGGCATCTTAGCAACGGAACAATCGTCGTTTGATACGGCAGCCCTAACAGGAGAAAGTACCCCTAAATCCATTCACAAAGATGGTGTAGTACTTGCTGGTATGATTAATTTAAATCATGTTTCGGAAATTACGGTTACGGCTTTGTTTAAAGATAGTAAATTGAGTAAGATACTGGAGATGGTGCAAGATGCTTCATCCCGAAAATCTAAAACACATTTATTCATTTCTAAATTTGCAAAAATATATACGCCCATCGTTTTTATTTTCGCACTTCTTGTGTGTTTTGTACCTTACTTTTTTGCAGAGAGCTACGAATTTCAAACTTGGTTTTATCGTTCCTTGGTTTTTCTAGTGATTAGTTGTCCCTGTGCATTAGTGATATCCATACCCTTGGGTTACTTCGGTGGTATTGGCTTCGCTTCTAGAAATGGAATTTTATTTAAAGGTTCAAATTTCTTAGATGTCATTTCCAACATTCAGGTATTGGTAATGGATAAAACAGGTACCTTAACCAAAGGTGTTTTTACGGTTCAAAAAGTTGTAACGAATACTTTATCCGAAAAAGAATTTATACAATTGGTTGCTGCAATTGAAAGTCAATCGACCCACCCGATTGCAAAAGCCATAACAGCTTATGCACAGACTCAATCCATCGAGTCCCTTGCCATTGATTCAACAGAAGAGATTGCGGGACATGGTTTAAAAAGTTTGGTCGAAGGAAAAGAAGTGTTGGTCGGTAATGTAAAATTGTTGCAAAAATTCAACATCACTTTCCCAAATGAAATTGAACACATTCCCTTCACAACCATTGTTGTTGCCATTAACAAGGTATATGCAGGATATATTACCATAGCAGATGAGATCAAACCAGATGCCTTGGAAGCAATCAAACACATACAATCCTTAAACATACAAACTGTTATGCTGTCGGGCGATAAGCAAACGGTTGTTACGGAAGTAGCCAAAACACTTGGAATATCAGAGGCCTATGGAGATTTATTGCCAGAAGATAAAGTTGCCAAAGTACAGGCGTATAAAAATGCAGGGAAACGCTTGGCATTTGTTGGCGACGGCGTAAACGATGCACCTGTTGTAGCACTAGCTGATGTAGGCATTGCAATGGGTGGTTTGGGTAGCGATGCCACCATTGAAACTGCAGATATTGTGATACAGAACGACCAACCTTCTAAAATTTTAACGGCAATACATATAGGTAAAATAACCAAAACCGTTGTGTGGCAAAACATCACCTTGGCCTTGGTTGTTAAAATAGTCGTATTGATTTTAGGAGCTGGTGGCATTGCTACCTTATGGGAAGCTGTGATTGCAGATGTAGGTGTGGCTTTGCTTGCAATACTAAATGCTGTGCGTATTCAACATAAGACCTTAAAATAAAGTGTAACATTATCGTTGCTTAAGAGCATGCATTCTATCGATTCGAAATTAGACTAAATCCTTATTCTTTATCCGTCCAATAAATTGGACGACAATGAAAGCTATGTCGCTATTTTTTTATAACTGTCAGCCCTTATTGCCGTTTGGCTTTAGCTAACGGTTAAAAACATGTAAAAAGTGTACAGTCGGGAACACGCAACAACAGCGCAAGTGATTGAGAATGGTTGGCCGAAAAGACATATCCCTGGCGAAATGCATAACCTCGTAGAATGCGGTTGAGTTAACCTACAACCTCATTGCTTATCAAACTATTACCCTTATTAGAAGTAAATACTTTAGTATGAAATGCATTTTTCAGACATTTTTTGTTTTCGTCCGAAGAATTTATACTAGCAATCAATGAGTAAATTATTTCTTTTCTTCCACCAGAAAATACATAGGATATACAGATTCTTTAGTAGGGGTTTTATAAGTATACAAGACATACGTTTCCCCTTCCACCTTAAATTCTGAAGGTTGTGGTGGTAATTGTCCTGAGGTTATTGTTATGCGCTCTTCTACTCCATTTTTAGAAGTTACTAAAAACGTATCCTTATGGAAGGTTATGGATATGGGTGCATGATCTTCAAACGTACTTCCCAAATAACGTATAGAAAAATTGGGAAATTGTATGGGGAGATTTTCTATACGCAGTATTTTTTTATTTAAGTCTGGATGAAACAGCGCTTCTACATCAATATATAATTGAATCTCATTTACTGATTTATTGCTATTAAAACCGGTTGAAGGCGTTTTAATTTTATCTCTATAAAAATGTACGACTTCCGAATACTCTTCGTCCTCAAACGATAGGTTCAGATACGAAACATCTGGGCCAAAGGAAATCATCATATCTCCGTTAGCGGGTATTGCTTGTATGCATTTCAATAAATATTGAATGATCTTTTCATCTTCAATAACATATTGCTGTAAAATAGTTCTATCTGAAATACTTTTAAACTTCGTAAAAACTAGTTTCTTAAATTCTGAATGATTGAACCATGGTCTATCTGTTGCCATAATTTTTTTTTAACTATCTATTGGAACACGCATCTTATTACTAATACCAGTACAGAAACTAAAACTCGCCGTGCTTGTATCTTTTCGCCAAAGCATTTGTTGCTCTAATTTTTATAACACCAAACCATCAAACAATTTCTCTAAGGTATCACTTGAATGCTCCGTATAGCCTGGATGTACTTTAGACGATTGTATCACCGTACTACGTGTGGCAGTAAGCCAACGAAAGCGTGATGCAACATCCAATCCTGCAATCTCTCCGCCTCTACTATCGCCCGCACAGATGCGATCGATTGCTTTTAAATTTTCTTCCAATGCTACCATATCTATGTTCGGATCCAATGCACGCAAACGTATAGGATCTAATGTATAACGCAGCTGTAAAAAACGTTCCACTTTACAAAATAAAATAACGCCTACATTAATAAATTCTTCGCGTTCTACCCTTGGTACAACTCGAATGACTGCATAATCATATAAGTTTTTTTCGGGCATCTTGCGCTTCTTTTATAAATACAGAGGACTCTTGCATGCGTGTCAACAAAAACGTTGCATAGGCATTGCGTTGCTCTTCTATGGTTTCAAACATACCATCGTGCTTCAACCAATCGTCGGGAATTAAGGATACGATATTCTCAACTACAGTTTTTGTTAGTATTTCTTTGCAAAAAACATCTACGGCCTCAAGTTGACTTGCTTGCTTCAGCAATACATGATTTTTAACCAAGGGGAATGGAGATCGGATGTGTTCTTTCCAGTTCGTCCAATTATGATGAAAATACAAAGATGCACCTGGATCAATCAGCCAAAGTTCTTTGTTCCACATTAGCATATTGGTATTGCGTGTCGTGCGATCGATGTTGGTTAACAAACAATCCAACCACAGGATTTTAGAAGCAAGTAAAGGATCTAATGTCGTAACCGTTGAATCAAAAGTGATGGCACCTGATAAATAATGTAAGCCTAAATTCAAGCCCACACTAAATTTTAATAAATCTTGTATTTCCTCATCGGCTTCACTCCTACCAAACCCTTCGCCTAAATTCATAAATACCAATTCTGGCACTTTCAAGCCTACAGCACGAGCAAGTTCCCCGCCAATCAAATCGGCTATCAGTGCATTGGTACCTTGGCCGGCACCACGAAATTTTATGACATATAAAAAGCCATCGTCTGCCTCCACGATTGCAGGCATTGATCCGCCTTCACGCAAAGGCGTTACATAACGCGTTACGTTTACGGTTCTGAGTTGAATGGTAGATTGATTCATATTCTTAATTTCAATGTATGATACGATTCACACAAACGATATGTATGTAGATCCCTTTCATTTAATCTACGCTTATTAATTGAGGCATACTCGTTTACACAACAATAATACGTAATAATTATTAAAATATCTTGTCGTTCTTAATTTGCGAAAAATCTAGTAGCATTCATCTCTTCGTATATTCCACAGTTTATATACGTATTCGATCGCCAACATACTTTATTTTCAATCGATACTCGTTGGGGGTAGTTATTATCACTTGGGTAGGAAGCGTTTGTATATACACCCGATATTGCTTAAATTATATATACTATATACAAAACCTATGAAATTATATCGCATCATTTTCTTCTTCCTTCTCTCTATTTATACGCAACAGATATTCGCACAAAACTTTACGCTCCAACACGATAATGAAAAACGTCGTTTTATTGTACATCTGCCTAAAGGATATGATAAAACGAAAACCTATCCGCTGGTATTTAATTTTCATGGACTCGGATCAACTGCAAAACAACAACGATGGATTTCAAAGATGAACAAAACAGCAAATAGCGAACAGTTTATCGTTGTGTACCCCAAAGCGCTTGATCATGAATGGAACACGGGGATTCATAAAGTTTCTTACCGCTACGGTAGAGATGATGTAGGTTTCGTAGATCAATTACTGGATACACTTATCGCTCGTTATTCCATCGATACACAACGGGTATATTCTACAGGCTTTAGTTTAGGTGGTTACTTTAGTTATCGTCTTGCCTGCCAGTTGAGCAACCGTATTGCAGCAATCGCATCGGTAAGTGGCGTAATGACGGATAGTACGGATGCATTCTGTAATGCACAGCGTTCGGTTCCCGTTCTTCAAATTCATGGCACAACAGATCCAACGGTATCTTACAGAAAGAAAAAAGATTTTTATGGTGTGGAAGAAACTCTTTCGTATTGGTTAAAACACGATGGCTGCTCCAATAAATCCGAGACCACATCCATTCAGGATATCAAAAAGCACGACCATTCAACGGTTCAACTAATCAAATACAACACCTGCACCAATCATTCTGAAGTATGGTTTTATAAAATTACAGGAGGTGGCCATACGTGGCCTGGCGGCAGATTACGCTTTCTTGGACTCGGCCACCGCAATATGGATCTGAATGCAAGTCTAGCGGTGTGGGATTTCTTGAAACAGTTTAGATTGGATGGTTCAAGAGTGGGAAATTAATGAATCGTACGAATGTATTCATTATGAAATGTAGTCATTATGAAATGTAGTCATTATGAAATGTAGTCATTAT
>NZ_CALMGQ010000132.1 GCF_937863595.1 uncultured Cytophaga sp.
TTTATATCTTTAAAACCGCTGCTTAAGTGGTCCAACTTTTAGACGGAAAGAGCAACTTCACGATGGGGGCTTGGTTTAAGGATGCTATTTTAGGTATTAAAAATCTTACAAAATGGAAAAGAGCAGCCATCGTTTCTGACGTGAAAGCAGTGAAAATATTTACAGATATATTTAGTGTATTAATGCCTGGTGAGTTTAAAGTATTTGAACACAAAGAGGAACAAAAAGCTATTGATTGGGTTTCGGGAAAAAGCATCTAAAATGACAAACACAAACGAATCTATTTATAATATTTATATAGGAGAATATTATAAATAGACTCGTTAAATTTAAAATTCTATCTTATCAATTGCACATATCCAGTTAGTGCCTCATCGTAAGATATACTTTTTAAATCGATGATATAAAAATACGTTCCATCGGGAAGGGCTTCTCCATTTCGGTAGTTCGTGCCATTCCATTCAATCGAGTTGTTTGAAGCTTTCCAAACAATATTACCCCAACGATTATATATCACAAATGTAGCATTAGGATATTCTTGTATATCAGCAATAGTCCAAGTGTCATTTACGCCATCTCCGTTTGGTGTAATTACGTTTGGTATAATTAATGGTGGTTTTACAAAAATGCGCACAATGCCATCAGTAGAACATTTTCCAGAAGGGTCGAACGCCCTTAATATATATAGGATACTTGATATAATTTTGGCTTCAGGATTTAATACCGTGGGATTGTTTAATCCTGTATACGGACTCCACACATAATTTGTTGAACCAACTACACTGCCATTTAAATGGATGATGGAGTTTTTAAAAACCAGAGTGTCATTTCCTGCCGACACGATAGGCCTTGTTATTACGGAGACGATTACAAGATTGCTTGTGTCATTTTTACATGGTGTCTTTATAATTCTTTTATACCAAGTGGTATCTGAAAGTCCAGGAGTCGTATATTCTTTTGAGGTAGAATTTCCTGGAGCATCGATCCATAAATAACCTTTACTTGTTGACATTATCCATTGATAGGAATTAATTGTTCCAGAGGCTTTAGTCGATTCTTTTATCTGTATCGTAGCTCCTGCACAAATACTGCTATCCTTTGATATTACTCCGGGATTATTTTTGCCAAACACATTTATTTGGATAGGTGTTGTATAGGTGGTGTCACAATTCCCAGGTCCCATATCTACTTTGCGACGATAATACGTCGTATCCATAAGCTTATTGGTTTCTAAATAATCTTTTGATGTTGCTCCGATAATGTCTAACCAATTTGCGTTATCAGACGAAACTTGCCATTGATAATGAATTGAGCTCGTTCCACCTGTTCCTCCAGATGCATCAGTGATGCCAATAATTGTTTGTGTAGGTTTTGTATTGAAGCAAAGTGTTTGGTTGACTGATTGTATGGTGCCAGGAATAACGCCTGTCGATGTAGTTACTGTGATCGTATCTGTTGTTGCTAAGTTGCATGAACCTGATTGATCTACTCGTCTAAAATAGCTTGTATTTAATAGAGTAGGAGATTGATAATTCATTAACGTTGCGCCAGATATATCTGAAAATATAGTATTGTCCGAAGATGATTGCCATTGATACGTGTAACTTCCTGTCCCACCTGTATTAGATGTTTTTTCTTTAAATGGTAGTATGGCACTACCTTTACAAATGATTGTGTCATTACCAATTGACGCACGCGTTAACGAAGTGTTTATTTTTATGGAAATTGGTTGTGATAGTTTGGAGCAATAGGATGGTGATAATGCTCCATCTATAACTAGAAGTTGATATCGGCCGCTATCTAATTCAGTCACAGAATTAATTACTAAGTCTTCGTATGTTGAAGTGGGACCTTGTACGACTACTGTACCCATTGTATTTGTTCGTATCCAAGAATATTGATAACCAAAAGAAGGCGGTGTTAAAGGGAATGTAATCACATCTTTCTCTAACGATAATGTATTGCCTTCGCACAATGTTGTATTGCTTGTTGGGGATACTTTAATGGATACAAAATCAGGAGACGTGCATGAAAATATAGTACAGGTTAACTTTACGGTGATTTTAAGAAACATAGAATTTGAACATTTCTTAGCATCTATACCATCTTTGTACGGTGAGGAAGTACGTCCCTGAATCTAATTCAACTACGGGTCTACTTAATGCAGGATAATCTGTATATGGAGCAGTTGCGCTCACAATAGTAGGTATTGTAGCGGGTTCTTGTAGTTTTTTCCAAGTGAAATAATAACCTCCATTTATAGATTGCTTTCCAGCGGTAAGGCTATCAACATAACCTTTCAATTGAAATTGGTCTAAATTAGCTACACATAGAGTGTCATTTACGGTTGCGCGTATACTGTCTAGTATGGGTGTATTATTAACGCGCACCTTAATAAAATTTGTTTGAATGGCTGTGCAATATTTTACAGAATCTTTACGAACGTAGTATTTCGTAGTTATCGGCGTGCCAGGATTGTAATCTGTTCCACTTGAGGCTATTGGTATTTTTGATAAGGTTGGTGTTCCTGTTGTATCTTGACTGGTATACCATTGGTAGGAATTGATTCCACCTACAATACCCAAACTAGGGGTCAATTCAGTTAGTATCGTTGCTGGATCATCCAGACACAATTCCTGATGACTTTGTATGAGAGCTTTTGACGTAGGCCCTTGATTTACTCGTATAACTATTTTTAACGAATCTTTACAGAGTGTTGCATTGGGTCCATCTTGAACAACTAGATAATATGTTCCAGAGTCTAATACTGTAGCCAGCTTTGGAATGGATGGATATGTTGCTAATGTTGTACTAGGTGTTGTAGCAGTATTGATAATGCCATTTTGTACTTTTCTCCAATAAAAATAATACCCTCCATTAAGTGAAGGTTGGGAGCTTGTATTGACATTTCCTGTTAATTGAAAATTTTCTCCAATACAAAGTGTATCTCGTACTAAAGAAGTAATTGAATTTATAACAGCATTGTTGTTGACTTGAATTTTTATTGTATTTGTTGGAACCCCAAAGCATGATCCCGAAGAATCAATTCTTCTATAATACGTCGTATTGTTTAATATTCCTGGAGCAAATCCCGTTGCAGTTGTATTGTAATTTTGACTGGTTAACCATGGGCCTGTAGATGAAGTTGAATGCTCCCATTTATAGTATTTCAATGTTACACCTCCCGTACTCACTGTTCCTGTAAGTGCATTAGCTGTTCCATTTATACAGATTTCTTGATTGGTACTTATAGTGCCAGCAACTGGAAGTGGATCAATGAAGAAAGTTGTGCTTGCTGTATTTGAACATGCTGCATTATTTGAAGTGCCATCTTGAACCTTTAGTGTATAAATCCCTGCATCACTAGCTACAGTTACTGGTTTGGAATAGGGCGCAAATGTATTGCTGATGGTTGTTATAGGGTTGCCATCTTTAATCCATGTATAATGATAATTCAAATTTGATGGTATTGCAATTCCAGATACAACTAAGTTTGTTCCCAAACATACATGAGTTGGTATACTTGGGAATATAAAAACGGAACTTGGTGCGGTACATGTCGAAAGAGATATGTCATCATAATATCCATCGTTGTCTGTTCCTGTAACGCGCAAACTAATAAGTCGTATGCGTATTGATCTTGTTCCTATAGGTGCATAGCGATTATCTGTATCGTTGTGCCATGCGTTAAAATGTGTACTTAAAGTAGTATAAGAACTCAAAACAGTGCCCAATGCATCTCTATATTCTACGATTATTTGAGAGAGATCTTGATCACCACTGCTATATCCATTGCGCCAACCAGAAAACATATAAAATGCTGTGCCTGCATCAATAGATACTGCATTGGCGGAAACACCTATATCTTGAAACATTTCTGAACTAGCATTGACTGTGCTGTTTGGATAAAAATGATACGTTCCACTGTGAGGTGTGACTTGGGTACCCTGTACCCAGAAATCACCTGATGTAGCAACTTGCCACCCAAAATAATACAATTGTTCTGATCCTCCATTGGTGACTAATTCTTGTGCTTTACTAACCGGTTGGAATAATAAAAAAGCACTTACGCTAATTAGTAATTTAAGGGAGTGATTAAAACGTATAAATAGGTTAAATTGCAAATTATGGTTGTTTATAAATTCTTTATATGAATACTATGAAGATAGAGAAAGGTAACAGTATTGTTGTCAATCGAATCAATTAAATTAACGAAGTTTATATGCCATCTTACTTTTTGAATAATTAATAAAGTAGTAATCTCCACTTACATAGCCACTTATTGGAAATTTTTGACGGTTATGTAAAATGTTTATTCCTTCTAATTGTATGGGAAGAAGCACCGATTTATTGAATATTTTTTCGGTTGATGTAAATGTTTTTCCTATATGGATTTTAGCACCATTCGATATATTTATTCTTAAATCTTCAACAAAGGGGATTTTTATTTTTGTATGAATGCCTGCCGTGTCTAGGGTTTCGATTGTAAACGTATTTTTTGTTTTTACCAAAATGCGGATATTTTTTTCTATAAATCCACAAATCGTTGATTTTGTTAATTTGTTTATGGTAGGGTCTCTTCGATATAAATTTGAAAACTCAAAACCTGTCATATAGTCTCCATCTTGAAATTGATCAAAAAATGCATTCAGTCGAATTCGAGAATTATATTGATGTAGTTGTTTTAAATCTCTTGCTTTTATTTCTTTACCATGTAGTTTGGGGTCTATTTCTAAGGTACTTTTGACAAACTTATTTTCAATAGTGTTGAATGCAACGCTCGTTGTAGAATCTATATTGTTTATTTGTGAGCTTGTATCTAAACGCTCTATTTTAGACAGATTTGTGAAATTATTTAATGATAAAGAATCCTTTTCTAATAGGATATCTTTAAAATATATTTGTTTGATTGTAGTATCATAAACGTCATTAATGCGCGTTTTAAAAATAAAGATTGCGATACAAGCACTAGAGAATAGTATGAATGGGATTGATAAGAGCTTTCGGCTTCTGAATTTCATGTTTTATAATCCACTTATAATAAAAGAGACTGTCTTATTTGCATAATAACAGTCTCTTTGTAAAAGAATATATCTGTTTGTATTAACTGATTTTTTGAACAGATTTGATATCTTGTATACGGAGCATATTTTTATATACGCGCTCCACATCGTTTTCTTCGGTTTCAAATTCAATGATGCATGTTGCATCTAATCCTTGATTGTGTTTGTAGTTCAAACTAATCACGGAGAGACCTCTTTTACGAATAGGTAATAAGATGCGGTCTATGGTTTCAGGGGAGTGATTACACTCAATTTGCCAGTTATTACGAACTTTCATGGCTCTAAATGTTAGTTGCTTATGTACTTTAAAACAAATATAGGTATAAAATGCCTTTTTTTAAATAAAAATCACATTTCATTTCAGGTTATAAGTGGCTTCAATCTATAAATTTCGTAGTTTTACGCCTTATTATATTTATTTAGGAATGGCATTTTCATTAGATTCAATTTTAAG
>NZ_CALMGQ010000133.1 GCF_937863595.1 uncultured Cytophaga sp.
ATTGTCTAAATTATTCGCCTAAACCAGTTGCTCCCCAGAAAATGGATGTGACCCTTAAAGTGTTGAAAATCCTGAATTTTACATTTTGTTTAAAGCGCAAGCGGATTCAATTTAAAATGGAAACTGATTTTAACATCTCACTTTCTTCTTTTATTGGTAACGCACCTTCTGCTCGCTTATATGCAAGTATTGAATGTTTTTTTGCAAGTTCTTTACACCTTTCATCACCCATGCTATATATGGACTGCAATACTTTTTGCAAACGCAATTGCACCTCTATATTTCCTGCACCATCGCGTGCAATTGGTCTAAATGCATCTTCAAATAAATCTTCTACATGAATTACGGGTACTTTTATTCTTGAGAATAGCGGCTCAACAGCTTTTGTTTCAGACTCATTTTTAATCCATTCTGCAAATAAACGTAAATGGGATTCTAAAATTGCAATTGCTGTTCCTGGATCATTTACTGCAGGCGACAAGGCACGACTCGCAATTTCACTAAGTGTTATAAAGCCAAAACGTGGATCTTCATCAAACAAACGAACAGGGCCTAAGGTAAACGCTTCTTCGAGTACTTTCATTTCGAAATCAACGGCTACCCCTCCTTCTGTTGTAATATACAATATAGGCTTATTGGGCGTTATAAAATTCCCTTGCAAACAGTTTAACCGAATGTAAATATGTTTTTCTTCTGCAATCTGTTGTAATTTAGAAGTGTTGATTTGGAGTATATGTCCGATTGTTTCAATGTATAAAGGAACACCTGTAGTATCTTGTTTATCATAGGGTATACTACCTAAATAATGGTTGGAATGAATTACACGAATGGATTTTGCAGCTGCGTCTTCTATTTTTTGAATGGTTGTTGCCAAACGACCTAAGCTAGATATCTTAGAAACCCAGTTTAAAAATGTAAAAATGACAATGGTAAACATCCCTACCGTTAATGCAAACAAGGTGAAATGTCCTGATTTTCCATAATAGCCATTTTTCATTGCGACCGTAGCAACCACACTAAAGATAAATGAGCCGATAAATACGGACAAGGCATTTTGAGAACTATCGTCGGCGACAACCAACTTAAAAGATCTAGGGGTTGCAGTATTGCTAGCGGCATTGTAAGCAGAAATCATCGAACCAACTGCAAAAATTGAAATCACCAACATACTTGCTGAAAGCGTGGATAGTAATTCTTGAATGGATTCTGTCTTAATCTTTGGAACATACTTATATAATTCAGTATTATCTGAAAGATGAGCTACTAAAGCGCCAGCTACAGAAAACAAACAAAAAAGAACGGGTCTAAACCACAGTTGTTCTCTCAAGCGATTTAGTATAAATGTCAATTTCCCTTTCATATATTTTTTTAAGTAGGTGTAATACTGAATATACTTAAAAATTAATAGTTATAGACGAAATTCGATTCATTCTAAAAAAAATACCTTCTGTTAAATAAACAGAAGGTATTTAAAATTTAAGGTATTTATTGTTTTATGCCGTTATAAAACTTTCGTCTTTAATTAGCGTCTCCTTACGATCTGGCCCAATTGAAATTAGAGTTATAGGTAAACCCAATTCTTTTTCAATAAATGCAGAATAATCTAATAACTCTTTTGGCAAGGAATTAAATGTTTCGCAATGCGCTAAATCCTGATTCCAGCCTTTTAATGTTTTATATACAGGAGTCAAATCATCGGTACACATATCATATGGCAAGGTATCTACAACATCCCCATTACCTAATTTGTAATGTGTGCAAACCTCAAGCTCTTCAAAGGTATTCAATACATCCGCCTTCATCATTAATAAATGTGAAACACCATTAATCATGCATGCATATTTCAAAGCAGGCAAATCCAACCAACCACATCTACGCGGGCGACCAGTAGTTGAGCCAAACTCGTTCCCTTCTTTACGCATTTTTTCTCCTACTGCATCGTGTAATTCTGTAGGGAAAGGTCCACTACCTACGCGTGTACAATAGGCTTTGAAAATACCAAATACGTTTCCTATATGCTTCGGTGCAATACCCAAACCTGTACATGCACCAGCAACCATTGTGCTGGAAGATGTAACAAAAGGATATGAACCAAAATCAATATCTAATAAAGATCCTTGAGCACCTTCCGCTAAGATTGTTTTCTTTTGTTGAATGGCGTCATTTATAAAATATTCACTATCCACCAAATTCATTGTACGCAAACGTTCAATATATTTGAAAAATAAGATTTCACGATCTTTCATTGCTGAATAATCGTGCTTGTGAAAATCTAATATTTGCTTGTGTGCGTTTACCAATTTAGTATACTTGTCCATAAAATTCGGACTAAGAATATCACCTACGCGTAAACCTTGTCTGGATACTTTATCGGTATATGTTGGCCCAATACCACGAAGGGTTGAACCGATTTTATTAGCACCTTTAGCAGCTTCGTATGCTGCATCTAATTCAACATGTGAAGGAAGAATTAAAGAAGCCTTTTTAGATATAAATAAATTTTTATTTAGATTTAAATTAAAAGCGGTAAGCTTATCAATTTCTTTTTCAAATAAAGCAATTACATCTAATACCAACCCATTACCAATAAGGTTAGTGATATTGGAACGAAATACACCCGAAGGTATTTGGTGTAGAACGATTTTATTTCCATCAAATATTAGTGTATGCCCTGCATTCGGCCCGCCTTGAAAACGCGCTACGTAATCATATTTAGGAGCAAGTACATCTACCACTTTACCTTTACCTTCGTCGCCCCACTGCAACCCTAATAATACATCAACTGCCATTTCCTTATTTAGTTAATCTCTGTAATGCTTCTTCTTCGTTTTCAACAATCACAAAAATAGAATTCAATTTTGTGATGATTAATAATTTCTTTATTTGTTCAGAAGGGTTGATTAATACCAATTCACCTCCTTTGTTTCTAAACTTAGTTAATAGTGTAATCAATACACCTATACCGCTGCTGTTCATGTAACGAACCAAAGCTAAATCAATCGCACAACGATTGATATTTTCATTTAATTTTTCACTAACAAGATCCATCAGTTCCAAACCATTACTTTCACCAATCAAATCGCCTTCTAATTGAAGGAATAAAATATTCTCTTTGATATATGTATTGTATTTCATGTATGATTAAGTTTAAAATCTGTTACTATTTATTTATTACGTTCTTGCTTATTTTTCAATTTGAATTTTCACTTCAGGCTTTATATCTTTTTTGTTTTCACAGGTAGAATTGGTACAACTTCCATATAAAATCAATGAATGGTGCATCACATTAAAATGCAATAGTTCTCCAACCATAGTTTGTATGTTGTATACTCTAGGATCACAAAATTCAACTACCTTATGACAATCTGTGCAAATTAAGTGATCGTGTTGGCGATATCCAAAAGAACGCTCGTATTGTGCAAGATTCTTTCCGAATTGGTGTTTTGTAACCAAATCACACTCCACTAATATGTCAAGCGTATTATAGACGGTTGCACGACTCACTCTATAATTTTTATTTTTCATACTAATGTATAGATTCTCAACATCAAAGTGACCCACCCGAGAGTAGATTTCCTCTAAAATTGCGAACCGTTCAGGAGTTTTTCTCAAACTTTTGTTTTCAAGATATGCGGTAAATATCTTTTTAACCTGCGATAATAAATCTTCCAATGGCGACATAGGTATCAAATATACGAATAAAGGAATTCTTATTCCAAATCAACTACTTATACGGGACACACTAATGATGTCCGAAATCTCTTTCAGTTTGGAAATGAGGGTGTTCAAATGTTCAGTACCATTCACAAACACCATCATTGTACCTTCAAAAATCCCATCATCCGTATCTATTGTAATGGATCTAATATTTACTTTCAATTGTGTTGAAATAACTTTTGTAACGTCGTTTATGATACCAACACGATCCGCACCAACAATTTTAAGACCTGTTAGGAAAGCTAGTTCTTGTTGTGAAGTCCATTTGGCTTTTACTATTCGATAGCCATATTGCGACATTAATTCCATGGCATTCGGGCAATTTGTTCTGTGAATTTTAATTCCTTCGCTTACCGTTACAAAACCAAATACCTCATCTCCAGGAATTGGATTGCAACATTTTGCAAACGTATAATCAATTTTATCTAGATTGTCTCCAATCAAGATCATGTCTTTATCAGCACCTTTTACAGTATGCTGTTTTTTATCATGATCTACATCCACGACTCGTTTGGATGGTTCTGGTTTCTTTTCGGGGTCTTTTAATCGTTTTAGCTGGCTTGGTTGAATAATATCTTTTGCCACATTGTAATAAAACTCCAAAGGAGTTTTAACATTAAAGAGCAATAGCATTTTGTTTATGGTCTCATTATTCAAAGGGATTTTTAAGTGATTCAACTTGCGTTCAACCATTGCTTTTCCATCCAAGGCTATTGTCTTCTTTTCTTCTTTAAGCGATTCTTTTATTTTAGTTCGCGCTTTAGAAGTAACAACAAACTTCAACCAATCTTCAGAAGGCTTTTGCTTCCCAGAAGTTAAAATTTCTATTTGATCCCCATTATTCAGTTGATAGCTTAAAGGAACCAGTTTCTGATTCACCTTGGCACCCAAACAACGCTCTCCAATTTTAGTGTGGATTTCAAATGCAAAATCCAATGCCGTAGCACCAAACTGTAAGGTTTTCAGATCACCTTTTGGTGTAAAAACAAATACTTCTTCGCTGAATAAGTTTTGACGAAATTCGTTTACAAATTCAAGTGCAGAGAAATCATTATTTTCAATCAACTCTCGCACTTTACGAATCCAATCTTCAATACCAGAATCTTTTACGACGGGCTTACCTTCTTTGTATTTCCAGTGCGCAGCATATCCTTTTTCTGCAATGTCATCCATCCGTTGAGTTCTGATTTGAACTTCTACCCATTGCCCGGATTTACTCATTACCGTGGTATGCAAAGATTCGTAGCCATTGGCTTTTGGCGTACTTACCCAGTCTTTCAATCGATCTGGATTGGGCTTATAAAAATCGGTTACGATGGAATATGCTTTCCAACAAACGCTCTTTTCTTCTGCCAATGGAGCATCTAAAATCAATCGGATGGCAAACAAATCATACACCTCTTCAAAAGGTATATTTTGTGTTTGCATTTTAGTATGAATCGAATAAATGGATTTCGTTCTACCTTTAATTTTAAAATTTAAACCCGCACTTTTCAATGGAACCTCTAGCGGCCCTGCAAATTCCTTCGTAGTCTTTTGTCTTGCAGCGCTTGATTTTGAAACTTTATCTTCAATAAAATTATATCGTTCCGTATCTGTGTATTTTAAATACAAATCTTCCAATTCAGATTTGATTGCATATAAACCTAAGCGATGAGCAAGTGGCGCATACAAATACATCGTTTCTGATGCGATTTTCAGCTGCTTATCTCGCGGCATGCTACCAAGAGTCCGCATATTGTGCAAGCGATCGGCAAGCTTGACCAAAATAACTCGAACATCTTCGGAAAGCGTCAGGATCATTTTTCTGAAATTTTCAGCTTGCTGCGAGCTTCCATGCTCAAAAACACCTGAAATCTTCGTTAACCCATCTATAATGGTTGCTACTTTCGGTCCAAAATCTCTTTCAAGATCTCGTAATTCAAGATGCGTATCTTCCACTACATCATGCAATAAGGCGGCAACAATAGAGGTTGTACCTAATCCAATTTCCTCTACAGCAATTTGTGCTACCGCTAAGGGATGATAAATATAGGGTTCACCTGATTTTCTGCGCATGTCTTTATGCGCTTGAACAGATGTGTAAAAAGCTTTTTTAATAATTTTGGCATCCCCATCTTTTAAAACAGGCTTAGCAGCCCGAAGCAATAGACGATATCGCTTTATAATTTCTTTATTTTCCTTTTCTATATCAATTACCATATCATCACCTACTAAAATACCTTACTAGTTGTTATTCAACAGATAAGCAATTATATTAATTCAACCTACAATCTAATAACACCATTGTACGTAATTAATGTTCTAAATAACAAAAATAGACCTGAATATTAACATATGATAAAATATTTTTTTCAAATGTATGCTAGTAATATTAAAAAAAAGTCCTAAGTTTGCATTCCCAAATCAGAGATGAAATGGGTTATACTTGGAAGAAGTATAAAAATTAAATAAGCGGATGTGGCGAAATTGGTAGACGCACTAGACTTAGGATCTAGCGCCGCAAGGTATGGGGGTTCGAGTCCCTTCATCCGCACGTTTTTAATAACACCGAAAACCCTCTCCTCTAATAAGGGCGAGGGTTTTTTATTTTAACATAAGATTTAAACTTAAACCAATCTACCCCATTGGAAATCGTATTAGACAAAAAAGGCGCAACAGCAGCTACGTTAAAAGTAACAATCAAAGCGGCTGATTACCTACCTACCATTCAAAATAAGTTGAAGGATTATGGTAAAAAAGCATCTGTAAAAGGTTTCAGACCAGGAAAAGTGCCCTCAAGTGTTGTTGAGAAAATGTATGGCAAGAACTTGAAAATGGAAGAAATCAACAAAATACTTTCAAGAACTGTAAGTCAATATGTTAAAGATGAAAAATTAAATATCATCGGATTTCCTCTACCAGATCAAGGTCTTGCAGCAAAAATCGACTGGGATAACGGTACGGAGTTCGAATTCTTTTATGATTTAGGCTTAATTCCTGAATTCAAATACGATTTATCCGATAAAATACACGTTACGAAATTCGAAATTGAAGCTGATCCAAAACATATTGCTGAAACATTAGTAAATATTCGTCGTCAGCAAGGTAAAATGGACGAAGCAGAAATCGTTGTAGAAGGCGATTATATAAATGGTGAAATGAAATCTTTATCAACTGATTTCGTTACTACCACCATGATACCTACTGAAAAAGTAGAAAAATCTGAATTGAATAAATTTGTTGGTAAAAAAATTGGCGATGTTATTGAGTTTGACATTGACAAAGCATTTGGCGACAAAACATCCATTGCACATGTAACAGGAATGACAAAAGAAGAAGCAGAAACAACTTCTGGCACATTCTCTTTTACCGTTTCAGGCGTACGTCGTTCTTTCCCCGCAGAATTGAATCAAGAGTTTTTTGATAAAATATTTGGTCCTGGAGCAGTTGCTTCTGAAGAAGAATTCAATACAAAGTTAGCAGAAACGATTAACCAAAACTACAATCGCGAAGCTGAAGTCTTACTTGCTAAGAATATTCGTAAAGAGTTTGTAGCGAATACGAAAGTTGACATTTCTGAGGATTTTTTAAAACGTTTCCTATTAGTTAATAATGAAGGAAAAATATCTGCAGAACAAATTGATGCTGATTTCAACCTGTATCAAGATGACTTAAAATGGTTGTTGATTCGCAATAAAATTGGTGAAGACAACAGCATTAAAGTTGACCATGCAGAAGTTATTTCTAGAACCAAAGAATTGTTTATGCAACAATTTGGAGGCATGACTACCCTATCTGAAGAGATGGAAGAAACCATGAATAAATTAGCAGATAATTACTTAGCTGCTGAAAACGGCAAAAACTACAACCGTACGTTTGAAGAAGTATATTACAATAAGGTTTTAAAATTGATTGAATCAAAAATTAGTTATAAAACGAAAAAAATAAGCGTAGACGAATTCGAAAAATTAGCTCAAGCAAACTAATTATACACGAAATACGTTACAATGAAAAGAAGTCCTTTGTAAAGAGGACTTTTTTTTTACATTTGTAGAACGAATACCATTTTAACCCAAAAACAAAATGATCGACCCGAACGAATTCAGAAAATTTGCTGTAAAGGATCAGGGAATTAGTAGCCTTGCCGTTGACAGCTATATCAATCAAATACAAAGCATTGCACCTAATTACATTGTTGGAATGACACCAAATGTAGTAGAAGAGCGTCAGATGCGTGCAACCGTAATTGACGTTTTCTCTCGTTTAATGGGTGATCGTATTATATTCTTAGGTACAGGAATTGACGATTACGTAGCAAACGTTGTCAATGCACAACTTTTATTCTTGGAATCTGTTGACCCTAAGAAAGATATCATGATGTATATAAACAGTCCCGGTGGATCTGTATATGCAGGCTTGGGTATTTACGATACCATGCATTATATCAATCCAGACGTATCTACAACGTGTGTTGGTCTTGCAGCTTCTATGGGTGCAGTATTATTGTGCGGCGGCGCACCAAATAAGCGCTCAGCACTTCCCCATTCAAGAATCATGATACACCAACCTTTGGGTGGCGCACAAGGACAAGCTTCAGACATTGAAATCACTGCACGTGAAATCATGAAATTGAAAGCAGAATTGTATGCAATCTTAGCCAAACATTCAGGTAAAGACATCGAAACGATTGAAAAACATTCAGATCGTGACTATTGGTTGAAAGCTGCAGAAGCAAAAGAATACGGCATCATTGATGAAGTATTAACAAGAAGCTAATATTAATTATTTATTTCCTTTAAAAACATAAGGTAGGAACTATTTTGTTCTTACCTTATGTTTGCTTTATACCCCATACCAATTCCGTTATATAAAATGGCGCAACAAACCTGTTCGTTCTGCGAAAGACCTAAAAAAGATGTATTGTTAATGATTACTGGCTTACATGCAAATATGTGTGATAAGTGCATTACTCAGTCTTACACAATTTTACAAGAAGAAATTAAGCAAAAAAGCAAAGCTGATGCGAAGCCGAATTTCAATTTAATAAAACCTGCAAAAATGAAGTCCCATCTAGACCAGTTTGTAATTGGACAAGATGAAGCAAAAAAAGTTATGTCTGTTGCGGTGTATAACCACTACAAACGTTTGATGCAGACGGAAATAAATGAAGAAGATGATGTTCAAATTGAAAAATCAAACATCATCATGGTTGGAGAAACAGGCACAGGTAAAACCTATTTAGCACGTACCTTAGCTAAGATTTTGCAAGTGCCTTTTTGTATTGCAGATGCCACTGTTTTAACTGAAGCAGGTTATGTGGGTGAAGATGTAGAATCAATTTTAACACGTTTACTACAAGCAGCAAACTACGATGTAGAAGCAGCTCAAAGAGGAATCGTTTATATTGATGAGATTGATAAGATTGCACGCAAAAGCGACAATCCATCTATTACTAGAGATGTAAGTGGTGAAGGTGTACAACAAGCACTATTAAAATTATTAGAAGGCAGTATGGTAAATGTTCCTCCACAAGGGGGCAGAAAACATCCAGATCAAAAAATGATTGCCATAAATACTGAAAACATACTTTTCATTTGCGGTGGTGCATTTGATGGCATTTCAAGAATCATTGCTAACAGGTTAAATACTCAACCTATAGGTTTCAAGAATAACAATGAGAACGATGACATCGACAACGAAAATCTGTTGCAATATGTAACTGCATTGGATTTAAAAACGTTCGGATTAATACCCGAATTAATTGGTCGATTGCCCTTAGTATCGTATTTGGATCCACTGAACGAAGAAATGTTATTGGAAATCTTAACAAAACCCAAAAACGCCATCGTTAAGCAATATCAAAAATTGTTTAAGATGGAAGGCATTGCACTTTCGTTTGAAGATGATGCATTAAAATATATCGTTGAGAAAGCAATGGCATTCAAATTAGGTGCAAGAGGTTTGCGTTCAATCTGCGAAGCAATCATGACGGATGCAATGTTTGATTTACCTTCACTAGAAATACCGCAAACAAGCTATGTAATAACCTATGAATACGCGAAGGAGAAACTTGATCGATCTAAATTCAAGAAACTTAAAGTAGCTTAAGGATTGAGTGAATAATACTTTTAAAAGACCTCTGTGTAATGCAGGGGTCTTTTTTTATTGGGACTAAGAATTTACAATTTATACTATCGTACAGGAATCCTTAAATAGCATATAACGTTCAATACTGATTTGGAAACAATCCCACAAGTTTGCTATTCATAGGCAATCCACGTATTTTACACTTTCTTTACACGTTACACTCTTCACTTTACACTTTACATTTAAAATGCGCGACATTAGCGGAAAACAAATTACTCTTAGAACAGCAACCGGCATTGGCTTGGTAACATGCTCTGTAAAAACCATAGATCACATTATAAATGATACCTTACCAAAAGGAAATATGTTTGATGTGGCGCGTGCCGCAGCTTTTTTAGCCGCAAAAAATACTTCTCAGTTAATCCCACATTGTCACCCGGTAGGCATCGATGGAATGTCTGTAGATTTTGAAATTTTAGATCCCATAAAACATGCGAATCAATTCAATATTTCCATTGAAGGACTACATGGCGTAGTTATTCGTTCTCAAATAAAATCCATTGGAAGGACTGGAATTGAAATTGAAGCATTAACCGGTATTTCGATTGCAGCATTGACGGTTTATGATTTATTGAAAAATATAGATAAAAAATTAAGCATCGGCCCTATCCAGTTACTAGAAAAAACGGGTGGTAAAAGCGGACAAAAATATTTTAACACGCCTCCCAAATGTGCCGTATTGGTTTGCTCCGATTCTACCTTTGAAGGAAAACGTGAAGACACTTCAGGAATGAAGATTGTGGAGATGTTAGGCGAACTTGGTATAACAGATGTTTCGTATGCAATTTTACCAGATGAGCCAACTCAAATTCAAGAAAAAATCAAAACGTGGGTAGCAGAAGATTATGCGTATGTATTTACTACAGGCGGAACCGGATTAGGCCCAAGAGATAAAACCGTTGAAGCTGTTAAAGCTATTATAGAACGAGATGCAGATGGCATTACAGAAGCCATGCGCGTGTATGGACAAATGCGTACGCCACTTGCCATGATGTCTAGAGCTGTTGCAGGTGCAATCAATGAAACATTGATTGTAACCTTGCCAGGAAGTAGTAATGGTGTACGTGAATGTTTGGAAGCAATTATGCCTGCCGTATTTCATGCACGTAAAATGATGAAAGGCGGAGGACATTAACTATGATATCTTTTGAAGAAGCGCAAGAACTTGTATTGAATAAAAAAATTGAGACTACCCCTACTCTGATTCCGTTATTGGAAAGTATTGGAAATTTTTATTCGGAAGATATCATTGCCGATAGAAATTATCCGCCATTCAATAGAGCAGCAGTAGATGGCATCGCTTTTTATTGGGATGGCACCTCTCCAGTAAAAGATTTTTACACATTGACTGGAACGGCATTTGCGGGAGAAATGTGGCAAGGAGAAATCCAAGAAAATGAATGCTTGC
>NZ_CALMGQ010000134.1 GCF_937863595.1 uncultured Cytophaga sp.
CCAACAACGGCTAAGCAAATTAGAAAAGAGTTAGCTTAATGTTAAATTATAGAAAGTTGTTGGTGCCCCGCGCAGTTCTTTGTTCATTATGTAACGTTTTGTTCAGGCGGGAAAACCAATAAGGGCTTGAATGGTTTGTGCGTCACAAACCATGGTGAAAACGGCTGAGAAACATATTACTTAACACCTATTACATAAAACATAATACATATAACATATTACCTAAAACATAAAACCATGTTTGTAGAAGCAATCGATAAAGTCTCCAATTATACACGTCCCATACATACGATTATGCGCACATATGGCGGTAAGCAAATTATTGCAGGTGCAGCAACAATGTTTTTTGTGAATAATCTTGGGTATGCAGTTACATGCAAACACGTGGTAGACATGTTGATTGCATCTGAAAATATCAATCAACAGTATGCAGCATTTAAAGCAGAGAGGGATCGTTTGCCCAACGATTCAAAATACAAAAGCAATTTAAAAGGCTTGGAGTTGAAATATAAATTTACTCCTGAAACTGTTATTCAAATTAAAATTACGTTTGTAGATGCCGTGGATCAAATGTCTGGCTTTACGATGCACCTTCATCCGACGCTTGATTTAGCTATTTTAAAATTGAATGATTTTAAAAAAGTGATGTATACGGATGTTGCTGTTTTTAAAAAGAATGGTGCAGAAATCAAACAAGGTGAAACGATGTGTCGATTGGGATTTCCTTTTCCTGAGTTTACCAATTTTAGATTTAATGAGGCTGCTGATGACATAGAATGGACGGCCGAAGGGGTAACGCATTCCCCACGTTTTCCGATAGATGGAATGGTTACCCGTTTCCTTGCTGATCCGTCTGGTATTGTAGGTATTGAACTGAGCACTCCAGGATTAAAAGGTCAGAGTGGTGGTCCACTCTTTAATAAATCTGGTTATGTGTGTGGTATGCAATCTTCTACCAAGCATTTGCATTTGGGTTTTGATTTGATTGAAACCGAAATATTGATTAACAATAAACTAAAAAAAGTAACGGATTACTCCTTTATTCATTTAGGGCAATGTGTACATGTAGATCAGATAAAAGCATTTTTAGATGAACATAAGATTATGTATAATGAAGAAGATTGAGTTTAAATGATAATTCAATTATGAAAATCAAGAATCAATGGTTTTAGTACATAATACATGATTCTTCTGAATGTATTTAGCTATAATTTTTTCATTAAAATTAGGCGCTTCGTCATGTGTTTTTTTAAAATTCTACTTTAAATATGGATTTTTCTTAGTACAGTCAGCAATATTGGTGTTGAAACGTGGGTTTTTCTGTCTTCTTTAAAATTGGCTCTGCGGGTTTTATATGGTATTTATCAAAGGAATTGGTAACTTGTATTTGTAACGTACTATGCGGAAATTCTTTTATACATATTTCTTAATAATATTAATAAGCGCCTTGTCTATAATCGGAGCGCAAGAAATCTATGTAGACAATTTTAGTTCAAATGTAATCGCTGAAACGTGTGCTGATTTTTATTCAGAAGAAGACCTTACGGATGGCGAAGAGGTTAAAGTAGAACTGGCTGATGAACAATCACTTTTTGACAATTTTAATATTGAGAATGAATTGGAAGTAGAAACCGAAGTTGTTTCATCTGCTGTCCCTTCGGATGTACAACATAATACTTCTTATTATTATATCACTTCAGCATATAAGATGCATGCTGTTGAAATGATCCGTGTTGAATTTTTAGATATTTTTTCTCCACCACCTAATTCCTAACCAAAGCTATGTTGCATGCATCCATGTAATGTAGGAGAATACCCAACCGTAATACAATCATTCGTTTAATCTCTCATTATCTTAAGAAGTTCTCTTAGGGTGTATTAATATTTATTATGAAAAAAATACTTATTTATAGTTGCCTATTATTGCAATTTGTAGCATTGAGTTGTTCCAATAAAAAAGGGGATAAACAAGCTGAAAAATTCACCGTTACAAAACCCATTTTAATCGATACCACCTATTTTATTGATTTTGTGGCCGATATACATTCCATTAAAAATGTGGATATACGTTCGCGCGTGAAAGGATATTTGGAAGCCATTGTAGTGGATGAAGGTATGGCTGTAAAAAAAGGACAAGTACTATTTCGTATTGGCAGTCAAGAGTATAAAGAAGAGGTACTCAAAGCAAAAGCAAATTTGAAAAATGCCATAGCGGAAGCCAAGTCAGCGGAGTTGAATGTGCAGAATGTGAAAATATTGGTTGATAAAAATGTTGTTTCCAAAACAGAAATGGACATGGCACTTGCAAAATTAGATGCATTAAACGCCAATATTGACGAAGCCCGTTCCCACGAAGAAAGCGCAAAGTTGAAATTATCTTATACAGAAGTGCGCGCACCTTTTGATGGCATATTAGATCGTATACCAAATAAAGTGGGTAGTTTGATTGATGAAGGAACCTTGCTTACAACCTTGTCTGATAATAGTGAAGTGTATGCTTATTTTAATGTTTCTGAAAAAGAATATCTGGATTTTAAATCAGATAAAAATGAATCCTTTAGTAAATCTGTAAAGTTAATTCTTGCAAACAACGAAGAACATAAATTTACAGGACAAATTGAAACGATAGAAGGGGAGTTTGATAATACCACCGGAAGCATTGCATTTCGTGCACGCTTTTCCAATCCGGATAAATTATTAAAGCACGGCTCAAGCGGTAAAGTCCGTATTACGCGTGCGGTGAAAAATGTATTAATCATTCCACAGAAGAGCACCTACGAAATACAAGATCGCATGTTTGTGTATGTTGTAGATACAAATAATATTGTTAGAGCGCGTTGTGTATTGCCTAAAATGCGCATACCGCACTTGTTTATCATTGCTTCAGGGATCAGTACGACAGATCGTTTTATTTACGAAGGCATTCAAGACGTGCGAGAAGGCGTTGAAGTCACACCCAATTTTATTCCACTCCGGAAATTAATTGGTCAATTTTAATTCAATGCGTTTTCTCATTTAAAGAAGTCTTAGGTATTTAACGTACAACTATGTTTAACAAGTTTATAGATAGGCCCGTATTATCAATTGTAATTTCATTGGTAATTGTTTTTTTAGGATTGCTATCCTTAGTAAAATTGCCCGTAACACAATATCCAGACATTGCACCGCCAGTGGTTGCTGTAACTACAAAGTATACGGGTGCAAGTGCTGAAGTATGTGCGAAAGCAGTCGTGACGCCATTAGAACGTGCTATTAATGGCGTGTCGGGTATGTCGTATATGACCTCTGTTTCGGGGAACGATGGTACCAGTATCATTCAAATTTATTTTAATGCTGGTGTCAATCCTGATTTAGCTTCTGTGAATGTTCAAAATAGAGTAACTGCAGTCTTGGATGAAATGCCTGAAGAAGTTATAAAATCAGGCATTATTATAGAAAAAGAAGTGAATAGTATGTTGATGTATATTAACATATTGAGCACGGATACAACTGCCGATGAAAAGTTTTTATACAATTTTGCAGACATCAATGTATTGGCTGAATTGAAGCGTATCAATGGGGTTGGCTTTGCTGATATCATGGGGTCTAGAGAATATTCTATGCGTATTTGGTTGAAGCCCGATCGGATGACGGTGTATGATATTGCTGCAGAGGATGTAATCAATGCGCTACGTGCTGAAAATATAGAAGCTGCACCTGGTAAAGTGGGTGAAAGCTCTGGTCGTAAATCTCAATCTTTGCAATATGTATTGCGGTATTCGGGGAAATTTACGACAAAGGAACAGTATGAAAACATACCTGTTAAAGCAAGTTCAGAAGGACAAACATTGCGGTTGAAAGACATTGCAGAAATTGAATTCGGATCCTTGGATTACGATGTATTGTCTAAAGAAAATGGCAGACCATCTGCAGCTATTATATTAAAACAACGACCAGGCTCTAACGCGAGTGAGGTAATCGAAAATATTAAAACTAAAATGGCCGAGTTGAAAGTTTCTACTTTTCCTTCGGGCATGGACTACACCATCAGTTATGATGTGTCGCGGTTTTTAGATGCATCTATTCATGAAGTAATCAAAACCTTGATTGAAGCATTTATACTTGTTGCATTGGTGGTATTTTTGTTTTTACAAGATTTTCGTTCTACCATCATTCCCATTATTGCAGTACCCGTTTCTTTGATCGGTACGTTTTTCTTTATGGATATGCTTGATTTCTCGATCAATCTTTTGACCTTATTTGCATTGGTATTATCCATTGGTATTGTTGTTGATGACGCAATTGTTGTGGTAGAGTCGGTGCACGTTAAAATGGAAAAAGAGCACCTAAGTCCCCTTGAGGCAACGCATGCATCTATGAAAGAGATCAGCGGTGCCATCATCGCCATTACACTTGTGATGTCTGCCGTGTTTATTCCAGTTGCTTTTATGTCGGGTCCGGTAGGTGTTTTTTACAGACAGTTTTCCATTACCATGGCAATTGCGATTGTTATATCTGGTGTGAATGCATTAACACTGACGCCTGCGCTTTGTGCTTTATTACTCAAAAATCATTCAAGTCATAAAAAGCAAAATACGTGGTTGCATAGATTCTTTTATGTATTTAATAAAGCGTTTAATGATCTCACTTTTAGGTATCAATCGTTATTGAAATTGATAATCAATCGAAATGTTGTTACGTTTGGTTTGTTAATTTTATTTGGAATTGGTATTGTGGGTTTTGGAGCATTGCTGCCAACGGCATTTATTCCTACAGAAGACCAAGGTACTATTTATGCAAGTGTTACTACACCTTCTGGAGCAACCTTAGAACGTACGGAACGTGTTGTCGATAACATACAACGCATGACTAAAAAGTACGACGCAATAGAGTCTGTTTCTACTATGGCTGGCTACAACATCATGACAGAAGGTTCTGGCGCAACCTTTGGTATGGCGATGATAAACTTAAAACCCTGGACCGAACGTGGGATTTCTGTAAATGATATCATAGATTCCTTGGAACGTGATACCAAAGATTTGAACGATGCAGATATTCAATTCTTTCCTCCGCCTGCAGTACCTGGATATGGCAATGCGAGTGGTTTTGAATTTAGAATACAGGACAGAACCGGTTCTGGAGATTTGCAAAAACTTCAGACTGTAACAGATGCCTTTATTTTTGAATTAAATAAACGCGAAGAAATTGAAGAAGCTTTTTCAAGTTTTGATGCGAACTTTCCGCAGTATCTTATAAATATTGATTACGATAAGGCTGCACAAAAAGGGGTAACGGTGAACAATGCGATGGAGAATTTACAAGCCTTGATTGGAAGTTATTATGCTACCAACTTTATTCGTTTTGGACAAATGTATAAAGTTGTGGTGCAAGCTTTACCTCGGTACAGAGCTCAACCCCAGGATATTTTAAAACTGTATGTAAAAAACAAAGAAGGTGAGATGGTGCAATATTCTACCTTCATTTCTATTGAGCGTATTTATGGTCCAGAGCAATTGACGCGCCACAATATGTTTACGGCTGCAATGATTAATGGTGAACCAACTATAGGCTATAGCAGTGGGGATGCTATAAAAGCCATAACAGAAACAGGAGAAAAGTATTTACCTAAAGGATATACCTTTGAATGGTCTGGTATGACCCGCGATGAAATTGAATCGGGTAGTCAGGTTGCTATTATCTTTGTGATTTGTTTAATCTTCGTGTATTTGATTTTATCTGCACAATACGAAAGTTTCCTTCTTCCTTTAGCTGTAATTCTGTCTTTACCTACCGGGATATTTGGTGCTTATTTCTTATTGTATGTATTGGGATTACAAAATAATATTTATGCGCAAGTTGCCCTAGTAATGTTGATTGGTCTGTTAGGTAAAAATGCCATTCTAATTATTGAGTTCGCTTTATTAAAACAGAAAGAAGGATATGCGCCCATGCAAGCAGCTATTGAAGGAGCTATTGCGCGCTTTAGACCCATCTTAATGACATCCTTTGCATTTGTTGCAGGTTTGGTGCCACTAATGATAGCAACAGGTGCAGGTGCTATTGGTAACAGAACCATTGGTACGGCTGGTGCGGGCGGTATGTTTATTGGCACCCTATTGGGTTTGATAATAATACCAGGTCTGTTTGTGTTTTTTACAAACCTGCAATTCAAAATGACAAGCAATAAGAATACTAAAAAAATATTAATTGATAAATAAGATGACTCACTACATAAAATTAATATATAGGATTGGTTTGTGTCTTAGTATTATAGCCTTTTTGAATGCCTGCGCTACATCAAAGTCTAATACGGATCTTGTAACGAAGGCATTGCCAAGCCAGTATATAACAACATCTGATTCGTCAAATGTTGCTGCCATTAATTGGAAAGAATATTTTTCTGACCCGCTATTGGTAGACCTGATTGATACCGCATTAAAAAATAATTTTGATGTGTTAATTGCCTATCAAAAAATTAAGTCGTCTCAAGCACAGGTTAAATATGCGAAAGGGTTATCTGCACCAAAAGTTCAAGGATCCGTGGTAGCCGGTGGCGAAAAGTTTGGTGATTATACCATGGCAGGTGTAGGTAATTTTGATACCAATTTATCACCCAATATTGATGACAAACAAAAGGTGCCAAACAATATAGTGCCTGAATATTTTGTGGGTTTAAGAAGTTCATGGGAAGTAGATGTTTGGGGTAAGCTTAAGAATAAACGCAGAGCAGCAACTGCTGCATACTTGGCTACTGTAGAAGGGAAGAATTGGCTTGTCACAAACTTGATTGCAGAAGTTGCATCGACCTATTATGAATTGCTTTCGTACAAAAGTGAAATTTCTATTATCGATGAAACAATCAAACTCCAGGAAGATCAATTAAATATTGTGCACGTTCAAAAGGAAGCAGGCAGAGCGAATGAATTAGCTGTGAATCAATTTCAAGCGCAGTTGTTGCAATCTCGAATTTTGAAGTTGGAGTTGGCACAACAAATTATTCATACAGAAAATAAATTAAATTCTATGTTGGGCAGATATCCCCAAACGATTGATGTTAATACCAATAAATTTGATCGAGATGTTCCGGCTCAAATTCAAGTAGGTATACCAAGTCAGTTGTTGAGTAATCGGCCGGATATAAAAAAATCAGAATTAGAACTAAAGGCAAGTAAAGCGAATGTGCGTGCTGCGAAAGCGGCCTTTTATCCGTCTTTCAGCATTACGGCAACCTTGGGGTTGAATTCTTTTAATCCCAATTTTATTTTCTCCCCACAATCCATGGCATACAATGCACTTGGAGGGTTGATTACCCCATTGATCAATCAAAGTGCCATCAAAGCAAGCTTTAGATCGGCTAAAGCTGAGCAAGTAGAGGCAATGTATACGTATCAGAAGAATATTTTAACTGGGTATGTTGAAGTGTACAATCAATTGGTTTATATGGATAATTTAAGTCAGATATATGAATTAAAAAATCAAGAAGTAGAAGTACTTACAACTTCTATAGAGACGGCATCCGAATTGTTTTTAACCGGAAGAGCCACCTATCTTGAAGTAATCATAACACGTTCTGCAGCTTTGCAGTCGAAGTTGCAATTGATTGAAATTAAGAAAAGAAGATTAGATACCGTTGTGAATGTATACAGGGCATTAGGCGGCGGTTGGAATTGATTGTGCTTTGTTTAAAAAAGGCCTTTGTAGATTCATTTACAAAGGCCTTTTTTTGTTTCAAAGAAAAATAAGTATCTTCTAGAAGCGAAAATATATTTTGTATGACAGAACTAGAAAAAATGCTTGCGGGCGAATTGTATATGGCAAACGATCCTGTTTTAATGCACATGCGAAATAAAGCACGCGCCTTGTTTACAGAATACAATCAAACGTTGAACGAACAAGTCTTAGAACGAGGTTTGCTTTTGAAATCATTGCTAGGTTCAACAGGACAGAACATTGATATTCAACCTCCATTTTTCTGTGATTATGGTCAACACATACATCTAGGTAAGAATGTTTTTATTAATTTCAATGTTACCGTTTTAGATTGTTCTCAATTTACTATGGGCGACAATGTGTTTATTGGTCCCAATGTGAGTTTCTATGGCGCTTACCATCCATTAAAAGCAGCGGAACGCATTAAAGGTCCTGAGTTAGCGAGCCCCATTACCATCAAAGATAATGTATGGTTGGGTGGTAGTGTTATTATTTGTCAAGGCATTACCATTGGTGAGAATACAACGATAGGAGCTGGTAGTGTTGTTACAAAAGACATTCCTGCGAATGTATTTGCTGCAGGAAATCCGTGTAAGGTGATTCGAACCTTGGAATAAAAAGCAGATTGATTTTCATATATGAAAAATGCCTCTAGAAAATAGGTTGTCTAGAGGCATTTTACTTACATTTTATTTACTTGCTCCTCTAAGCCTTTTGGAACGCCTGTTTTGTCTTTCTTCCATTGATTGATATAATCAAGTGCTTCTTGTTTTTCACCATTTTCCATAAGCAATATCAGCAAATTGCTTTTTGCAATCATAAATGAAGGCGTGCTTCTGACACATTCTTCTAAATAATATTTTGCTTTAACCTTATCTCCCTTTTCAAAGTTTACGCGTGCTAATTCAAATACATTATCTATGAAGCCAGGATTGTTTTTTTCTTCTTGTAAAAGGAAGTACTCTAATTTTGGATCTTTTTCATTTTTTTGTTGCAGGTTTTTGGCATAGTAGAAATTCACATATTTCTCTGTTGAATCTATTTCCAATGCACGTTTGATTTCTTTATTTGACAAATCGAAGGTTTTTTTATTGAAATATTTTATGCCGAGCATTTTATGTGCATAGCTAGAAGAGGGACTATCAAGCGCGGCATTTTCCCAAAAAGTTATTTCATTTTTAAATTTTTGTTGATGACCATAGTTAATGACTACAAATAGAATTCCGACAGCCATAAAGCTCCAAAAAGTAATTTTTTGATTTGGAATACGCGTTTTAGAAAACAATACGCATTCACTTAATATAATAAATAAACCAATTATAGGTAGATACAATCGATGCTCAAAAGCTTGCTCATTAATTGCAGTTGGTACAAAAAAGGCTGGTGTTAAGAAAAACACAAACCATGCGAGACCAAATAAAACCATTTTTTTATCAAATGTTTTATTTAAGAAAATCAATACGCCTATTAAAATTACTGAAATCAATCCTAGATAGATCGTAGTGTCAGCCTGCATAGGGAATACAGACAAGTTAAAAGGTAAAATGGATTTTCCTATATATTGAATAAATAGAGGCAATCGGCTGATAAATAGTTCCACATATTCGGATATTGTTGGTTTGATCATGGGTTCAATAGAGATGCTGCGCATGTAAAACCAAATTGCTCCAATCGCAATCCATCCCAAAAATACAATCACATTATATTTAATGTGTTGTTTTGCGAATAAGACGAAATATCCAAAAATAAGTATGGGTAAAATGATGCCAGATTCTTTTGTGAATAAGGCGAGTGCTAAAAATAAGAAGTGAAAAAATAAGGTATGCCATTTTCGTGTCGTGGTATAGTTTATGATGCAGATAAAACTTGCCAATGCAAATGTTGTAAGCATGGAATCATTTCTGCCTGGGATCCAAACAACTGCTTGAGATAAGGCGGGGTGAACAGCAAATAATAGTGCAAGTATAAAGCTAATATCCGATCTGATTTTTAATTTTATAAAGAAAATATATAATAGAATGCACGAGCTAATATGGAAGAGTAGATTGGTTAGATGGTATGCGAATAGGTTTCCAGTTAAGAGTTTGTCATACATAAAGGAAACCATAAGTAATGGTCTATAATATGAATCTGATGTTTCAAAAAAGACGCCTCTGAAAAACAAATGCGGAAGATTTTTGATGTCAGAAAATAAGGCATGGAAATCATTAATAAAAATGGTGTCATCCAAATGCGTCAAACCAAAGTTTAATGATTTGATGTATACTAAAATACAAATGACTATAAGGATTGAAAGTGGGTAGTTTATTTTAATGATTTCATCCTGAATTATTTTAGGGTGCTCTTGTTTTTTTTTCATGAATTTTCGTAAATTTTTTATTGCTAAAATAATTTTAATAATATCTTAATTAAAATATATGACATGTATTTAAATTACTACTATTTTTGTTAATATATATAATCATGAAATTATGAAATTAGAACCATATTTCAATTATTTAATGGTACCCGGTTTAAATGGGTCAGGGGCCGATCATTGGCAAACATATTGGGAGATGGCGTATCCAGAAATTATCCGTGTTGAACAAAAAGATTGGGATAAACCGGACTGTTCTTTATGGGTAGATAAACTGGAGAATACGATACTGCATGCTTCAGACAAGCCTGTCATTTTAATTGGACATAGTTTAGGTTGTGCAACGATTCTGCATGCATCAAAGCAGGGAAAATTAAGGAATGTTGTAGGTGCGTTTTTAGTAGCCATGCCCAATGTAGAACGTCTAGACTTCCCAAATGCATGTGTTGGATTTACGCCTATGCCTCGAGAAAAACTTCCTTTTGTTTCTATTGTGATTGCAAGTGAAAACGATCCCTATATAACAGCTGCTGAATTAAAAAAATGGGCAGGAATTACAGGTTCAGAATTCATTTCTGTCGGTAATCGGGAACATATTGGTTCGCTTGCCAAATTAGGGTATTGGGAAGAAGGGCAGGAGTTGTTCCGTAGGTTTGTTGCAATACGCCTAAAGCCTAACGCCTAAAGCCTAACGCCTAAAGCCTAACGTATAAATCTTAGGCCTTTCGCCTTCCGCCTTCCGCCTTTCGCTTTCAGCCTTTCGCTTTCAGCCTTCCGCCTTCAGCCTTCCTAACTTTCTTCTTTGTAAAATATTTTATAGAAATTCATTCCGCTGGCATCGTCTCTGCCTTTTTCAATTAAATCTTTATCTCCGTGAATATAGATGTGGAAATTGCGATCCAACTTTAATACACTTTTGAAGACTTTAGAATATTTTTTCACGGCAGGTGTAGAAATTTCAAACTCATCTACAATGGCTAAATTGCTATCTTCTTGAAAGGTATTTTTATAGGTTTTAAACGCATCAATCAAGCCTTCATCTTGAATTACATCATTTGTAAATGCATTTATTTCAAAATTTTCATTCTTCTTAAAATACGTTGCAGAGCGGTTAAGTAAATCAATCTGATCTGTTTTTGAAACATCAAAATCTTCGGGCATTTTATCGGTTACAAAACTCTTACACATCGACATGTAATTCTGGGTGTAGTGGAAGCTGTCGTTGCGACTTATAATATTCAAGAAATCTTCTTTCCAATATTGTGCATCGCTTGATTTATTTGTTTGGTCTACAATACATACCTTATAGCCTTGTTCTTTTTCGCTGTTTACAATAAAGCATCCTTTATCCAACTTACGTATATCAATGCCTTTATCCGATACCGCTTCGTATCCATCGCCTTTCGGGAATATTTTCAAGAACGTTTCTTTTGTTTCAGATTTAAAAATTCCGATTGCATCTGTACTTTCTCCATCAATAACACAATCATCAAAATGAACTACATACAATTCTCCTCCCTTAATCATAGGATGCTTGGATTGTTCGTACAAGTGTTTTGCAATATTGATGCTTTGCAAATACAAACTATCTGGATCTGAAAAAATATTGGAGCAATACGTAAACAATTCGTTCAAATTAATATCTGCTTCGTGATGAAAACGATTGTATTCTTTATTTTTAAACGGACTTGTAAAGTAGTTTAACAAAATTTCTTTCAACGATTCATCGTTTAATTGGAGAGGCGTTTTAGAAATCTGTATGCCCTCGTCGTCTGATTTATTGCCGACAAAATGCGTGTATATTTTTTCGAAGTTTGCTAATTCAATGTGCATGAGTACTCAATCTATTGTTAAAAATATGTATAATAGCACAATTTTGCAGTTAAAAGTAGAATGGGTTATCTACAAATAATGCTTAGTTTTATACAATTGATGTCTAAACCTTCAAATATGTACCTCTGTGCAGTTTGTGAATGGTGCAAAGCGGAACACTTATATTGAAATTAATAATTAAAAGAAAGCATGCATAAGCGATTGTTCGTATTTTTCCTTGTATTTATTTATAGTATTACACAATCTGTAGCACAGATAGATACGGTATATAAGAATAAAAAAGTAGGTGCGTATGTGAAACAATCCATTGCTCCCGTTGCACTGATTGGCTTAGGTTTGTATATGAAATTGAATAAGACCTCGTTCAATGACCTGTCTATTAAAAATTCAGTTGTTTCGAGCAATCTCAATTTTCATACTTCAGCAGATGATTACCTACGTTTTGCAGCTGTTCCTTTTATTTTTGGTTTAGATTTCTTAGGTGTAAAAGGAAAGACAGATTATAAAAATAGAGCAGTCCTTTTCATCAAAGCAGAAGCCATTATGATTGTTTCAACAGGTTTATTAAAAAGAGGTACACAGGTTATTCGTCCAGACGGATCCGATGATCATTCCTTCCCTTCGGGTCATAGTGCGCAAGTATTTTTAGCCGCAGCCATGATACAAAAAGAGTTCGGATCCAAAAGCATCTGGTATCCAATTGCAGCCTATGCGGTAGCTAGTTCAGTTGGTGCTTTACGCATCGTAAACAATAAACATTATACGAGCGATGTTTTGGTTGGTGCTGGTATTGGTATACTAAGCGTGCAACTTGCCTATTGGACGCATCAGTATAAGTGGAATAAACAGGTGGTGGTTATGCCCACGTATTCGAGTAGGACGTTTGGGGTGTATGTTGCGATGAAGATTTGAGGAATTATGAATTATGAATTATGAATTATGAATTATGAAATAATGGTTAGGGAATCAGAGGCAGGTGTCATTAAACAGTGGTCAGGGCGAACGCTCTCTGGTACGCTCGCTGGCGCCAGTCTCGATTTTCCTATACGCTACTAACTGTTATTTGAGATGTTTTTAATAGTACAATATAGATTGATAGAGACCGGACTGGTGTCTATTATTTTGCAGTCTTTGACTGCATTTTTGATTCATTATTTTTTTGAGATTTGTAATTCAATCTTCTTTAATGAAATACTATTTCGAATCTTAAATATGCCAAGGTTTGGTACGTTTATGCGCTCGCTGGCGCCAGTCTCGATTTTCCTATACGCTACTAACTGTTATTTGAGATGTTTTTAATAGTACAATATAGATTGATAGAGACCGGACTGGTGTCTATTATTTTGCAGTCTTTGACTGCATTTATATTTACACATAAAAAATTAAATCCATTTCAGCCTACGTTTTAAATACGTATATTCCTTTCAAATATATATTCTATCCCTATGAAAGTACTCAACGCTGCTCAGATGAATCAATTGGATGTGTACACACAAGAAGAAGAACAAATTTCTTCGTTGCAATTAATGGAACGTGCAGCAATTGCCTTCGTGAACTATTTTGTTCAACATATTTCTGTTGAACAAGAAGTTTGGATATTTTGTGGGAAGGGAAATAACGGAGGTGATGGATTGGCAATCGCACGATTATTAGTTCTAAAGGGTTTTAGAGTAAAGCCTTATTTATTAAACACAGGTTTGCTTTCTGAAGATTGTGCGGCAAATTTAGAATCAATACGTTCGCTTGTTGATGTAAATACAATTACTTCACAAGAAGAAATGCCGGCAATACATAAGGATATTGTGCTTGTAGATGCCTTGTTGGGTTCAGGTTTAAACAAGGAAGTGACAGGTTTGTATGCCACTGTTATTGATGCCATCAATGCAAGTAACGCAACCGTGTATTCGGTAGACATTCCTTCAGGTTTATATTGTGATTATCCTGCAAAGCATAGCTCGATTATTAAAGCCGATTATACGCTTACATTTCATACACCTAAATTGATGTTTTTCTTGTCCGACAATGAATCGTATACAGGTGTTTGGCATGTGCTTGATATCGGATTAAAAGAAGCGGGTACGGAACATCTTGCAACAAATTATTATTATTCAAGGGATTCTGATATTAAATTGTTGATGCGTAAGCGTCCCGTTTTTGCACATAAAGGAACTTTTGGGAAAGCGCTTCTTATTGTTGGCAGCAGAGGTATGATGGGTGCTGCAGCCTTATCATCAAAAGCTTGTGTGCGTTCTGGAGCTGGTCTTGTTTGTGCGCATATACCTGCATGTGGTGTAGCGGTTTTACAAACACTTTTACCGGAAGCTGTATTAAGTATTGACGCAGATGATTTTGTTGTATCGCACTTACCGGATGTGAAATTATATAATGCGATTGGTATTGGTTGTGGGATAGGGGAACATGAACAAACATCAATCTTACTAGCAGAATTACTTGAAGGCGTTAACATACCATTGGTGATTGATGCGAGCGCCTTAAATATATTGGCATCGCATCCGGAGCTTATAAAAAATATTCCACCAAATAGTATTTTGACTCCGCATCCCAAGGAATTAGAGCGCTTAGCCGGGATTACGTTTGAAAATAGTTGGGAACGATTGCTAAAAGGGATTGAACTTGCAAAGAAACTGCAGGTAGTCATTGTATTGAAAGGTGCCTACTCGGCAGTGATTATGCCGACAGGTGTAGTGCATTTTAATTCTACAGGCAATTCGGGTATGGCAACTGCTGGCAGTGGCGATGTGCTTACGGGTATTATAACATCACTTTTGGCTCAAGGATATACTTCTGAAGATGCAGCTAAAATTGGTGTGTTTGCGCATGGGTATGCAGGCGATGCAGCAGCGAATCGTTTATCTAAATCAGCGATGATTGCATCGGATATTGTGGAGCATTTGTCTGATTTTTTTCGTGTGTTTGAATAGGAAGAAAGTACGGAGTACGGAGTATGGAGTACAGAGTACAAAGTACGAAGTACAAAGTGGGCGATCAAATATTGGAAGTGGGCTTTGAGAGAGTGATCAGTTAAACAGTGTTCAGTGGTCAGTAAAAAGTGTAAAGTGTAAAAAAAAAGTGATCAGTGGTCAGTGATCAGTGGTCAGCAAAAAAAGTAAAAAGTAAAAGTGTAATGTGTAAAGTGTAGCACACACCAGACTGAAGCTTATCTGGCGCGAGGGAGAGCGAGGGAGCGGGGATGATTAGCTAAAAATCAAATGAATCAACGTTCAGATAGGTACAATAAAAAAATCCTGAACAATTCACATCGTTCAGGATTTTTTCAATATTCATATCAATAAGAATCGTTATTCAATTACAGGTCTTTCAACCCAATCGTCTACTTTTTGAGGGGCGAACATGCGTGATTTCATATCGTTTAGCATCACACGTTCTGTGCCTTTTTGAAAGCCTAAAAACAATACATCGTTTTCGTGGTGATATAAAAAGAAGGCTTCATTTTTAGATCCTGCAGATGCAGCACCTTGTGTATATAAAAATCCATCTGAATCTTTTTTCAAGGGTTTTGCAGTTGCTAAAAATTTAACATATTCTGCATACTTATCGCCCAGTATGGTTTTCATACGTTCTTTTAATGGATCCTTTGCAAGCGCAGGTATAAGTTTGTCGCCCGATTTTAAACCAAATGGATTATTTGCAGGCGTTGTTACTGGTTTTTTTAATAAGCTGTCAATTGTTTTAGTATCTGGTTTTAATACTTCAATATGCGTTACTTCATCTGCAATGGTTGAGTCCAATCCTTTTGTTGTGCCAGAAGCTAATGTATCGATTGTTAATTCTGTGACCAGTTCTGATTTTTTATTTTCACATGCAAAGAGGATGCATGCCGAAAATAATAGTGAATAGATTAAGTGTTTCATATAGATATAGGTAGATGTAGGTTTTTTTTATTTGATTGATTTTTCAATGTATTGAGCGTATGTTTTAGCATTCTTGCGAATCACCTCATGTTGATTTTCAATACTGATTTGTTTTAAAAATACAATTGCTTTTGCTTTATCTTCATTACTTAATTGTAATGCATATTTAGTAAATATAACCATTAAATCATATAGATCTTGGCTCGACGCTTGTTTCATTTTGTCTTCAAACCACTGATAGTGTTTCTGTTCACCTGTTTTGGTGTAGTACTGAGCAAGAGGAGAAATAATATTAACATTTGAAGCATCTTCAAAAGATGGAATTTTTTGAATGGTTTCTTCATCATTCAGTTTGAGCAATGCGTTTAAACATGCTCCAGCAACATGATAGGATGGTGCATCAATTCCTTGTTTGTAAATATTAATAAACGATGCGTTTTGTGGTAAGGAAGAAAGTAGTTGAATGGTTGTGCCACGTAATTCCCCATTCGGTTCCGTTGCTGCCATTTCTTTCAACTTTGGAATGAAAATAGTTTCAAGGTTTGGTATTGCATGTTTTGCAAATTGAAATGTTGCAACGCTGCGTACCTCTGCCGATTTATCGTTGAGTCCTTGCAATAAAAGTTCCGTAAGTTCTGGGTGCACTTCATACGGATTCTCTTTGTTGTTTTCTGGTTTAATTAATTGCTCAAAGGCTAGTTGGCGAATTAGATAATCGGTACCATATTTTAAATCATTCTTTAATAAGTAATTTGATTTTTTATGATCTATGGTTCCAACTACTACATGTTTGCTGTCCACAACAAGGTAAGACAGTGCATCAAAAGCTACAGGTAAATTTATGGTGTCTTTATAGGAATCAATCCAATAGCGATTGGACTGTAACGTTGTATCCGTTTTTGTTCGGTAATCAATTTGCAAAGGAATTCTGTATAGCGTCCCTTCAATGGTATCTTGGCGTTGTTCAATAATAATATTTGTGGTATTCTTTTTTGATGCTTGGTGCTCTACAAAGAGTTGTGGATGTCCACGTTGTAAAAACCAGGTATCAAAAAACCAATGCATGTCTTCGCCTGTAACATCTTCAAAAGCCATACGCAATTCATCGATCTCAACAGCCGTGTATGCGTTGCGTGTTAGGTATAGATGCAAGGAAGCGTAAAACGCTTCTTCGCCAACGGTATTGCGTAATAAATTTAAAACAAGTCCGCCTTTATTATAACTTGTTCTGTCAAACATATCTTCTATATCCGTGTAGTGATAACGTATAAGCGGATTTTGTTGTGTTTTTGCTTCGTTTAAATACCCATCTAAATCTTCTTGCGCATGTTTCAGGCTTGCCTCAAAACCCCATCTATGTTCGTACCACGCAATTTCAGAGAAGTTCGCAAACGATTCATTCAAAGGTAAATTTGCCCAGCTTTCGCAAGTTACCAAATCACCAAACCAGTGGTGAAATAATTCGTGTGCAATAATACTTTCCCAAGTATCATCTACTAAATAGCGGTCGTCTACTTGTAAGGCTTCCATAAAAACACTTGCAGAGGTGTTTTCCATAGCGCCAGAAACGTAATCGCGCACTACAATTTGAGAATACTTAGGCCAAGGATATGGGTAATTTAATTTTGTTGAAAAGAAGTCAATCATAGCAGGTGTTTGGCCAAAAATATCCCGCGCGTATTTTTCGAATTCAGGTTCAACATAATAACTCACTTCCATGTCATTCCATGTGTCTGTTACTTTTGCGAATTCACCAACGGCCATCATAAACAAATACGGTGCATGTGGTTTTTTCATTTCCCAATACCATGTAGTTTGATTGTTGGGCGCCTCCGTTTTGTAAACCAATTCTCCGTTAGAGAGTACGGTATACTTATTGTCGGCTGTAATGAACATTTCTTGTGTGCAGCGCTGATTGGTAGCATCTAGCGTAGGAAACCAGCACGAAGAAGAAACCGTTTCGCCTTGCGTCCAAACTTGTGTAGGTTTTTTAGGGTTAGTACCTAATGGGTCAATGAAATACAAACCCTTTTCTTCTGTAATGGCGTCACTACCTGTTTTAGGTAAGTCGTTTGGCTTGGCAGTGTAATCGATCACGATGTTTAGGGTATCTAATCTTGAATACATTTTATCAAACGTGATACGAATGTTTTGCGAATCGTAGGTATAGGATTTTATTTCTGCGCCATATTGAAATTTTATGGAATGAATATCAAAACCTTTTGCTTGTAATACGAGCGTATTTTGAGAATAAAAATGCGGTTTTAATTGAATGGTTGCTTTACCAAGCAAATGTTGTTTTTCAAAATTGAATGCTACTTCTAATTTTGTATGGATGAGATTCCAAACAACAGGGATGCTCGGATTATATGGTCCTTTGCTGGTTTGTATTGATTTTGAATTGGTTTTTTCTTCTGAAGAACGAGTAGGTTGTTTTTTGCAGGAATAAAAAACACTTGAAATTAAAAGGATTAAAACGCAATTTTTAATGAAATTCATGAGGTAAAACTACTAAAAGGTTGAACGACTAATGTATTGTTATTAGCCTATATGGATTCAAAATGAATGATAAAGATACATTTTTTGACTGATTTAGTCTAAAATGAATCGGATTGGAGTAGGTAGAAATATAGATATTTTTAAATATGACTGTTTCTCTAAATACGTTGTAATCACGATAAAGAGCAGATTCTTATGTTCTAATTACAGAATTGTTGATATTTTTATTAAAAATTAAGTTTGTTGGCAGGTTTTCAATTTTCCTATTCCCAAAAATGCGTTTATATTTGTAAGATTTGGCATTTCTAATCTTTGGAATAGGACTGTTTTCAAACTAAAAAATAAGAAACTATGAAATATAAGCGTATCCTACTGAAGTTGAGTGGTGAAGCCCTAATGGGTGAACAGAAATATGGTATTGATAGCCAGGTTCTTATTCGTTATGCAAAAGAAATTCAAGCAATTGCAGAAAAAGGCGTGGAGATTACTATTGTAGTAGGTGGTGGTAACATTTATAGAGGTATTGAAGCAGCAGCAACAGGCATCGATCGTGTACAAGGCGATTATATGGGTATGTTGGCTACTGTAATCAACTGTATGGCCTTACAGAGTGCATTGGAGAATATTGGTTTGGATACACGATTGATGTCGGGTATTAAGATTGAAGAAGTGTGCGAATCATTTATTCGTAGACGTGCCATTCGCCATTTAGAAAAAGGACGTATTGTAATGTTTGGTGCAGGTACAGGTAATCCATATTTCACTACAGATACAGCCGCAAGTTTACGTGCAATTGAAGTTGAAGCTGAAGTAGTTTTAAAAGGCACACGTGTAGATGGTGTGTATACGGCTGATCCGGAAAAGGACCCAAGTGCTACGCGCTATACGACGATTACGTTTGATGAAGCGTATGCAAAGGGTTTGAATATTATGGATATGACAGCCTTTACCTTGTGTAAAGAAAATGCCTTGCCGATTATTATTTTTGATATGAATAAGCAAGGGAACTTGTTGAAAGTATTAGAAGGTGAAAATGTAGGTACATTAGTTACCTTATAAGTATATAAAATTGATTTAAAAACCGAACGTTATAAAACGAATTTCATTATGGAAGAAATTAAGTTATATCTAGACGATGCAAAAGATAGCATGCAAAAAGCAATTAAGCATGTAGAACATGAGTTGACAAAAATTCGTGCTGGAAAAGCTGCACCCAATATGTTTGATGGGATGATGGTTGAATATTATGGATCCTCTACGCCACTTGGTCAAGTTGCATCTATCACTGTACCTGAACCACGCACGATAACGATTAAAGCTTTTGAAAAATCGATGATAACGACTATCGAAAAAGTTATTCGTGATTCAAACATGGGTTTTAATCCACAAAACGATGGGGATGTTATTCGTATCAACGTGCCACCACTTACGGAAGAAAGACGTAGAGATTTGGTAAAGCAAACGAAAGTAGAAGGCGAAAGCGGTAGAGTTCGTATTCGTAAAATTCGTCAAGAGACAAACGACGAATTGCGCAAATTGTTAAAAGATGGCGCTTCTGAAGATGATGTGAAAAAAGCGGAAGAAGTTGTACAGGCTTTAACAAACGATACGAATGCAAAACTTGAAAATTTGATTGCGTTAAAAGAAAAAGAATTGATGACGGTATAAGTAGTCTGTATTCAACATCAAAAAGTTGTATGTGGTTGGTCGGAAAGACTCAAGCACAGCTGGAGGAGTTGGGGATGGTATTGTTTTATTAAATAGATTTAAAAGAGTCGTGCTTATTAAGTGCGGCTCTTTTTTTTTAGCCAACTTGACACGATTAAAAGGATTGCAGGATTACCGGGATTAGAGAGTAGGTGAATGTTTTTTTTGCTGTTGGTTTAATACCAAATATAAATTCAAAATAGTTCAAAATTTATTTTGACTTTGCTAGGTTGTTGGCCAGAAAAGGCCCAACAACGCGTAGCTTGGTGTTTAGGTTATGGTATACACAAATATAAAAATGGACTATTTTGTAGTAGGAATTGGTTTAACATAAAGATTCTAAAGTTTATACATCATTTTTAGTAAATTTTTTATTTACATGGGTTAAAATAGGTAGAACAAAGATAGGTCTTAGTGGGTTTTAACGTAAGTATGGATCATAGAAACCAGTACAGCACTGTTGAATCAAAATACATGACGGATCAGAAAATAGATAAGCAAGACATCGTTATTGTTTGGTTAAAAAGAGATTTGAGATTTACAGATCACGAACCGCTGTATGTTGCTCAACAGCAAGCCTTGCCAGTGTTACTTGTTTATTGCTTTGAACCATCAGTGATGAACTATGCTGACAGCGATACGCGTCATTGGAGGTTTGTATATCAATCTTTACAAGATATGCAGTCTAAGCTTGTCGATTTAAATTCTCAGGTTTATGTTTTTCACGATGAAGTTGCAACAGTCTTTCAAAAAATTGCACATCGCTATCGTATTCATACTATTTTTTCGCACGAAGAGATTGGTAATAAAATAACATTTGATCGAGATCTTGAAATTAAAAAATTCTGTATTGAAAACGATATTGTTTGGAGCGAGTTTCAGCACAATGGAGTTATACGGAGGCTGCAATCAAGAAATAATTGGACGCAATTATGGAAGGCAAAAATGAAGGCTTTGCCCCAGTTGGTTGAGGAACAAAATTGGAATTTTTTAGCATTTGATATCGATTTGTATCAAAAAATAAAAGGATGTGATTTGTCTCTTGAAATTACAACAGCCGATATAAATTTTCAGCCCGGAGGGGAGACATTTGCATGGAAATATTTACAGAGTTTTTTGAATGAACGCTACGTAAATTATTCAAAACACATTTCAAAACCTGCACTCAGTCGTAAAGGCTGTAGTAGAATATCGCCGTATTTAAGTTACGGAAATATTAGCATGCGCATGGTGTATCTTTTCACCATGCAGCACTATGAATTGGCGAGCAATAAAAGAGCGCTTTCAAATTTTGTTTCTAGGTTGCATTGGCATTGCCATTTTATGCAAAAGTTTGAGGATACGTGTCAAATGGAATTTATCAATATGAATAAAGCCTATGATGCCATCCATAAACCCAAAAATGAAATCTATATAAAAGCGTGGCAAACAGGTATGACAGGGGTTCCGATTGTAGATGCTTGCATGCGCTGTTTGGTTGCTACAGGATATATCAATTTCAGAATGCGTGCCATGGTGGTTTCCTTTTTTGTATTTAACCTTTGGCAAGATTGGCGCGACTTGCATTTTCTAGCGCGTCAATTTTTGGATTACGAACCAGGCATTCATTATCCGCAATTGCAAATGCAAGCAGGAGTGACGGGAAGCAATACCATTCGAATTTACAATCCAATAAAAAATTCAGAAGAGCATGATGCCGATGGGGTATTCATAAAGACTTGGCTTCCGGAACTAAAAGATGTTCCTGTTTCCTTCATACATGAGCCTTGGAAGCTGAGTGCATTGGAACAGCAATTATATCATGTGCGTATTGGTACAAATTATCCCGCACCAATTGTTGATATTGAAACTACCCGAAAAGCAGCCAGTGATATTGTTTGGAGCATGCGGAATACAGAATTATACCAAATCTAAATTCAAAATAGTTCAAAATATATTTTGACGTTGCGAGGTTGTTGGCCAGAAAAAGCACAACAACGGGTAGCTTGGTGCTTAGGTTAGGATATACCCAAATATGAAAATGGACTATTTTGTAGTAGGAATTGGTATTAGCCAAGGATGAAGGTGAACGTATTTTAAAAAAGCATATAAACAATACTTCTGGTTTCAGGTCAAAGAGAAAAAAAATAAAAATATGCGGCATAAGAAAAAAAGTGATTTGCCTACTAAAATTTGCATGCGCTGCCAACGTCCGTTTACATGGCGCAAGAAGTGGCAGCACGTTTGGGATGAAGTAAAATATTGTAGTGCTGCATGCAGAAAATAGTTAAGAAATATGTCTATAGGTATCCTTTTTCCACATCAATTGCTTGAAGAAAACAGCATCGTTTCAACATGCACCACCATTTATTTGGTTGAAGAATGGTTGTTTTTTAAACAATACAACTTCCATAAACAGAAGGTTGCATTTCATAGAGCAAGTATGAAATATTATGAAAATTATTTTAAGTCTAAAAAGATTGAAGTTATCTATATAGATGCATTCAGTGAATTGTCTGATATCCGAAAATTGATTCCGTATTTAAAAGAGCAATGCATTGAATCTTTTACATACATTGATACAACGGATTGTTGGTTGGAGGAGCGTATTACCAAAGCAGCTACGGCAAGTAACATACAAGCGAATAAAATAAGTTCAACATTATTTTTGAATACACCACAAGATATTGATGCGTATTTTAGTGGTAAGAAGCGATTGTTTCAAACTGACTTTTATAAGCATCAGCGAATAAGTAGAAATATATTGCTTGATAAAGATTCAAAACCAATTGGTGGCAAATGGACCTACGACGATGAAAATCGCTTAAAATATCCCAAAGGTAAAATTCCGCCCCAAGTTGATTTTATGAAGCCGAATCGGTTTTATTCGGAAGCGGTAACGTATGTAGAAACATATTTTCCCAATAATTACGGGTTACTTCAGGTAGATTTTATATATCCAACCACACATGAAGAAAGTAAATCTTGGTTGGAAGCGTTCTTTAAAAAACGATTGGTAGAATTTGGTTCGTATGAGGATGCTATTGTTTCAAATCAACATGTATTGCACCATGGTGTATTGACACCTATGCTCAACGTTGGTTTGTTAACGCCACAATTTATTATTGATCAAGCACTCGTCTTTGCAGAAGCGCATGATTTACCTATAAATTCTGTTGAAGGTTTTGTGCGACAAATTATTGGATGGAGAGAATTTATTCGCGCTGTTTATGAATTAAAAGGGAGTGAAGCACGCACAAAAAATTATTGGGGTTTTACCCGAAAAATTCCGCCTTCATTTTGGAATGGCACTACGGGCATTGAACCCATTGATAACACCATTAAAAAGGTTTTAGAAGCGGGCTATTGTCATCATATTGAACGCTTGATGGTACTTGGTAATTTTATGTTGTTATGCGAATTTGATCCCGACGAAGTGTATCGTTGGTTTATGGAGCTTTTTATAGATGCATACGATTGGGTTATGGTACCCAATGTATATGGCATGAGTCAGTTTGCAGACGGAGGTTTGTTTGCAACAAAACCGTATATCAGTGGAAGCAATTATTTAATGAAAATGAGCGATTATAAAAAGGGTAATTGGCAGCCAATTTGGGATGGTTTGTTTTGGCGGTTTATGCATGTACACCGCGATTTCTTTTTGCAAAATCCAAGATTGGGAATGCTTGTTAAGACCTTTGATAAAATGGATGAACATAAAAAGACGGCACATTTAAATCATGCAGAAAAATTTATTGAATCTTTGTCTGAATGAAACTATAAAATTTGATTTTGCAATCCACCCTCGCGCCAGTCTTTGACTGGTGTAAAAACTAAGATAGTCAATGCATTATACAACGAACTTATTTCTTGCTCAATAATGCTTTTAATGCACCCGTACTCCACAAAGCCCAAAATATTAATACCGGTTGAAACAATAAGCGTATGAATCTTTTTTGATCGGTGTCTAAGCCAAATGCATCGTGCGCTCCTGTATATTGATTTACGTTTCCTGGAAAAACAAGTACAAAAAACACAGCGAGTATAATACCAATCCACACTTTTTGTTTGGTCCAGAATACCAAAGCCAGACCGAGTAGTAATTCAGGAATACCCGATAGCAATACTATGATGTCTTTATCCATCGGAAGCCAATCGGGCACTTGTGCTTGAAAGTCAACACGTGCAAATGTAAAATGTCCGATGGCAGCGCCAATCATGAAAGTTCCTAAAACAATGCGTAAAATATTTTGAAGCGTATTGGTGTGTATGTGTGTTTGCATAAGGGATTTGAAATTTTATATAGAATATACAAAAAAATAGGCAATAGTTTTATTGAACTTAGGGATTCTTATAAAAATAATGTTAGGCCAGAAATCTAAACGTGCCAAAGTATTCAGCGCTTCTTACGCAATTGTTGATACATTTCAAGCCAATATTTTAGGGATATGTGAACAGTATATTTCACTTCAATTTCAAAAGAGATCCTTTATTTCTCCATCTCAATTCCTTCTAACATGTGTGCTAAAATAGGCGCACATTTTTCTTGGCAAGAAGGATAGAAGTGACCGTGTTTCCATGTTGTAGATTTGGGGGATTGTCCCCACCAGAATTCTGCCATGGCAATGGGTTTGAGGTTTTGTAAAAAAGCGTATTGCAAGAGTTTGGGTGCAGCACATTCGCCAGCACCACTTGGCGGGTTTTTATGTGTGGTTGCGTTGAAAATGGTGCGCAAACTTTTTTCTTCACCCGCTTGATTTAAAAATACATAGTGGTCGAATATTTTTTGTTGTAAGGAGTTTGAAAATTCCTTTCGTTCGTTTTTTCGTTGCGTTATTTCTTCTGAATATTTTGCTGTTGCTTCAAGTACATCAATTACGTTTGAGATACGAGAAAGCTCTTGCATGCCTTTGTTCAAAAATCCACCATCGGCAAGCAAATCAAACACAGGCGGAACAAAATAAGCATGATCATTGGCGTTTGCCAACTTACCCGAAAAGGCAGCAAGAAAACCAATTTTATTGAATCGATTTTGAACAACCAATACACCAAACATTTTTCCGATGATGGGTAAATCATTTTCTATTTCAGACAAACCAAAATTATGCGACCAAACCGATTGCGTGTTTAAATGTTCTTGTACCATTTCTACAGCATGCATACAAAGCCCATCTGTATCTGTCTTAAAAGGATTGCTGAACAGGCGCGGTAGAGAAGACGTGTCTATCTTCTCATTGAAGGGAATAAAGAATGGTGTCGATGCATTCATGCGATTTCTACTTGAAACATGAAAGGATTATGCGTGTACATTATTTTGTTGATGGGGTATCGTTGGCGTTTTTAAAAACGACCGTTCTGTGTGGATAAGGAATTTCAATGCCTTCTCTATCAAACCGTTTTTTAATGCTTTCATACAATTCGCATTTCATTACAAAACTAGTTGAATAATCTTTTGCCCAAGCCCAAGCTCTTAGTGTGATAGCAAAATCTCCAAGATTGATTACACGTACAATTACTTTTGGATCTTTATTTTTAATTTCTAATAAGGTACGGTGCTCAAGAATACTTGGGTGTGCTTCACATTCTTCTTGCATGATTGCTTTGGCAAGATCCATGTCGCTATCATAAGAGATTCCAATTTCTATCCACTGACAACATTTTTTGTCCCCCAAATCATAATTTACAATTTTCTCTTTATTGATAATCGAGTTCGGAATTACAATCATTTTATTTTCATAATTCCGAATAACGGTATGGCGTAACGTAATGTCGGTAACAACGCCCACCATTTCATCCGAAATTTTAATAATATCATATAATTTGAAGGGTTTGAAAATAATGATAAATACGCCACCCACTACATTTGATAATGCTTCTTGCGAAGCAACCCCTGCAATAATTGCTATCACGCCTGCACCACCTAGTGCAGTATGGGCAGTACCTCTAAGAGATGGGAATGCGAGAATAGCTAAAATGCCGCCGAAGAAATAAATTACAATAACAGCCAACGAACGTATAAATTTATAGCTTGTAGGGTCTGTGCCCGTAATTTTACTGCTTTGTATTTTACGCGTAAAAAGTGTTTGAACTACAGACCCCCCAATTACAGTGAGTAGTACGACTGAACCCAAATAGACGAGGAGCCAAAAGTTTTGAGCAGCTTGTCCATATAAATCTTTGCTAATAAAAACAAAACTAGAAGCACTTAAACCTAAAATAATCCAAATCACTTTTAAAATTGATTTTAATAAATGCAAGGTTACATGCTCTTCATTTGGAAATTCGAGATTGGCTTTTTTGACTTGCCATTTATATAGTGTGTTCGTTATGAGTAGCAATAAAATAACAACACTTACGATAATGAAAAAGTATATAATCGATTGTTCGTGTTCTTTAATAAGTTGTAACATGGGTCAATGGTTTATTTTATAAATGTTACGTTAAACAGCATGTGTTACTAAATACTATTGTAGACGGATGTTTAAATTGTGAGTAAACATACACATACATAACGTTTTATGCGAACATTAGAGCTGAAATAAGCACGGTTGTATCATGAACAAATAGAAGATGTATAGTAATTGTTTTACTATATACGCAATTGTATCTTTATTTTGAAATTTTGATTGTTGATTGGTAGATAGACATATAATGTATGCTTTTTTATGTTGCATGGGTTGGCTCTAATCCATAAGAAACATTTTTTTTAAATTTCGAAGCGATTAATACCTTTTCATTGAGCCTATAGTTGACCACTTAGGTAGGTTTAAGAGCTTAAGAGAGTAAATGTGTCATTTATTCCCTAACTGCAAGGATTGATTGAAAAGAAACCCTGAGCCATCCAAAACTGCGCCATGAATAGGCCTGAGGCCGGGGTGATTACATCGCAGGACTAAAGCGCTCGTCAATCTGTTCATAAAACAATTATAGGACTAGGTGTTGTCTAGGATTGAATAAAAGTTGACTGTATACAATCGAATATGTAAAAAAAAGAACGGTATTGTAATCCCTTACGTTACGCTTCATTTTTTTTAGCTGAACATGAAGGATCCACGATTATGAAATTTACGACACATCTTTAGGATATCTGCTTTTATCGTGTAAATTTAATACATGATCGCGGCATTTATTATTTAGCAGAGTGCTGTGTCGTTAAAAAAAAATTAGTACGTAAATGTAAATAAAATAGAACATGCAAGTAGCCGTTTGGGACACCTATGTAACAAAAAAAGACACTACTGTTATGCACTTTGACATTGTTGTACCCTCTGAAGTAACAGATGCGAGCATCATTTACAACTATGGTAAGTTGTATCTAATATCAAAAGCTCAAGAAGGGCAAGCTTTAACATATAAAGAATGTAGTTTTTGTCATATTGAAGCACTTGAAGAAAACCGAGTAGCAGAAATTCATAATAATGGTTTTTTTATAATAGAAATGTAAGGATGTGAATAATATAAAAACTAATTTAGAGCACGTTCATAAACGCATTCTGAATGCTGCACAGCATAGTGGAAGGGACCCTAAAGAGATTAAATTGTTGTTGGCAACAAAAACAGTTTCATATGAAAATATTTGCGTTGCATTACAACTTGGTGAAACAATTATTGGTGAAAACAAAACGCAGGAATTAAAAGAAAAATACGAGGGTTTAACGTCAATTGCTCATACGACCCATTTTATAGGACACCTTCAAACGAATAAAATAAAAGATGTATTAAAATATGCCGATTGCATTCAGTCAATAGATCGACTTGAATTGGTTCAAAAACTAGATCGTCGATTGCAACAAGAAGGTAGAACGATGGATATTATGCTGCAAGTAAATACATCTAACGAAGAAAGTAAATTTGGGCTTGATCCCGCTGCAAGTATTGATTTTGCGAAAGAAGTATCCACATTCAATACATTAAAAGTTAAAGGACTAATGACAATCGGATTATTTAGTTCAGAACTGGAAAAGGTTCGCAAATGCTATCGCTTATTAAAAGACATTCAGTCGGAAATGAACGCCTTGCAATTGCCCAATTTTGAACTGAATGAATTGTCAATGGGAATGAGTGGTGATTTAGAAATTGCCATTGAAGAAGGCGCAACACTCATTCGTGTAGGTACAGCAATATTTGGCAAACGAATACATCCAGATAGTTATTATTGGAGCGAAAAGTAAATGCATGGCAACAGTTAATACCAATAGATTATCGTAGGCATATGTTACTTATAGACGTGCGTTGCCTATATCCTATACCCTGTATACACAACGCTTAAATATTTGTTATTAAAAAGTTTCATTTGAACGTTTCTAAATTATAGGTGATCATTCAAATCCAAATGAAACAAACAATCTTTTATTCCATCCGAGTATGAAACCTATTTTAATCAAAAGAATATACGAAGAAGCATCAGAGACTGACGGGTATCGGATTTTAGTAGACAGAATTTGGCCCAGAGGTATTTCAAAAGAGCGCGCAGGATTAGATGAGTGGATTAAGACTATCGCGCCATCAACGGAACTGCGAAAATGGTTTGATCATAAGGAAGAACGCTTTAATGAATTTGCAAAACGGTATAAAAAGGAATTGCAAGTAGAGCAGGAAGAGCTAGGCCGCATACGAAAGATTGCTCAGAAAAGACACGTCACCCTTGTGTATGCTGCAAAAAATATTCATTTTAATCAAGCCGTAGTTTTGAGAGCAATTTTAATGGAGACGGATTAAATTTATTTTTCAGAATAGGTGCATTCTGTTGCTCTGTGTGAGTTAAATGAATTTTTACTAGATGCGATATTGTTTGGTTACTCACTACATTTTAAAACGTCTATAGTGAATTTTGTTTTCCTTTTTTATATAGTTTAGCTTGTGTGGCTGGCGTAATTTTTTACATTCCGTTCTACTTTAAATACCTAATTTTAGTCGGTGATTTTTTTCAATACATTCTGTATAATCCAAATCTTAGTATACTTAAATAAGGTGAAAGGTTTGAAAATAAAATGCGACGTAATATTCTTTAGGCGTTCAAAGAAAAAATCTGAACTATAAAAAGATTAATGAACACCCCCATTTATTTGCATTCATTTAGATCTATGAATGGCATCGTAGCTTTTGATTAATGAAAAATATTGTAGATATTATATGTATTGATTTGTAATAATTATACATAGAATGAAGAAAATAGCCTATACCATTATCGTCCTATTCCTAATTGTGTTGCTTGCTATACTAGCGATGAGGCGTTCAGATATACCCCTTGAAGAATTAAAACGTACGTACACCAATGAACATTCCAAATTTATAAAAATAGATGGAATGGATGTTCATTATCAAGATGAAGGCACAGGGATTCCACTCGTTCTTATTCACGGAGTAGGGTCGTCCTTGAATACATGGGATGGTTGGGCAGGTCAATTGAAGAACGACTTTCGAATTATTCGATTGGATTTACCTGGTTTTGCATTAACAGGTCCACATCCCAACAAAGATTATTCGATCGATTTTTATGCATCCTTTATGAAAACTTTTCTGGATACACTTCAAATCGATTCCTGTTATATGGCAGGAAACTCTTTGGGCGGATACATTACTTGGAACGTTGCTGCAGCATATCCCGACTTCGTAAAACGGATGATCTTGCTGGATGCAGCTGGGTATCCCTTGGAAGATACCATTCCATATGTGTTTACAGTCGCACAGTCTTCCATTGTACCCCTGTTCAATAAAATGACACCTCGTTTTCTGGTTGCTCAGATTCTAAATGAAGTATATGGTGATGATTCTAAAGTGACCGATGAGATTGTTGATCGCTACTACTACCACGCACTTCGGGAGGGCAATAGAGATGCTTTTTTATCCGTTGTAAAGACGTTAGACTTTAAAGACTATCAAAAACTAAAAACCATAGAGACGCCTGCTTTACTTATGTGGGGCGAAAAAGATAAATGGATAGATCTCAAACAAGCAAAACGGTTCAACAAAGATTTACCACATTCAGAATTAATCGTGTATCCGGGTGTTGGGCATATACCGATGGAAGAATTGCCAATAGAAACCGCAAGGGATGCGAAACGATTTCTATTGGGTTTGAGTGATACGTTATAAAATCAGAACAACGTGCTATATAAGAAAATATATTTAAAGGTGCCCTGGTTCCTTTTTGTTGGAATTGGGTTTTGCTTTTCTTTAGAAAGTAGAGGTGCTGAAAAAATACACGCTCTCTTTTTGAATGCGCGTTTTGAAATCCAAGGCGCTACGGAAGATACCTTATGGGTTTTGCAAAATGATACAAGCTTTTTTAATAAAATATCTGAGTTTGTAACGCGTCCTTGTAGTAAACCAGAATTTGTTGTGTGGTATGAATTGAAAGCACCTAAAGATGGTGCCTACTATCTAATCTACAATGCTGAAAAGAAGTTGATACAATAAGGGAAATATACTTCAGAG